>JAKOWB010000431.1 GCA_029781795.1 Pseudomonadota bacterium | reverse complement strand
TGATCGTCGACGTGCTGGCCGACGCCTTCTAGCCAGCCGCCGTCGGCTGCGGGACGGCGACGCCGCCCTCGGCCTGCTGCGCTCCGGCAGGCTGGGTGGGGAGGGGTCGCATGTCCGTGCAGGCTGCGCGCAAGCAGGCTTACCTGAATGCCGAGGGCGCGGACCGCCCGCTGAAGAGCCCGGTGCCGGCAGCGACGCTGGAACGGGCGCGGCACCACCGCAAGGGCCGCCTGCTGGCCGAGCTGGCGAAGCACGACTGCGGCGCCATCCTGCTCTACGACCCGGTCAACGTGCGCTATGCGCTGGACATCCAGAACATGAACGTCTGGCTGCTGCACAACGCCAGCCGCTATGCCCTGATCTTCGCCGACGGCACGGCCTTCGCCTTCGAGTATCGCGGCTCGGAGCATGTGCTGAAGCATCTCACTACCATCACCGAGGTCAGGCCCGCGATCGGCTGGTACTACTTCGCCGCCGCCGAGTACGCCGAGAGCAACTGCGCGCGCTGGGCCGACGAGATCGAGGCCCTGCTGCGCCAGCACGGCGGCGGCAACCGGCGCCTGGCGGTCGACAAGCTGGAGCCGATGGGCGTCGACGCGCTGCGCCAGCGCGGCATGACCCTGGTCGAGGGCCAGGCGATCTGCGAGCAGGCGCGCGCCATCAAGAGCGCCGACGAGATCGCCCTGATGCGCTGGACCATCCGCGTCGCCGAGGCCGGCATCGCCCGCATGGCCGCCGCCTCCGAGGCCGGCCGCACCGAGCAGGAGATCTGGGCCGAGCTGGCCTTCGAGAATACCCGCTCGGGCGGCGAGTGGCTGGAGACGCGGCTGCTGACCTGCGGCCAGCGCACCAATCCCTGGTTCTCCGAATGCTCCGACTACGTCTGCCAGGAGGGCGAGCTGATCGCCTTCGACACCGACATGATCGGACCCTACGGCTACTGCGCCGACCTGTCGCGCTCCTGGACCGTGGGCGGCACGCCCTTCAGCAACGTCCAGCGCACGCTCTCTGCCACGGCGCTGGAGCAGATCCACCACAACCTCGCCCTGGTGAAGCCCGGCGTCAGCTTCGCCGAGTTCAACGAGCGCTCCTGGCGCATCCCCGAGCGCTACCTGCCGCGCCGCTACAGCGTCGCCGCGCACGGCGTCGGCATGGCCGACGAGTGGCCGGCGATCCCGCTGCACGCCGACTGGATCCGCCCGCGCGCCGGCGAATTCCGGCCCGGCATGACGCTCTGCGTCGAGA
>JAKOWB010000418.1 GCA_029781795.1 Pseudomonadota bacterium | reverse complement strand
CTGGGCTGCGCGCCCAGGGCGCGCGCCACGGCCGCCACGTCCAGCGCCGGCGCGGCGGCGGCCGTGGCGGCCACCGGCACGTCCACCGGCCGCCGCGCCCCGCCCCACTGCAGCGCCCACCAGGCCGCGCTGCCGGCGGCCAGCGCCCACAGCACCAGCGTGGCCAGGGCCACCGGCAGGCGCGATGCAAGGCGAGGCGAGGACATGGCGGCGATTATCATTGAA
Organism: Pseudomonadota bacterium; assembly: GCA_029781795.1. GTDB lineage: Bacteria > Pseudomonadota > Alphaproteobacteria > Kiloniellales > JACOMY01 > JAKOWB01. Next base: position 1,439 of record JAKOWB010000418.1, on the reverse strand, counting down.
GCCACTGCCGCAACTCTCTCTGCCCGAGCGCCTGCCACCCATGTCCGTTTCCCCTCTCGCAGTGACCGCCAGGTTCGGCGTCCGGCGTTCGGCGTTGAGCGTGAATACCAGCTCCGGCCACGCTCAACGCTCAACGCCCAACGCTCAACCCCCAAGGGGCTTCACGCTGATCGAGCTGATGGTGGTATTGGTCATCATCGGCGTGCTGGCGGCGCTGATCGTGCCCAACGTGCTGGACCGCACCGACGACGCGCGCGCCACCGCCGCGCGCACCGACGTGAACAACCTGATGCAGGCGCTCAAGCTCTACAAGCTGGACAACCACGCCTTTCCCACCGCCGAGCAGGGCCTGCAGGCGCTGGTGGCCAAGCCCACGTCGCCGCCCGTGCCCCCCAACTGGCGGCCGTACCTGGACAAGCTGCCCAACGACCCCTGGGGCCGGCCCTACCAGTACCTCAGCCCTGGCATCAAGGGCGAGGTGGACGTGATGAGCTTCGGCGCCGACGGCGTGAGCGGCGGCGAAGGCAAGAACGCCGACATCGGCAGCTGGCAGTAAGAGCGCGCCGCCGCCCCATCGCGTGCACGGGCTTGAGCGGATGACTCTGTTTTCGATAGCTGATTGGGCATATTCAGTGCGGGCTGCAGGCCGATTTTGCTTGAAAATCCAGCGCGGCTTCACGCTGATCGAGCTGATGGTGGTCGTCGCCATCGTCGCGCTGGGCACGGCCCTCGTCAGCCTGGCCCTGCCCGATGGCGACCGCAATACCCTGGCGCGCGATGGCGCGCGGCTGGCCGCCCTGCTGGAATCGGCCCGCGCCCAGTCGCGCGTGGCCGGCGTGCCGGTGCAGTGGCGCCCCACGGCCGGCGGCTTCGCCTTCGACGGCCTGCCCGCCACCGCGCCGCCGCTGCCCACCGGCTGGCTGGACGCGCGCACCCACGCCCTCGGCAACGCCCCCGTCACGCTGGGCCCCGACCCGATCATCCCCGCGCAGGCCATCGTGCTGCAGTTGGCCGGCAGCGCCACGCCGCCGCTGCGCGTGGCCACCGACGGGCTGCGGCCGTTCAGCGTGGAGGCCGTGCAGCCATGACCCCCCGCCCGCCGCCGGGCCGCCCCAAGGCGGGCGGAGCCCCCTGGGGGGGCAGCGCACCTCGCGCAGCGGGGGAGCGTGGGGGCTCCGTTTCTGGCTTCACCCTGGTCGAGGTCATGGTCGCGCTGGCCATCACCGCCATTGCCCTCGTCGCGGCCGGCGGCACGCTGTTCCTGGACGAGATCGGCGACCTGCCCCTGGCCATGCAGGCCAAGCTGCTGCGCGCCATCCAGGAGCGCAGCGTGCGCCCGCTGGGGGCCACGCAGGAAGAGCCGGTGGACGTGCGCATCGTCAGCGCCACGCACAAGAACCTGGCCGCGGCCGTGCACGGCGGCACCTTCCGGCAGGATT
>JAKOWB010000416.1 GCA_029781795.1 Pseudomonadota bacterium | reverse complement strand
CCGACTTCGTTTCCACCGCCGATCTCAAGGCCGAGCGGGTGCTGAAGGAGGAACTGGCCAAGGCGCGGCCCGACTATGGCTTCCTGATGGAGGAGTCGGGCGCCAGCGGCGGCGCGGGCGGCAGCGAGGGCCGGCGCTGGGTCGTCGACCCGCTGGACGGCACCACCAACTTCCTGCACGGCCTGCCGCACTTCGCGATCTCGATCGGCCTGGAGGAGCGCGGCGAGATCGTCGCCGCGCTGATCTACGATCCGATCAAGGAGGAGCTGTTCCATGCCGAGAAGGGCAGCGGCGCCTACCTGAACGACCGTCGCCTGCGCGTCTCGGGCCGCACCCGGATGGAGGACGCGCTGATCGGCACCGGCATCCCCTTCAAGGGCCACGGCGAGCACGGCACCTTCGCCGGCGAGCTCGAACGCGTCTCGGCCGAAGTCGCGGGCGTCAGGCGCTGGGGCGCCGCCTCGCTCGACCTGGCCTATGTCGCCGCCGGGCGCCTCGACGGCTTCTGGGAGCGCGGCCTCTCGCCCTGGGACATCGCCGCCGGCGCCCTGCTGGTGCGCGAGGCGGGCGGCTACCTCACCGCCATCGACGGCAGGCCCTGGACCCTCGAGGGCGACGCCATCCTGGCGGCCAACAGCTACCTGCATAGGCCGCTCGGCGCCCTCGTCCTCGGCCGCAAGGACGCCACAAAGTCGGCCTAGCCTCATCGGCGCCCGGCGGCGCCGCCAGCAAGGATAGCGCGGCACGCCGCGCGGTTGGGCGGGCGGCGGCGAGACTTGCCGTGCCGCCCCAGGAGGTTGTGGTGACCGGCCGCGCGCAGTCGTGGTCCGGAAACCGGCAGTCGAGCGCTGGGCAAAGCAAAGGGCCGAATGGATTTTTAACCCCGTCATCCGGTTGTTTGCCGCAATTGTCCTGCGTAATCTTGGACTCCAGATGTTGGACTCGCGTCCTTTGCATGGCCATTCTGGCCGCAGCGGAGGGGTCCACCGGCGAAACAGAGGCCACGCATGAGCGATTCGACCAGCCACCGCAGGCCGGCCACGCCCGCCGAACCGGCATCGCCGCGCGGCGCCTGGGGGCGCACCTTCCGCGCCTCGCTCTTCGCGACCGCGGCGGTGCTGCTGGGCCAGGGCGGCGCCGCCGCCGGGCCGGACACCATCGTGCGCGTCTATGGCCAGGACGTGCGCTGCATGGACCTGCCGGCGAACCTGCAGCAGGCCATTCCCGAATGTCTCGCCGGCGGTTCCGCCGGCGGCTCGGCCGGCAAGCCCGCGCCGCTCTACAACGATCCCGGGGCGCAGACCGCCAGCAGCGGCACCGCCGTGGTCAGCAGCGGCAAGGGCATGTCCAGCAGCGCCGTGACCGTGAACTACGGCGTGCTCGATTCGCTGGGCGGCGGCGGCAGCGTCGCGCCGGTTCCCAGCGGCAAGGGTACCGGCCCTGGCGGCTCCACGGCCGGCGCCCCGGGTAGCGGCACTCCGGGTGGCGACGGCACGCCGCCGCCGGTGGTGATTC
>JAKOWB010000397.1 GCA_029781795.1 Pseudomonadota bacterium | reverse complement strand
TAGGCTGCCGGCTCGTTCGCGCCAAGCCAGAACCGCCAAGGTCAGGGCGGCGCCCGCTCGGAGGAAGCCGCCCGTCATGGACTATGCCCGCTGGTCGTCGCTGCCCGCCCTGTTCTTCCACCAGGCCGGCCGGCTGGGCGACAAGCCCTTCCTCTGGGCCAAGCAGGAGGGCGCCTGGCGGCCGCTGACCTGGAGCGAGGTGGCGCGCCGGGTGCGGCACTTGGCCCTGGGCCTCAAGGTGCTGGGCCTGAAGCGCGGCGAGCGCGTGCTGCTGGTCTCGGAGAACCGACCGGAGTGGTTCATCGCCGACTTCGCCATCATGGCGGCGGGCGGCATCACCGTGCCGGCCTATACCACCAACCTGCCGGCCGACCACCGCCACATCCTGACCAACTCCGGCGCGGTGCTGGCGCTGGTATCCACCAAAGCCCTGGCCGCGCGTCTGCTGCCGGCCCTGCCCGAGGCGCCGGCCTGCCGCGCCGTCATCGCCCTGGAGGACCCGGGCCAGGCCCAGGCCAGTACCACGCGCCTGCTGCGCTGGCAGGCGGTGGAGGAGGCGGGCGCCAGCCAGGCCGACGACCTCGACGCCTCCGTCGCCGCCCTGCAGCGCAGCGACACCGCGATCTTCATCTACACCTCGGGCACCGGCGGCGTGCCCAAGGGCGTGATGCTGAGCCACGGCAACATCCTGGCCAACTGCCTCGGCGCCTACGACCTGCTGGTCTCGCTGGGCCTGGGGGACGAGATCTTCCTGTCGTTCCTGCCGCTGTCGCACTCCTACGAGCACACGGCCGGCCTCTGCTTCCCCATGTCGATCGGCGCGCAGATCTACTACGCCGAGAGCGTCGAGAGCCTGCTGTCGAACCTGGCCGAGGCGAAGCCGACGATCATGACCGCGGTGCCGCGCCTCTATGAGACCATGCACACGCGCATCCGCCTCGGCCTCGCCAAGCAGACGCCGCTGCAGCGCAGGTTCTTCGGCGAGGCGCTGCGCCTCGGCCTCAAGCGGGTGAAGGAGGGCCAGCGCCTCGGCCTGTGGGAGAAGCTGAAGGACGCGGCGCTGGAACGGCTGGTGCGCGACAAGGTGCGCGGGCGCTTCGGCGGGCGGCTCAAGGCCTTCGTCTCCGGCGGCGCGGCGCTCAACCCCGACATCGGCTGGTTCTTCCAGGCCCTGGGGCTCAACCTGCTGCAGGGCTATGGCCAGACCGAGTCGGCGCCGGTGGTCTCGGCCAACCGGCCCGAGCTGATCAAGATGCCCAGCGTCGGACCGGCGGTGAAGGGCGTGACCGTGAAGATCGCCGAGGATGGCGAGATCCTGGTGCGGGGCGAACTGGTGATGCAGGGCTACTGGCAGGACCCCGAGGGCACGGCGCGGGCGATCCAGGACGGCTGGCTGCACACCGGCGACATCGGCCACCTGGACGAGGACGGCTATATCTTCATCACCGATCGCAAGAAGGACATCCTGGTGCTGTCCGGCGGTGACAACGTCTCGCCGGCCCGGGTCGAGGGCCGCCTGACGCTGGAGCCCGAGATCGAGCAGGCCATGGTCTATGGCGACCGCAAGCCGAACCTGGTGGCGCTGATCGTTCCCAGCCGCGACTTCGCCCAGGCGCATCCCGATCCGGCCGGGGCGCACGAGGCCATGGGCAAGGTGCTGGACCGGGTGAACCGCGAGCTCTCGGTGATCGAGAAGGTGCGCCGCTTCGCGCTGGCGCCGGAACCCTTCAGCACCGAGAACGAGATGCTGACGCCGACGATGAAAATCCGCCGCCACAAGATCAAGGCGGCCTATGGTGCGCTGCTGGAAGGTCTCTACGAACGAAAGGGCTAGGCGACGTGGCAGGCGACACTCCCACCACCCTCTACCTCGGCCAGGGCGCGGCGCCGGTCGAGGTGCTGCTGAAGTACGCCAACCGGCACGGCCTGGTGACCGGCGCCACCGGCACCGGCAAGACCGTGACCCTGCAGGTACTGGCCGAGGGCTTCAGCCGCGCCGGCGTGCCGGTCTTCTGCGCCGACGTGAAGGGCGACCTCGCCGGCATCGCCGCGCCGGGCGGCGGCAATGCCCGGGTGGAGGAGCGCGCGGCGCAGATGGGGCTGGCGCCGCTGGCCTATGCCGGCGCGCCGACGGTCTTCTGGGACCTCTATGGCCAGAAGGGCCATCCCGTCCGCACCACGGTCAGCGAGATGGGGCCGCTGCTGCTGTCCCGCCTGCTCGGCCTCAACGAGGTGCAGGAAGGCGTGCTGGCCATCGCGCTGCGCGTCGCCGACGAGCAGGGCCTGGCGCTGCTCGACCTCAAGGACCTGCGCCAGCTCCTGGTCTTCGTCGGGCAGAACGCATCGCAGTTGACCCTGGAGTACGGCAACGTCAGCGAGGCCTCGGTCGGCGCCATCCAGCGCGCGCTGCTGCAGCTCGAAAGCGAGGGCGCCAATCCCTTCTTCGGCGAGCCGGCGCTGGCCCTGGCCGACCTGATGCGGCTGGCGCCGGACGGCCGCGGCATCGTCAACGTGCTGGCGGCCGACCGGCTGATGCAGAACCCCAAGGCCTACGCCACCTTCCTGCTGTGGCTGCTGTCCGAGCTTTTCGAGGAGCTGCCCGAGGTCGGCGACCCCGACAAGCCGAAGCTGGTCTTCTTCTTCGACGAGGCGCACCTGCTCTTCGCCGACGCGCCCAAGGTGCTGCTCGACAAGATCGAGCAGGTGGTGAAGCTGATCCGCTCCAAGGGCGTCGGCGTCTGGTTCGTCACGCAGAACCCGCTGGACGTGCCGGACTCCGTTCTGGCCCAACTGGGCAACCGCGTGCAGCACGCGCTGCGCGCCTTCACCCCGCGCGAGCAGAAGGCGGTCCGCGCGGCGGCCGAGACCTTCCGCCCCAACCCGGCTTTCGACACCGAAGAGGTCATCACCCAGCTCGGCGTCGGCGAGGCGCTGACCAGCCCGCTGCTCGCCAAGGGCATCCCGGCGGTGGTGGAGCGCGCGCTGATCCGCCCGCCGGTCTCGCGCATCGGCGTGCTGACGGCGGACGAGCGCCAGGCGGTGATCAACGCCAGCGCCCTCAAGGGCAAGTACGACACGCCCGTCGACCGCGAGTCGGCCTACGAGGTACTGAAGCGCCGCGCCGGCCAGCCGGTCGAGGCGGCACCCGCCTCCTCGCCGCAGGGCATGGGTGCGCCGCCGGCGCAGGGGGGAATCATCGGCATCACCCGCAGCGACGAGCGCCCGCGCGGCGGCGCGCGCGGCACCGAGCCGACCTACCGCGCCCCGGCGCCGGCCCCCGCGCCCAAGCCAAGGAGCTCCAACCGTCAGTCGGTGGAGGAGGCCTTCACCAAGTCGGCGGTGCGCTCGGTCGGCACGACGCTGGGCCGCGAGCTGACGCGCGGCATCCTGGGATCGCTGTTCAGAAAGCGCTAGGGTCCGCGCCGCACAGAGGAGCCCCGTCATGGCCGATCCCAAGTTCCTGAAGTTCGACACCCTGGCGCTGCACGCCGGGCAGCGGCCCGATCCCGTGACCGGTGCGCGCGCCGTGCCGATCTACCAGACCACCAGCTACGTCTTCCGCGACACCGAGCACGCGGCCTCGCTCTTCAACCTGGAGCGCGCGGGCCACATCTATTCCCGCATCTCCAACCCCACCGTCGCGGTGCTGGAGGAGCGTGTCGCCGCGCTCGACCATGGCGTCGGCGCGGTGGCGACGGCCAGCGGCCATGCCGCGCTCTTCCTCGCCATCGCCACGCTGATGGGGCAGGGCGGGCACATCGTCGCCTCGCGCTCGCTCTACGGCGGCTCGGTCAACCTCTTCCGCCACACCCTGCCGCGCTTCGGCATCGAGACCACGCTGGTCGATCCGCGCGATCCCAAGGCCTTCCAGGCGGCGATCCGGCCGGAGACGCGGCTGGTCTATGGCGAGCTGGTCGGCAACCCCGGCCTGGAGATCCTGGACCTGCCGGCGGTGGCGGAGATCGCGCAGCGGGCGAAGCTGCCGGTGCTGATCGACAACACCTTCCTGACGCCCTTCCTGGCGCGGCCGGTGGAGCTGGGCGCGGCGCTGGTGCTGCACTCGGCGACCAAGTGGCTGGGCGGCCATGGCCTCGCCATCGCCGGGGTGCTGGTCGACGGCGGGCGCTTCGACTGGGAGGCGAGCCAGCTCTTCCCCACCCTGACCGAGCCCTATGCCGGCTACCACGGCATCGACTTCGCCGAGGAGTTCGGCCCGCAGGCCTTCGTCATGCGCGCCCGCGCCGAGGGCCTGCGCGACTTCGGCGCCAGCTTGAGCCCGCAGAACGCCTTCTACGTGCTGCAGGGCATCGAGACCCTGCCGCTGCGGATGGAACGCCACATGCGCAACACCCACGCGGTGCTGGAGTTCCTGACCAGGCATCCGGCGGTCGCCTGGGTGCTGCATCCCGACCTGCCGGAGCATCCCGACCACGCCCTGGCGCAGCGGCTGCTGCCCAAGGGGTCCGGCTCCATCGTCTCCTTCGGCGTCAAGGGCGGCCGGCCGGCCGGCGCCAAGTTCATCGAGAATGTGAAGCTGGCGAGCCACCTGGCCAACGTCGGCGACGCCAAGACCCTGGTGATCCACCCGGGCTCCACCACGCACCAGCAGCTCACCGCCGAGCAGCTCAAGGCCGCCGGCGTGGGCGAGGACATGATCCGCCTCTCGGTCGGCCTGGAGGACGTCGGCGACATCTGCGCCGACCTCGATCAGGCGCTGAAGGCCAGCCAGAAGTAGTCGCGAGGCAACCGACCCCATGCACCTGACCGTCAACGGCCAGTCGATCTATGCCGCGACCGGCGGCAAGCCCTTCGACGCGGGCAAGCCGGCCGTGATCTTCCTGCACGGCGCCGGCATGGACCACACGGTCTGGGCGCTGCAGACGCGCTACTTCGCCTATCACGGCCGCTCGGTGCTGGCGGTCGACCTGCCGGGCCACGGGCGCAGCGGCGGGACGGCGCTGGCCTCCATCGCCGCGCTGGCCGACTGGGTGGCGGACCTGGTCGCGGCGGCGGGCCTGAAGGACGCCGCGCTGGTCGGCCACTCGATGGGCGCGCTGGTGGCGCTGGAGGCGGCGGCGCGCCACCCGGCCGCCGTGCGCGCCATCGCGCTCTGCGGCGTGGCGCCGAAGATGCCGGTGCATCCCGACCTGCTGGCCGCCGCGGCGGCCGGCGAGCACAAGGCCTATGAGCTGATCTGCGACTGGGGCCACGGCCCCGCCGGCCACTACGGCGGCCACCGCGCGCCCGGCCTCTGGATGCTGGGCGGCGGCGAGCGCCTGCTGGAGACGGCGCACGCAGGGGCGCTGTCCGTCGACCTGATCAACTGCAACGCCTATGGCGAGGCCGAGGCCGGCGCCGTCAAGGTCGCCTGTCCGGCGCTGCTGGTGCTGGGCAGCGAGGACCGCATGACCCCCGCGCGGGCAGGACAGAAACTGGCCGCCCTGATCCCCGGCGCCAAGGTCGCGCTGCTGCCCGGCGCCGGCCACATGATGATGGTCGAACAGCCGGACCAGACGCTGGACGCGCTGAAGGGCTTCCTCTGACATGGCCGAGGTGTTTCTCGCCGCCGACGTCGGCGGCACCTTCACCGACCTCGTGCTGGTGGACGCGGAGGGGCGGCTCTTCCTCGACAAGCTGCCCTCGGCCGAGACCGGCTCCGGCCAGGGGGTGCTGGAGGGCATCGCCCGCCTGACCGCGCGCGCCGGCATCGGGCCGGGCGACCTCGATCTCTTCGTGCACGGCTTCACCGTCGGCACCAACGCCTTCCTGACGCGGCGCGGCGCCAGGGCGGCGCTGGTGGTGAGCGAGGGCTTCCGCGACGTGCTGCTGATCGGCGACCAGATGCGCCCCGAGCTCTATGACCTGCGCATCCAGAAGCCGGCGCCGGTGATCTCGCGCGCCATGACGCTGGAGGTGCGGGAGCGCCTCGACGCCTTCGGCCAGGTGGTGACGCCGCTGACCGACGCGGAGGTCGAGCGCGTGGTCGAGGCCGTGGCGGCGCTGGCGCCGCAGTCGGTCGCCATCGCGCTGGCCTTCGCCTATCTCGACGACAGCCACGAGCGGCGCCTGGCGGCGGCGCTGGAGGCGCGCTTGCCCGGCGTGCCGGTCTACCTCGGCAGCCGGGTCAACCCGCAGATCGAGGAGTATCCGCGGGCCAACACCACGGCGGTCGCGGCCTATGTCGGCCCGGTGGTCGGCGGCTATGTCGAGCGTCTCGCCGCGCGGCTCAAGCAGGCCGGCGTTGCCGCGCCGCTGCGCCTCATGCGCTCGGACGGCGGCGTGGCGACGCCGCGCGCGGCCATCGAGAACCCGGCGCACATGCTGCTGTCCGGCCCGGCCGCCGGCGTGGTGGCCGGCGCGGCGCTGGCCGCGGCGGTGGGGCGGCCGGACCTGGTGACCTTCGACATGGGCGGCACCTCCGCCGACTTCTCGCTGATCCTCGGCGGCAGGCCGGCGCTGGTGCCGGCGCGCCATGTCGCCGGCCAGCCGCTGCGCCTGCCGGCGCTGGACATCGAGACCATCTCGGCCGGCGGCGGCTCCATCGCCACGGTGGACGACGGCGGCGCGCTGAAGGTCGGGCCGCAATCGGCCGGCGCCGTGCCAGGCCCGGCCTGCTACGGCAAGGGCGGCGAAGCGGCAACCGTGACCGACGCCGCCGTGGTGCTGGGCCTGCTGGCACCCGACGAGTTCCTGGGCGGCGAGATCCCGCTGGACCCCGCCCTGGCCGAGGCGGCGGTGCGCCGCACGGTGGCCGAGCCGCTGGGCCTGGCGCCGCCCGAGGCCGCGGCCGGCATCGTCGCCGTCGCCGTCGCCAACATGGTGCAGGCGATCCGCAAGCTCTCGGTCGAGCGCGGCCACGACATCCGCCGCTTCGGCCTGGTCGCCGCCGGCGGCGCCGGGCCCCTGTACGCCGGGCTCATGGCCCGGGAACTGGGGATGGCCGAGGTGCTGGTGCCGCCCTATCCCGGCCTCTTCTGCGCCCTCGGCCTGCTGCAGAGCGACCTGCGCCACGCGACGCAGCGCGCCTGGCGCCGCGCCCTCGCCAAGGTGGACGAGGCGGCGCTGGGCGAGGCGCTGGCCCCGCTGGCCGCCGAGCTGACCGAGGCGCTGGCGACTGACGGCATCCTGCTGGCCGACCGCCACCTGGTCTTCGAGGCCGACCTGCGCGCCCTGGGGCAGTTTCACCAGCTCCAGGTGCCGCTGCCGGCACCGGGGGCTGCCGGCTGGTGGTCGGCCGCGGCACTGGCCGAGGCCTTCCACGCCGCGCACGAGCGTGCCTACGGCCATGCCGATCCCAGCGCGCCGGTGGAGTTCGTCAACCTGCGCGCCTACGGCCTCGGCCGGCTGCCGCGCCCGGAGATCCCGGCGCCGGCGAGCGGCGGCGCGCCCGGCCAGCCGGCGGCGACGCGCCCGGTGCTGCTCGAGCGTGCGCGCGGCTACGAGGCGACCGCCGTCTGGCGCCGCGCCGACCTGGTGCCGGGCCAGACCCTCGCGGGCCCGGCCATCGTCACGCAGCGCGATTCCACCACGGTCGTGCTGCCCGGCCAGCACCTGACGGTGCATCCGACCGGCGTGCTGCGGGTGACGGTGTAGCGTCAACTTACCCTCTCCCATGGGAGAGGGTGCGAGCGAGAGCGAGCGGGTGAGGGATGTTGGTGCTGTCCTGACCTGCTGCACCAAAATCCCTCATCCGGCGGCTTCGCCGCCACCTTCTCCCAAGGGAGAAGGAAGTTGGGCTAGTATCCCCCCATGCCCGACGCCATCACGCCCAACCGCCCCAAGCCGAATCAGCCGGCCATCGACTCCATCGACCGCGACGTCTTCCAGCAGGCGCTGGTCGGCATCGCCGAGGAGATGAGCAGCGCGCTGCGCCGCGCCGCCTACTCCTCGATCATCTGGGACATGTACGACTACGCCTGCGGGCTCTTCACGCCCGGCGGCGAGATGCTGGCCCAGGCGCGCACCATCGCCGCCCAGCTCGGCATCATGGCCACCGCCTTCAGGCACATGACGGCGGCGCATCCTTTGGCCGGCTGGCAGCCCGGCGACGTCTATGTCTCCAACGATCCCTACAAGGGCTGCACCCACACGCCCGACATCGTGCTGTTCAGCCCGGTCTTCCTGGAGGGCCGGCTGGTCGCCGTCACCTCGACCATCGCGCACCACGTCGACGTCGGCGGCAAGATTCCCTGCACCGAGGCGGCCGACAACATCGAGATCTTCGCCGAGGGCCTGATCCTGCCGCCGCTGAAGCTGGTGGACCGGGGCCGGCCGGTGCAGCCGATCTTCGACATCCTGGCGGCCAACGTGCGCGACCCGCGCTCGGCCCTCGGCGACCTGCGCGCGCAGATCGCCGGCTGCCGCACCGGCGAGCGCCGCCTGGCCGAGCTCTATGGCCGCCACGGCGCCGCCCAGGCCGAGGCCCTGGCCGCCGCCTGCCTGGACTATGGCGAGAGCGTCATGCGCCGCCGCATCGCCCGCCTGCCGGCCGGCACCTACCATGCCGTGACCCTGATGGAGGACGAGGTCGCCAGCGCCGAGCCGCTGCGCATCGAGGCCACGGTGACGATCGAGGGCGAGACGCTGACCGTCGACCTGGCCGGCAGCAGCCCGCAGCGCGACAACGCGCTGAACAACCCCTATGCCTCGACCCTGTCGATGGTGAACTACGCGCTGAAGTGCCTGCTGGCGCCCGAGGTGGCGCAGAACGAGGGCTGCATCCGCCCGGTGACCATCAAGGCGCCGGCCGGGACCATCGTGAACCCGACCTGGCCGGCGGCGGTCTCGGTCCGCCACCTGACGCAGCAGGCGCTGGCCGACGCGGTGCTGCGCGCGCTCTCCCCGGCGGTGCCGGAGCGGGCGACGGCCGGCTGCCACACCTCCTTCCCGACCTTCGGCGCCGGCGGCTTCGACGACCGCCCGGCGATGGCGGGCGACGACGGCAAGGCGCCCTACTACATCATCTCCGACATCATCGGTGGCGGCATGGGCGGCTCGCCCCAGGGCGACGGCCTCTCGGCCGTGGACAGCCACGGCGGCAACTGCGCCATCCTCTCGGCCGAGGTGATGGAAAGCCTCTCGCCCTTCCGCATCCAGCGCACCGAGCTGATCGCCGGCAGCGGCGGGGCAGGGCAGGCGCGCGGCGGCCTCGGCATCCGCCGCGACTACGAGTTCCTCGGCGGACGCTGCATCCTCGGCGGCTATCTGCAGCAGACGACGACGGAGACGGCGCCCTGGGGTGCCGCCGGCGGCGCTGCCGGCCGGCCGGCGGGCTTCATCCTCAATCCCGGCCGGCCCGACGAGCGGCGGCTGAAGAGCAAGGTCTATGGCCTCGCCCTCAAGGCCGGCGACGTGCTGCGGCTGGAAGGCGCCGGTGGCGGCGGCTGGGGCGACCCGGCCCGGCGTGCCCCGGCGCTGGCGGCGGCGGACCGCGCCGAGGGGCTGGCCTAGCCGCGGCCGGCAGCGCGCTGCTCGGCGGCGAAATAGGGCACGTCGAGGTCCTGGTACTTGAGGCCGCACTGGCTCAGCACCGCCGTCACCTGGCCGCGGTGGTGGGTCTGGTGGTTGAACATGGCCATCAGGATCTCGCCGACGCGCATGCTGTAGCTGCCGGTGCCGGCGATGCCGCGATAGGTGACCTCGCGGTCGAGGTCCGGCCCAAGGCCGTCCACCGTCGCGACGATGCGCGCGTCTTCCTCGGCCCTGGCCGCCTTGAGCCCGGCGAAGTCGCTGTTGAGCGACTGGTCCAGCGAACGGATGCCGCGGTCCTCGCGGGTCAGGCGGCCGCACCAGAGGCGGTCGATCACCAGGATGTGGTCCAGCGTGCGGTGGACCGAGCCGAAGAAGAGGCCGCGGTCCTTGTGGTATTCGGCCTCCGGCAGCGCGGCCACGGCGGCGTAGAGCCGCCGGTTCACCCAGGCGTTGAAGCGCGCCAGCGTCGGATAGACCTGCATGGGATTCCCCTCCTGTCCCTCTCGTCCGGCCGGGAGGATGCGGCGGCGCCGCCCTCGCCGCAATGGCGCCGCGGCGCCGGGCGGCCTAGGCTCCCGCCCCATGACCCTGAGCAACAATCCCCAGCCGGTCGACGCCGCGCTGGTGCCGCGCTTCGGCGCCATCCCCACCTTCATGCGCCTGCCGCACCTGACCGATCCGGCGGCGGTGGACATCGCGCTGGTCGGCGTGCCCTGGGACGGCGGGACGACCAACCGCGCCGGTGCGCGCCACGGCCCGCGCGAGATCCGCAACATGTCCTCCTTCATGCGCAAGGTGCACCACGTCAGCCGCATCGCGCCCTATCAGCTCGCCCGCGTGGCGGACCTCGGCGACGCGCCGGTCAACCCCATCGACCTGATGGACTCGCTGGCGCGGATCGAGGGCTTCTTCGCCAGGATTCACGCGGCCGGCGCGGTGCCGCTCTCGGCCGGCGGCGACCACCTGGTCACCCTGCCGATCTTCCGCGCCATCGCCCGGGACCGCCCCATCGGCATGGTGCACTTCGACGCGCACAGCGACACCAACGACCGCTACTTCGGCGACAACCGCTACACCCACGGCACGCCCTTCCGCCGCGCGGTGGAGGAGGGGCTGCTGGACCCCAAGCGCACGGTGCAGATCGGCATCCGCGGCTCGATCTACGGCGCCGACGACATGGCCTTCGCCGAGCAGAGCGGCATGCGGGTGATCTATATCGAGGACTTCACGGCGATGGGGGTCGACAAGACGATCGCCGCGGCGCGCGAGACCGTGGGCGCCGGGCCGACCTACATCTCCTTCGACGTCGACGGCCTCGATCCCGTCTATGCCCCCGGCACCGGCACGCCGGAGATCGGCGGCCTCACCACGCGCGAGGCCCAGGCCATCCTGCGCGGGCTGCGCGGCCTCGACCTGATCGGCGGCGACGTGGTCGAGGTCTCGCCGCCCTTCGACCCCTCGGGCAACACCGCCCTGGTCGGCGCGACCATGCTGTTCGAGATCCTCTGCCTGCTGGCCGACGCCGTGGCGCGGCGGCGAGGGTGAAAAGCCCTCTCCCGACGGGAGAGGGTTAGTTGCCGCCCCCGCCGGCCCGCGCTAGAACCCGGGCCATGCCCGACAGCAGCGCCTTCGACCCCAGGTCCCTCACGCGCGCGGACTTCCCGCACTTCCTGGCGATTCCGACGCGCTGGGCGGACAACGACATCTATGGCCACGTCAACAACGTGGTCTACTACGCCTTCTTCGACACGGTGATAAACCAGTACCTGATCAGCCGCGGCGGGCTCGACATCGCCCGGGGGCCGGTGATCGGCATCACCCCGGAGACGCACTGCAACTTCCTGGCCGAGCTGACCTATCCCGAGATCGTCGAGGCCGGCCTCAGGGTGCGGCGCCTGGGCAAGTCCTCGGTCACCTACGAGGTCGGGCTGTTCAAGGCCGGCCGCGTGGCGCCGGCCGCCTTCGGCCACTTCGTGCACGTCTTCGTCGAGCGTGCCACCATGCGCCCCACGACCATGCCGGACGGCATTCGCGCCTGCCTGGAGGCCCTCGTTGTTTCCTAACGTCCTGACCCGCCGCCTGGGGCTTCGCCTGCCGGTCCTGCAGGCGCCGATGGCCGGCGCCACGACGGTCGAGCTGGCGGCGGCGGTGTGCAACGCCGGCGGCCTGGGCTCGCTCGGTGCCTCTTTCATGTCGGGGCGTGCCATCCTGGACGCCTGTCATCGCCTGCGGGCGCTGACCGACCGGCCCTTCAACATCAACCTCTTCGTGCCCGAGGATCACCAGCCGAGCGCCGAAACGCTGGTCGCCGCCTCGGCCGCGCTCGACGGCTACCGGGCCGAGGTGGGACTGCGGCCGCCGCCGCCGGCGCCGGCCTATCTGCAGCCCTTCGAGGAACAGCTCGCGGCGGTGATCGAGGCCAGGCCCGCCGTCCTGTCCTTCTGCTTCGGCATCCCCGAGGACGAGGTGCTGGACGAATTGCGCGCCGCCGGCTGCCTGCTGGTCGGCACCGCCACCACGGTCAGCGAGGCGCTGCTGCTCGAGGAGGCCGGGGTCGACGCCATCGTCGCCCAGGGCTTCGAGGCCGGCGGCCACCGCGGCTCCTTCGCCGTGCCTTTCGACCAGGGCCTGGTCGGGCTGATGGCGCTGTTGCCGCAGATGGTCGACGCGGTGGAGACGCCGGTGATCGCCGCCGGCGGCATCATGGACGGCCGCGGCATCGCCGCCGCGCTGACGCTGGGCGCCGCCGCGGCCCAGCTCGGCACCGCCTTCCTGGCCAGCGACGAGTGCGCCTGGAACGAGACCGAGCGCCATGCCCTGGTCGGTGCCAGCGACCATGCCACAGCGCTGACCGACGCCTTCACCGGCAAGCCGGCGCGCGCCCTGCGCAACCGCTTCATGGTCGAGATGTTCGAGCGCCACACCCCCAAGGCGCCCTATCCGGCGCAGCACGGCGTCAGCCGCGACCTGCGCCGCGCGGCGCTGGAGCAGGGGCGGCTCGACCTCATGGCGGTGCTGGCCGGGCAGGGCGCCGGCGCGGCGCGTCGCCTGCCGGCGGCCACCATCCTGCGCTGCCTGGGCGAGGAGTTGGACGCGGCGCTGCGCGGCGCCGCCCAGGCGCGGCTGGGGCTGGAGGGCGGGCAATGAGGCTGCTGGTCACCGGCGGCGCCGGCTTCATCGGCTTTGCCCTGGTGCGCCATCTGGTCGAGCGCGGCGCCGGGCGCGTCGCCGTGGTCGACAAGCTGACCTATGCCGCCAACCCGGCGGCGCTGGCCTGGTTCCAACGCCGGCCGGACGTCGCCTTCCATCAGGCCGACATCGCCGACCCTGCCGCCATGGCCGCGCTCTTCGCCGCCGAGGCGCCCGACGCTGTGCTGCACCTGGCGGCGGAATCGCACGTCGATCGCTCGATCGAGAACCCGCTGGCCTTCCTCCAGACCAACGTCATGGGCACGGCGGTGCTGCTGGACGCGGCGCTGACCCATTGGCGCGGCCTGCCGGCAGCGGCGCGGGAGCGCTTCCGCTTCCTCGACGTCTCGACCGACGAGGTCTATGGCACCCTGGCGCCGGAGGAGCCGGCCTTCCACGAGGCGACGCCCTTCCGCCCCAACTCGCCCTACGCCGCCTCCAAGGCGGCGGCGGACCACATGGCGCGGGCCTGGGCGCGGACCTATGGCCTGCCGGTGATGGTCAGCCACTCGTCGAACAACTACGGTCCCTGGCAGTTCCCCGAGAAGCTCATCCCGCTGATGATCCAGAAGGCGCTGGAGGGCCAGCCGCTGCCGGTCTATGGCGACGGGCGGCAGGTGCGCGACTGGCTCTATGTCGAGGATCATGCCGCCGCGCTGGCCGCGATCCTGGAGCGCGGCACGCCCGGCGAGACCTACAACGTCGGCGGCGGCAACGAGGTGGAGAACCTGCACCTGGTCGGCCGTCTCTGCGCCCACCTCGACCGCTGCCAGCCGCGCGGCGACGGCCGGCCGCACGCCAGCGCCGTGACGCACGTGACCGACCGGCCGGGACACGACCGGCGCTATGCCATCGACGACCGCCGCCTGCGCGGCGAGATCGGCTTCGTGCCGCCGACCGACTTCGAGACCGGCCTCGCCCGCACCGTGGAGTGGTACCTGGCCAACCAGGACTGGCTCGCCGGCCTGAAGCGCGAGCGCTATGGCGGCGAGCGCCTGGGGCTGGCGCGCCGTGCCTGACCGCGTCCTGGTCACCGGCGCCGGCGGCCAGATCGGCCGCGCGCTGCTGGCCGCGGCCTGGCCGGCGGGTCTGGCGCCGCTGGGGCTGACACACGCGGCGCTCGACATCGCCGATGCCGGTGCGATCGACCGGGTGCTGGACGAGAGCGGCGCCGTGGCTCTCGTCAACGCCGCCGCCTACACCGCCGTTGACAGGGCCGAGAGCGAGCGCGAGCTCGCCCGGCGCAGCAATGCCGAGGCGCCCGGACTCCTGGCGCGGGCGACCGTGGCGCGCGGCCTGCCGCTGCTGCATCTCTCCACCGACTTCGTATTCGACGGCCGCAAGGGCGCGCCTTACCGGGAGGACGATGCGGTCAATCCGCTGTCGGTCTATGGCGCGACCAAGGCGGCGGGCGAGGCGGCGGTGCGCGCCGCCAATCCTTCGCACCTCATCCTGCGCACGGCCTGGGTGTTCGACGCGGCCGGCCGCAACTTCGTCAACACCATCCTGCGCCTCGCCGCCGAGCGGCCGGAGCTGACCGTGGTCGCCGACCAGCGCGGCCAGCCGACCGCCGCTGCCGACATCGCGGCGACACTGCTGCGGCTGCTGGCGCTCTGGCGCGAAGGCGCCGCGCCCTGGGGCACCTGGCACTTCGCCGGCGGCGGCGAGACCACCTGGCACGGCTTCGCCGAGGCCATCGTGGAGCTGGCGGCGCCGCGGCTCGGACGGCGCCCGCCGGTGCGGCCCATCGCCACCGCCGAATGGCCGGCGGCGGCGCGGCGGCCGGCCGACTCGCGCCTCGACTGCGGCAAGCTGGAGCGTGCCTACGCGATCAGGCCGCGCCCTTGGCGCGCGATGCTGGCGGACGTGCTGGCCGAGCGTCTGCGCTGATAGACGGGGTTTTGGCGGCCTCGCTCTGCACCAGGCGCGGCATCAGGTCGGGCAGCGCCTGGGCCAGGCCGCGGGCGAAGGCCGGCAGGCCGAAGCAGGCCTCGGCCCTGGCCTTGGCGGCGGCGCCGACGCGCTCGCGCAGGGCCGGCTCGGCGCGGAATTTGCGCAGCCATTCGACCGCGTGGTCCAGGTCGGGCTCGGCCCAGCGCTGGCCTGGCAGGTTGTAGAGCTTCTGCGGGTCCTCGGCCGGCACCATGCGGAAGGAGACCAGCCCGGACGAGCCCTCGTCCATGAAATCCATGTTGCCTGACCAGGCCGTCGCCACCACCGGACGGCCCAGGCGCATGGCCTCGGCCGGCACCAGTCCGAAGCCCTCGGAGCGGTGCAGCGAGAGCACCACGTCGACCGACATCAGCAGGCGGTCGAAATCCATGCGCGACAGCGTGCCGTCCATCACCTGGATGTTGGCGGCGTGGCCGGTGGCGTCCTGCACCAGCTTGCGCGCCTGGGGGAAAGCCTCGATGTCGTTCAGTTTCACCAGCAGGCGGGCCTTGGCCTCGGTGCCGAAGGCGCGGCGGAAGGCGGCGATGGCGCCCAGCACGTTCTTGCGGAAGAAGCCGGAGGCGACATTGGCCGCCACCAGCACGACGAAGGCATCCTCGGCCAGCTTGAAGTACGCGCGGTCGGCGGCGACCGGCGGCGGCGCCGGCACGGGATGCGGCACCACGCGCACGCGCCCCTGCAGCGCGGGGCGCACCGCCTCGGCGACGAACTGTGTCGGGACCCAGACTTCGTGCAGCAGCTCGGCACCCTTCAGCCAGGACCTCGGCAGCACCGGCAGCTCCCAGTGCCAGCAGCCGATCAGGCGGCGGCCGGCGACGCGACGCCGCCCCAGCACGCCCAGGACATAGGGGATGTAGGGTCCGTTGACATGCAGCAGCAGCGAGCCGCCGTCGTGGGCGGATGGAGGCGGGAAGCGCGGCTCGGGCAGGGCCGGATCGCTGATGTTGAAGGCGTGGCTGAGGTTCACCGCGCTGGGGGCGAGGCCAAGCGCATCCAGTGCATCCAGCGCGATCCGCGCTGTGTGCCCCATGCCCGAGGGGGTGGTCAGATGACCGGCGACGGTGATCGGCAGGCTGGAGGCGGGCAGGCTGGCGGCCTTGCGCGGCGCCAGCGCCGGCATGACCGTGGAGAGCACGCCTTGCCGCAGACCGCGCGGCAACCGCCGCCAGAGCCCGTGGGCGGCGCGGTAACGGATGGGTGTCTTCTTCCGGGTCGTGGTCTTTGCTTCGGCCATCGCTCTCTTGGAAAATCCCTGCCCCTCGGGCAGAAGTGTCGGGAAGGCAAGGCTGCCGACCGATCAAGACTTGCCGATGGCGGCGAGCGAAGGCCAGCGGAAAACCTTTCATTCGCCGAATTGGGGGCGTGAGGACCAAGTTTTCATGCTGATTACGGAAACGTGCCTGCCCGGAGTCCGCCTCATCGAGGCCAAACGCCATGGCGACTCGCGCGGGTTCTTCTCCGAGACATGGAATCGCCGTGCCTTTGCCGCGGCGGGAATCGACCGAGACTTCGTTCAGGACAACCACAGCCGTTCGGCCGAGCGCTTCACGCTGCGCGGCCTGCACTACCAGCTTCCACCGCGCGCCCAGGGCAAACTGGTGCGGGTGACCGCCGGCTCCGTGCTCGATGTCGTGGTCGACGTGCGGCGCCGCTCGCCGACCTTCGGCCGGCATGTCGCCGTGGTGCTGTCGGTCGCGGCCTGGAACCAGCTCTGGGTGCCCGAGGGTTTCGCCCACGGCTTCCTGACGCTCGAGCCCGACTGCGAAGTGCTCTACAAGGTGACCGACTACTACGCGCCCGAAAGCGAGCGCGGCCTGCGCTGGGACGACCCTGCGCTCGGTATTCCCTGGCCGGTCGACCGCGGCCAGGTAGTGGCCAACGCCCGCGACCTTGCTTTGCCCACACTGGCCGAGCTGCCGGCCGATCTCTTCGCCGAGGAGTTGTGCTGATGCGCGGCATCCTGCTCGCCGGGGGCGCTGGCACGCGCCTGAAGCCGCTGACCCTGGTGGCCTCGAAGCAGCTGCTGCCGGTCTACAACAAGCCGATGATCTACTACCCGCTGTCGCTGCTGATGCTGGCGGGGATCCGCGAGACGCTGATCATCACCACGCCCGAGGAGCAGCCGCGCTTCCGCGCGCTGCTGGGCGACGGCAGCCGCTGGGGCCTCAGCCTCGACTACGCGACGCAGGACCAGCCGCGTGGCATCGCCGAGGCGCTGCTGATCGGCGGCGACTTCGCGCGGGGCGAGCCGCTCTGCCTGGTGCTGGGCGACAACATCCTCTATGGCCACGACCTGACGCGCCTGCTGCGCGGCGCCGCCGGCAACCGCGGCGCCACGGTCTTCTGCCATCCGGTGCGCGACCCGCAGCGCTACGGCGTGGTCGAACTGGACGGCGCCGGCCGGCCGGTGAGCCTGGTGGAGAAGCCGAAGGAGCCGAAGTCCAACTTGGCGGTCATCGGCCTCTACATGCTGGACGGCGCGGCCGCGGCGCACGCCGCCGCGATCCGCCCCTCGGCGCGCGGCGAGCTGGAGATCACCGACGTGCTGCAGCGCTATCTCGCCGCCGGGGAGCTCGGCGTCGTGGAGTTGGGCCGCGGCTTCGCCTGGTTCGACGCCGGCACGCCGGACTCGCTGCTGGAGACGGCCGAGTTCGTGCGCACCGTGGAGCACCGCCAGGGCCTGCCCATCGCCTGCCTGGAGGAGATCGCCTGGCGCATGGGCTTCATCGACCGGGCGCAGCTGCAGCGCCTGGCCGACGAACTGGGCGGCATCGAGTACGGCCGCTACCTGCCGGCGCTGCTGGCGCAGGCGCGCTAGTCCCGTGACCGGCCGCCGGCCCGGCCTCCTGGGGCGCCTGGCCACGCGGCTGGAGCGGC
The DNA here is from genome assembly GCA_029781795.1 of Pseudomonadota bacterium. Taxonomy (GTDB): domain Bacteria; phylum Pseudomonadota; class Alphaproteobacteria; order Kiloniellales; family JACOMY01; genus JAKOWB01. The sequence continues at coordinate 2,687 of JAKOWB010000397.1, read as the reverse complement.
GGGGCACGGCGGCACGGGTGCTGGGCGGCCTGCTCTGGCGGGCGGAGCATGTCGCGCGCGATCCCGGCGAGCTGGCGATCATGGCGCGGCGCCTCAGCGTCGTCTGGCGCCTGGGCGGCACCAGCGAGGTACTGAAGATCCTCGGCCGCCGCCGCTTCGGCGAGCGCGTCGATCAGCGCGACTATCCGCAATGGGTCCAGCGCTACGACAGCATGAGCCCGCGCGGCCGGCGCCGCGTGCTGCGCCGGCTGGCCCAGGCGCCGCGCCCGCGCATCGGCGTGCTGCTGGACGCGCGGGCGGCGACGCCGGACGACCTGGCGCGGGCACTGGAGGACCTGAAGGCGCAACTACATGCCGACTGGCGGGCTGTCGTGCGCGGTGCCGCTGCCCTGCCGGCGGCCGATCCACGCATCGCCGCCGGCGAGGACCTGCCGGCGGGCGACTGGGTCTGCTGGCTCGACGCGCGCGACCGCCTGCCGCCCTGGGCCTTCGCGGCGGTGGCCCTGGCGGCGCGGCCGGACGACGGCCTGCTCTATGCCGACCACGACCGCCTCGACGTCGCCGGCCGGCGCGCCGTGCCGGCCTTCAAACCGGATTGGAACGAAACCCTGCTGCGGTCCGGCGACTATCTGGGTCCGGCGGTCTGGCTGCGCCGCGATCTCGTCGAGGGCGACCCGCAGGCGGGGCTGGACGCGCGCCTGGCCTGCTGGCGCGCCGCGACGGCCGGGCTGAAGCCGGGACAGATCCGCCATCTGCCGCAGGTGCTGCTGCACCTGGCGCCGGAGTCCGGCCCGCGCGGCGGCCTGCTGGCCGAGGACCCGCTGTGGGGCGGGGCAGGCGGCGCGCTGCCCGCCGCGCCGCCGCCGCCGCTGCCCGACCAACTGCCGACGGTCAGCGTCATCGTGCCGACCCGCGATCGCCTGGCGCTGCTGCGGCCCTGCGTCGAGACGCTGCTGGGCAGGACCGACTATCCGGCGCTGGAACTGATCATCGTCGACAACGGCAGCGTCGAGCCGGCGACCCTGGCCTTCCTGGCCGAGATCGCGACCGATCCCCACGTCAGCGTGCTGCGCGCGCCCGGCCCCTTCAACTTCGCGGCGCTCAACAACCGCGCCGCCGCCGCGGCCCGGGGCGAACTGCTCTGCCTGCTGAACAACGACATCGAGGTCCTGGAGCCTGGCTGGCTCAAGGCCCTGGTCGCCTGGGCGCTACGGCCAGAGGTCGGTGCCGTGGGTGCGCGCCTGCTCTATCCCGACGGCTCGCTGCAACACGCCGGCGTGGTCCTGGGCCTGGGCGAGGCGGCGGGGCACCTCTATCGCGCGTTGCCGAGCGACCCGGCGCACGCGCCGCGCCGGAGCCTGGTTGCGCAGGAACTCTCGGCCGTCACCGCCGCCTGCCTGCTGCTGCGCAGGGCGTCGTGGCAGGCGGTCGGCGGCATGAACGAGGCGGACTTCGCCGTCGCCTACAACGACGTCGACCTCTGCCTGAAGCTGTCGGCGCGCGGCCTCAAGGTGATCTACGAGCCGGCGGCGACGCTGCTGCACCGCGAATCGCAAAGCCGCGGCCTGCCCGACACCGCGGCGAAGATCGCGCTGCAGTTCCGCGAGATCCGTGCGCTGCGGCGACGCTGGCTTGCAAGACTGCAAGCCGATCCGCACTACAACCCCAACCTATCTATCTACGACGATCAATCGTCGCTGGCCTGGCCGCCGCGCCTGGCGCGGCCCTGGCTCTGAACGCCCGAAGGACGCCCGTCGCATGACCCTGCCCAGCCTCTTCCTCTCGCACGGCTCGCCCGGCCTCATCCTCGAGGACTGCCCGGCGCGCGACTTCCTCGCCGGGCTGGCCGCCGGGCTGCCCAGCCCCAAGGCCATCCTCGTCGCCTCGGCGCACTGGGAGACCGAGCGGCCGACGGTGGCCGCGACGGCGCGGCCGGAGACGATCCACGACTTCTTCGGTTTTCCCCGTCCGCTCTACGACATCCACTACGCCGCGCCCGGCGCGCCGGCGCTGGCCGAGCGGGTCGGCAACCTGCTGCTGCGGGCCGGCTTCGAGCCGGCGCTGGACCCGCGGCGCGGCCTCGACCACGGCGCCTGGGCGCCGCTGCACCTGGCCTGGCCCAAGGCCGAGATCCCGACGCTGCAGCTCTCGATCCAGAGCGACCTGCCGGCCGAGCATCACCTGCGCCTGGGCGCGGCGCTCAAGCCGTTGCGCGACGAGGGCGTGCTGATCGTCGGCTCCGGCTCGGCGACACACAACCTCTTGGCCTTCCGCCGCTCGCGCCTGGTGCTGGACTCGCCGGTCGCGCCCTGGGCGGCGGCCTTCGCGGACTGGCTGGCGGGCTGCGTGCCGGCCGGCGACCGGGCCGCGCTGCTGGACTGGGAGGCGGCGCCCGGCGCGCGCGAGAACCATCCCTCGCCGGAGCACTTCCTGCCCTTCTTCGTCGCCTTGGGCGCCGGCACGCCGGGCCTCGCCGGGCGCGCCCAGCACCGCAGCTGGACCTATGGCGTCCTGGCGATGGACGCCTACGCCTTCGACTGAGGGGCGGCGCCACGCCCACGTCGCAACCGCCCCGGTTGCCAGCGACCGGGCGATCTGGCGTCCTGGCGCCTGCGACGATTGAGAGGGCGAGCGATGCGGGCGATCCAGCTGTCGGGCCAGGGCCTGGCGGGTTTCAAGCTGACCGA
>JAKOWB010000350.1 GCA_029781795.1 Pseudomonadota bacterium | reverse complement strand
TGCTGTCGCTCGATCTGCGCGGCTTCACCCGGCTGGCCTCGGAGCGGCCGCCGGACGAAACCGTGCGCCTGCTGTCCGACTACAAGGCGCTGCTGGTGCCGCTGATCCAGCGGCACGGCGGCGCGGTCGACAAGTTCCTGGGCGACGGCATCCTCGCCAGCTTCGGCGCCGTGGGCGAGAGCGCCCGGCCGGCCGCCGCGGCCCTCGAGGCGCTGGACGCCATCATGGCGGCGGCGAAACGCTGGCAGGCGGAACGGGAGGCCGCCGGCCTGCCGGCGCCCAAGGTCAATGGCGCCATGGCTGCCGGCCAGGTGCTGTTCGGCGCCATCGGCGACGCCAGCCGGCTGGAGTACACGGTGATCGGCGACACGGTGAACCTGGCCTCGAAGCTGGAGAAACAGAACAAGGTGGTGGGCTGCGCCGCGCTGGCCGACGGCGGCAGCTATGACCTGGCCCTGACCCAGGGCTACCGGCCGCCGGTGGTGCACAGGCGGCTGGCCGACCAGATGGTGGCGGGCGTGCCGCACCCCATGGAGCTTGTCATTCTTTCGTCTTAAACGGTCGTTCAAGGCCAGCAAGCCATTGTTAACAAAGGTTGATACAGCTCTGCGCGCCGCGCATGAGGCCACGCGGGCCGGCAGCTTGAAGAATTGGTATTAAATTGGTATATAAGTATTGTCGCCGCAACGCGACGGATCAAGGAGCCAAGTCATGTTCGCCGTTCAGAGCGCCTTCAATCAGGTCGGCGTCGCCTTCGTGGTGGCGGTCTTCAGCCTCGGGCTGCTCACCCTCCTCTAAGGCGACGGCTCCATAACCCTGCCCAGCGGGCAGGCGGAACGGACTGGGGCGGCAGCCGCGAGGTTGCCGCCCCAGCGACGTTTCGGGCTCCCGGCTGGATTTCAGCGCGGTTGTGCCGTCTCGCGGCGCGCCCGCACATAGGCCTTGGCGAAGACCGCCCGGCGACCCAGTTCGAGCGCCCGCCCGCGGCGCCCCAGCAGGCCGGCGAAACGGGCTGCCACGGCCAGCCGCCAGGCGCGATAGCGCAGGGTCGCCAGGCGATGCTGACGCCGGCCACGCTCCTCTGCCGCCACATGCGCGGCGTGCAGGCGGGCGACACCGCTGTAGTAGCCGAGGTAGCGGGAGGCCGAGATGCTGCCGGGGGCCAGGTGATGCCGCACCAGCGCCGCCGGCAGGAAGCGCAACCGCCCGCCCGCGGCGAGCAGGCGGCGCATGAGATCTGTCTCCTCGCCCGGCAGGTTGGCCGCCGTGCCCCAGCCGAGCCGGGGATCGAAGCCGCCGGCGGCCCTGGCCGCCGCCAGCCGCAGACCCATGTTGGCGCCGAACGGCAGATTGCCGCCCGGGTGGGCAGGCAGGTCGCAGGGCAGGTCGCCGAAGTCGAAGCGCCCGCCGGGTCCGCCCTCCTCCTCGAGGTAGAACCGCTGGATCCACTGCGGAACACCTGGCGGCAGCACCGGCTGGATGCGGCCGCCGCTGGCCACCACCGCCGGATCGCCGAAGGCGGCGAGGTGCGCTTCGATCCAGCCGGGCGCCACGGTGCAGTCGTCATCGAGGAACAGCAGGATCGGTGCCCGCGCCTCCGCCAGGGCGCGATTGCGCGCCCGCGCGATCCCCGGCTCGTCCTCCCGGTAGACCTGCGGGCACAGGCCCGAAGGCAGGGCGAGGCCCGGCAGTCCGGCCGCAAGCCATGCCGGCGTGGCGTCCTGGCAGGCGCTGTCGATCACCAGGAGCTGCCAATCGAGCGGCGGCGGCGCGGCCAGCAGGCTGGCCAGCGCGCGCTCCAGGCCAGCCCGCCGGTTGCGGGTGCAGATCGCCACGGCTACCTGCGCAGACGACACATGACCTCCGGCCGCAAGACGCGGGCCTCGACCGCCCTAGTTCCGACAGAGCGCCAAGCGGTTGGCAAGTCTCGCGGCGCACCCCTACGGTGCGCCGGGGGAGCGCGGGATCAACGGGGCATGCGGATCCTTTTCATCACCATCGAACGGCCCTACCCGCCGGTGGCCGGCCCCGAGCTGCGGGACTGGCAGAACATCGCCGCCGCCGCCACGCGCTTCGAGACCGGCGCCGTCTTCCTCACCGCCGCGGCCGAGGACGCGCCGCCGCCGCCGGGCCTCGCGCTCTGGCGGCGGCTCGACCAGCGCAGCCCGAAGGAGGTCTGGGGTGCCGGCGGCGAGACGCCGCTGGACGTCGGCCTGACGCCGCGGGCGCTGCGCGAGCTGGACGACACCCTGGCCGGTTTCGCGCCGCAGGTGGTGGTGCTCGAGCACACCCACCTGCACCGCCTTGCGCCGCGACTGAGCGGTCTCGGTGCGCG
>JAKOWB010000362.1 GCA_029781795.1 Pseudomonadota bacterium | reverse complement strand
TCGCAAAGCTCAAGGCCTTCCTCAGACGCGCCGCAGCGCGCACCCTCGATGCCATCTCCGAAAACCTCGCTACAGCGCTCGGCCGCTTCTCCCCACACGAATGCGCAACCTACCTCCGACACGCTGGATAGGCTTCCAACTAACACGACCCCGCTCTCGCCTTTGCGCGGCCGGCCGCCGGCCGGCCCGGCCTGTTCCACTGTCTGCTCGCCAGCCTTGTGCCGGCCGTCGCCCGCGCGGCTACCGGATCACATGGAGCTGCTTCGGCTGGTTGCCCGCCACGTAGCTGCCGATTTCCGTCCCGCCGGTCGTCACCGGCGCGCCGTAGATGCCGGCGCTGGCGGCGCCGACCAGTAAGAGGATCGGCATGGTCTCCTGGATCGGCCCCCGGGTCTGGCTGGCTCCCGGCTTCGGCGTGTCGAGGTGCCAAAGCGCGCCCGGTGCTGGCATGACGGCGATCTCCACCGTCTCGCTGCCCGTGGTCTGCACGTCCTTCACAAAAGTGCGCTGCGGGCGGAGGGCGCTCGCGGGCACTCAATGCTTGGCGACGCGCCCGCGCGGTTCGACGAAGCTGCCCGACTGCTCGATGCCGATTCGGTCGCGCCAGGAGCGCAGCTGCTCGGTGATGATCAGGGCCGCGGCCAGGGCGCGGCGGGCATCGGCGGCGGACACGATGGGCTGGCGCCGGGCGCGCGCGCACTCCAGGAAGGACTCGAACTCGCGCTTCAGGTTCTCGCCGGTGGTGAACTTGTGCTCCTCGTGCGTCAGCAGCGGCAGGCCGCCGGCCTGGTGATCCACCTGCTTGCGCGTCACCGCCAGCTTGCCCTCGTTCAGGTCGAGCAGGATATAGGCGTCCTGCTGGAAGATACGCATGGTGCGCTCCTTCTTCCAGCTGACACGGCTCGCGGTGATGTTCACCGTGCAGCCGTCGGCGAAGCGCAGGCGGGCGTTGGCGATGTCCTCGGCCTCGGACAGGATCGGCACGCCGATCGCCTCGATCTGGTCCAGCGGCGAGCGCACGATCGACAGCACCAGGTCGAGGTCATGGATCATCAGGTCGAGCACGACGTTGACGTCGGTCCCGCGGTCCTGGAACGGCGAGATGCGGCGGCATTCGATGAAGCGCGGCCGGTCCAGCAGGTCGTTCAGCGCCATGACCGCCGGGTTGAAGCGTTCCAGGTGACCGACCTGCAGCACCAGGCCTTGGGCCCGCGCCAAGCGGTCCAGCTCGTCGGCCTCGTCCAGGCTGGCGGTGATCGGCTTCTCCACCATGACGTGCTTGCCGGACAGCAGCAGGTCGCGCGCGACGGCATGGTGCTCCCGAGTCGGGACGGCGATGGAGACTGCCTCGACCGCCGCCGGAAGCTGGCGATAGTCGGTGATCGCCTCGACGCCGAACTTGGCCGCGACTTCCCTTGCCCGCTCGGGCATGACGTCGCAGACCGCGACCAGCTCCGCGCCGGGCAGGGACTTGAAGGTGTTGGCGTGGCGGGAGCCGAAATACCCCACTCCGACCACGGCGACCTTGACGGGTCTCGTTATCACTGCTGCTTGCTGCCCGATGCCAAAGGCGTTACTGACGTGCGCAAGATTGCCCGTCGATCATACCGCGACGGGCTATGCCATGATCAAGCCGCCAGGGCAATGGCTGCTATGTGCGCCGGGAAGGAGTATATCCTGCGGCATGAGTAACCGGGTTACAGGTGGCGGCCAGGTGCCGCCGCCGGGCGTCAATCCTGTCAGCAAGAAAAGCGCGTTCTTCTTCGCCAAGGAGAACATGGTGGTCTTCCGCTGGCTGACCGGTCTCTACGTGCGGCCTTACTTCTGGCACCTGGTGGCCGCCAGCTTCTTCATGATCCTGACCGCGGCCTCGGCCGCGGCGCTCGCATGGCTCGCCGCCCCGGCGGTGGACGATGTCTTCGGCGACGGCGATCGTTCCATGCAGGTGATCATCCCGCTGGCGGTGCTGGGGGTGGTCACGGTCAACGGCGTGGCGATCTACTTCCAGCAGATCATCGTCTCCTTCGTCGGCCAGCACATCGTTGCCAAGCTGCAGCTCGACCTCTTCCGCCATTTCAACGAGGCCGACGCCGCCGTGCGCACCAAGCAGCACAATGCCTGGCTGCTGGCGCGCCTGATGAACGATACCGGCGCGGTCCAGGGCCTGGTCTCCGGCACGGTCATCAGCCTGGCCCGCGACGTGCTGATGTTCGCCTTCCTGACCGCGGTGATGGCATTTCGCGACTGGCCGCTGGCCATCATCACCCTCTGCATCATGCCGCTGCTGGGTCTGGGCATCGGCTCGATCGGCCTGCGCGCGCGCAAGCTGACCGAGCAGGTGATGGACAAGTCCTATGCGCTGTCCACCGCCGTCATCGAGGCGCTGGACGGCCAGCGGCTGGTCAAGATCTACGGCGCCGAGAACCGCGAGGTTGGCCGCGTCGGCTCCGCCATCAACGAGCGTCTCGTCGTGCAGCGCCGCCTGATCAAGGCGCGCTCGCTGACCTCGCCACTGACCGAGATCCTGGGCGGCGTCGCGATCTCCGCCGCCATGTTCTATGGCGCGCACCGGGCGCAGACCTCGGGCCTCAGCTTCGGCGAGCTCGGCTCGTTCCTGGCGGCGCTGATCCTGGCCTACCGGCCGCTGAAGCGCCTGGCCGCCAGCAATGTCGGCGTGCAGGGCGGGCTGATCGCCGGCCGCCGGCTGATGGAGGCCTTCGCGCTGAAGCCCGAGGTGGTCGACAGCCCGGACGCCAAGGCGCTGAACCTGGCCGGTGGCGAGATCCGCTTCGAGGGCGTCAGCTTCGAGTACGAGGCCGGCCGTCCCATCCTTCAGGGGGTCGACCTGACGGTGCCGGCCGGCCGCGCCATCGCCCTGGTCGGCGTGTCGGGCGGCGGCAAGTCGACGCTGCTGAACCTGATTCCGCGCCTCTATGACGTGACCGAGGGCCGCATCCTGATCGACGGACAGGACATCCGTGCGGTCACGCTGGAGACGCTGCGCGCGTCGATCGGCGTGGTGACGCAGGAAACCATCCTGTTCGACGACACGGTCAAGGCCAACATCGCCTATGGCCGACCGGAGGCGAGCGACGCGGAGATCGAGGCGGCGGCCCGTTCGGCCGCGGCGCTGGACTTCATCCAGGAGCTGCCGGAAGGGATGGAGACCAAGATCGGCCAGCGCGGGGTGCGCCTTTCCGGCGGCCAGCGCCAGCGCATCGCCATCGCCCGCGCCATGCTGCGCGATTCGCCCATCCTGCTGCTGGACGAGGCGACCTCCTCGCTGGACAACGAGGCCGAGCAGCAGGTGAAGGTGGCGTTGCAGCGCCTGATGAAGGGCCGCACCACGCTGATCGTGGCGCACCGCCTGACCACGGTGATCGACGCGGACGAGATCCACGTCATGGAAGCCGGCCAGATCGTGGAAAGCGGCACGCACGCCAGCCTGCTGCGCCTGGGCGGACGCTACGCCAGGCTCTACCAGACGCAGCAGACCACCAGCGATGCGGCCTGACGGGCCGGCGCCGGCCATGCGAAAGCTCCTGCCGGACAGGGTTTCCTGGCGCCGGCCGCTGCCACGGGCCAGCGGCATCCTGGTCTTCCTGCTGCTGCTGGTCGCCGCCGCGCTGCTGTTCGGCCTCTGGCCTGGGCTCGACCTGATCGTCTCGCGCTGGGCGCGCGAACTGTCCGGCGGCCGCTTCCAGTTCGGCGACGGCTGGTGGCAGTGGCTCTATCGCGGCCTGCGGCCGTTGTTCTATGGCGTCTCGGCGCTGATCGGTCTGCTCGGGCTCGCCAGCCTGCTGCTGCGCCGGCCCGTCCTGGGAGTGACGCCGCGCATCGCGATATTCATCCTGCTGGCTTTCGGGCTGACCCAGGGATTGATCGTCGACCTCTATCTGAAGACGGTCTTCGGGCGGGCGCGGCCGCGCGAACTGGTCGAGTTTGGCGGCGAATCGCTCTTCACGCCCTTCTACATCGTCGCCGGGCAGTGCGCGCGCAACTGCTCCTTCGTCTCCGGCCACGCGGCCATGGCCTTTGCCACTTTCGCCTTTGCCTTCGTGACGCCCGCGGCCTGGCGGCGACGGGTGTTCTGGGCGGCGTTCGCCTTTGGCGCCGTCACCGGCTGGATGCGGATCGTCCAGGGCGGTCACTTCCTGTCGGACGTGGTCTTCGCCGGACTCGTGGTTTATGGCGTGACGTGGCTGCTCGCACTCGCCATTCTGTTGCCGGAGGAAAAAGCCGGGGGCCGCGCGCCATGACGCGCCTGAGCTATGTGATCCCGAGCTACAATCGCGCTCACGTGCTGGCCACGGCGGCGGAGAGCGTGCTGTGCCAGCTCCAGGCCGGCGACGAGGTGGTGATCGTCGACGACGGCTCCAGCGACGACACGCCGACGGTGCTCGATTCGCTGCGGGCGCGCTGGGGCGGGCAGCTCCAGGCGATCAGCCAGGCCAACGCCGGACCGGGGGCTGCGCGCAACAGCGGCATCGCCGCGGCGAAGGGTGACTGGATCGGCTTCCTCGACTCCGACGACCTGCTGCTGCCGGGCGCCGTGGCACTGGCCCGCGCTGCGATCGAACGCCATCCCGAGGCCAGCTTCCTCTGCGGCGGCCGTATCGAGGTGACGCCGGACGGGCGCGAGCGCGTACTGCGCGGCCATCACGTGCCGGCGGACCCGGTGCGTGCCATGCGCGGCTTCCTGGTGACGCACCGCCGCAGCCTGGGCGTCGGCGCCGTGGTGGCCCGCCGCGACCTGGCACTCCGCTGCGGCTTCCCGCCCGAGCTCGTGTTCGCCGAGGACAACGTGTTCTTCGCCCGCTGCCTCGGCGCCGGACGGACCATCACGCTGCCCGAGCCGCTCTACCGCTATCACCTCGAGCCGGAGCGGGTGCAGAGCCGCTCGCACTGGCGCGACTTCAGCGTCGAGCGGATGATCGACCTGATGTTCGACCCGGCGATCGTCCCGCCCGCGGCGCAGCGCATCAAGGACGAGGCGCTGGCCGCCGCCTGGCTCTCGGTGTTCCGCGACCTGCATCGCCTGGGCCGCGACGGCCAGGCGCGTGGCTACTTCAAGGTCGCCTTTCGCCGCCACCCGCTGCTGGCACTGCGCTGGCGCTACCTGCGCAAGTACCTGCGCGGCCTGGTCGGCCTGCGTCACCGCGAGAGCCGGCGCGTCTCCCGCGCCTGAATCCGCGCCGCGCGCGTCGCCGCTGCCTGCCACAGGGCCCCATGCCGCCGCCGCGCCAGGCTGGCCGGCGCGGCATGATAGGCGGCCAGGAAGGCCAGCACCTCCCGCCGCGTGACGCCATAGGGCCCTGTCGAGGCCAGCAGCGCCCCCAGGTCCTTGGCCAGCCAGCGCCGGCCGAGCCGCCGTCGCTTCAGCGCGCGGTGCCAGTCGAGCAGTGCGACCCTGCCGTCCGGCTGCTGGAACCAATGGCAGAAATAGAAGTCGCGGTGTGCCAGACCGGCGCCGTGCAGCCGCCGGGCATAGGCGCCCAATGCCCTGGCCCAGCGCCGCCGTTCGCCTGGCGGCACTGGCGGCTCTTCCTGGATGCGGTCCTCCAGCGCAAAGCCCTCGAGCGCCCGCATCAGCAGGAAGGAGCGGCGCGCCGCCGGGCTGGTGCCCTGCCGGCCGGCGGCCAGGCGCTCCGGCGCCGGCAGGCCGAGCAGGGCCAGCTCGCCGAGGCGCTGCCACTCGGTCAGCGCATCGAGGATGGGCCGCTTCAGCTGCAGCCAGTTCTTCAGGATCTCGCCCCAGCCGACACCCCGGTAGCGCTTCAGGAAGACACGCTGGCCGGCCAGCGTCAGACCCAGGGTCTCGCGCCCCGCTGTGCCACGGCGAAGATCGCCCGCGGCGGCGAAGGCCCAGGCGAAGGGATCGCCGACCCCCGCCAGGAGGGCCGCGCCCGACCGGCTGGCCCGCATACCCCCTGAGACAGCTGGCGGCGCGGCTTCGCGATGAAATGTCTCGATCGCGTGAGCGGTCGCGGCGATGCCGTCCTCGGCGAAGAGATGTGGCGCCGCGGCCCGCGCCCGGCCACGCCAGCGCGCCAGGCGACCGGGATGCAGCGCGTGCGCCAGCGCGGCGTCGAGGTCCGGCTGCGCGAAGGGCTCGTCCAGCACCAGGCCGGCGCCGCTGTCGCTGACCAGCGGGGCATAGCCGCAGGTGCCGCTGATGATGACGCCGAGGCCGTAGCCCAGGGCCTCGGCCGCGACCTTGGCGGTATTGTCGCGCCGCGCCGGATGCAGCAGCAGGTCGGCGGCGAGGAAGCAGTGGCGCACGTCGCTGGGGCCGCCCTGCCAGAGCACGCGGCCGGCGAGGCCCAGGCGCTCGGCCGTGGCGCGGTAACCCTCGGTGCCGTCGCCCACGGCCAGCAGGCGTGGCGCCTGCGGTCCCTGGGCCGCCAGCGCCGCCAGCACGCGGTCGAAGCCCTTGAGGGTGGCATCGCGGCCGATGAACAGCGCCACGGGCTCGTCCGGCGCCAGGCCCAGGCCGGCGCGCGCCTCTGCCCGCGCCGCCTGCCAGTCGGCGGGCGGGCGATAGAGCGGATCGCGGATCGGCGGCAGCAGGGTGAAGCGCTCGGCCGGTGTGCCCCAGGCGGCCGCATAGACGTCGCGCTGCGCCGCCGTGAGGGCGAGGATGCGCGTCACGCTGCCCGGGGCGAAGCAGGCGGCCTCCAGCGCGCGCCGGGCGCGGCCGCGCGGCAGCGCCTTGACCCAGGCGCCGCGCGTCGCGCGGTAGCTGACGTCGGCGGCGTAGTAGAGGTCGAGGCCCGGCAGCTTGTCGAAGCCGATCACCACGTCGCAGTCGGTCACCGCCGCGCGATAGGCGCTGGCAAAGGCCAGGTCCCGCCCATGGTTGGTGCCGGGCGGCACCGGCACCAGGCGCCGGGCCACGCCGGCCGGCGGCTCGCCCTCGCCGTCGCGCGCCACCAGGATCGCCTCGTGCCCGCGCTGGAGCAGCAGCGACGCCACCGCGCGCGCGTCGCGCTGCAGCCCGCCGGTGGGAAAGTCGCGATGCAGGACCAGGGCGACGCGCATGCCGCCTCAGGCCGGGCGCGGACGGGTCAGCGCCGCCGCCAGGCGCAGCCAGACCTGGCCGTCGGTGAGGTCCTCCAGGCAGGGCGAGGGCAGGTGCGGCCGGCCGGTGATGTTGCAGATCTTGTTGCGGCAGGGCGAGCAGGGCAGGGGGCTCTGCAGGTGGACCTGGCCGCGGCCGACCGTGCCGGTGCGGGCGGCGCCGGTCGGGCCATAGAGCGAGACCGTGGGCACGCCCAGCGCGGCGGCCAGGTGGCCGAGCCCGGTGTCCACCGCCACCGCCCCGGCGGCGCCGGCGATGAGGCCCGCCGCGGCGTCGAGGCTGGGCGTGTTCACCGGCTTGATGGCCTCGTTGCCGGCAGCGATGCGCCGGGCCCGGCCCTCGTCGCGCGCGCTCTGGAACGGCAAGGCGATCCAATAGCCGGCGGCGGCAGCCAACGCCGCCAGGCCCTGCCAATGGCTCTCGGGCCAGAGCTTGCTGTACCAGGCCGTGCCGTGCAGGAAGGCGAGGTAGCGGCCGGGCAGTGGCGGCGGCGGCAGGCGCCCGCGGTCGATGCCGTAGTCCGGCGGCGTCGTGGGCTGCGGATAGCCCAGGGCCTCGGCGAAGAGCCGGCGCAGGCGTTCCACCGCATGGCGGCCGCGCGGCACGCTGTGCTTCACCTGATAGGCGAGCGGCGCCAGCTTCTCGCGCGACGAGGCGAGATCGAGGCCATGGCGCTCGCCGTTCGCCAGGCGGGTGATGACGGCGCTCTTGTAGAGGCCCTGGGCGTCCAGGACCTTGTCATAGCCGACCGCGCGCAGCTCCTGCTTGAAGGCCGCGAACGGGCCGCCGAACAGGCCCCGCAGCGGCCGGTAGCGCCACTTGCGATAGGCCACGGTGATGACCCGCTCGACGGCCGGGTGCCACGCCGGCACGGCCCTCAGCCCCTCCTCGACCACCCAGTCGAAGCGGATGCCCGGCAGTGCGCGCGCGGCGTCGGTCACCGCCGGCAGGCTGTGCAGCAGGTCGCCGATCGAGGAGGTCTTGACCAGGAGAACCTTCATGAGCGGGCAGTCTAGTGGGCCGCCCGCGCCGCTAGAAGCGGCGTCGCAGTTCGGCGCCCACGGCGGGATGGTCCGAGGCGCCGGTGTCGCAGCGCCAGGCGCGGACCAGGTCGAAGCCCTGCGCGACGATCCAGTCGACGCCGCCGGGCTTCGCATCGGGGTCCTGGCCGCTGGTCACGGTCAGCCCGGGGTCGGCCAGCCAGGCGGCGATGACCGGATTGTCCGGCTTGGCGTTCAGGTCGCCGAGCAGGATCTTCGGCGCCGGCAGCGCGGCGAAGCGCGCCGACAGCTCGGCCAGCTGCAGGTCCCGGTCGGGCCCGGCGTCGAGATGCGTGACGACGACCGTGACCGGCTGCCCCAGCCAGTCCAGCGTCGCCTCCAGCCGCGTGCGGTAGCTGGAGGCCTTGTCGTGCGGCAGCGGCACGCGCGTCCAGGCGCGCGCCGGCAGCGCGCTCAGTAGCCCGTTGCCGAAGTGCGCCTGCCACCAGCGCCGCTCGCTCGGCACGAAGAGCCAGGCGAGGCCGAGGCTCTCGCCCAGCGCCTCGGCCTGGTCCGGTGCGCCGGAGAGCCAGTCGGCGCCCGCGACCTCGTTGAGGCCGGCGAGGTCGGCGCCCTCCAGGCAGTCGTCGGTCTGCCCCAGGTCGGCGTCGCCCGTGGCCGGCGCGCCGCGGTGGATGTTGAACTGCACCACCGTCAGGCGCTCGGCGCCGGGGGCGCGACCGCGCGGCAGCCCGGACAGGCTGGTGCCGCTCTCGCCCTCCAGCGGCCGGCGCTGGTTGCCGTCCCAGGCCGCGGCGCCGGCCAGCGCGACGGCCAGCACCAGGGCGAGGCGCGCGCCGGCGCGGCGCATGATCAGCCGCAGCCGGGCGTCGGCTGCGGCGCCAGGAAGTAGCGCATCTGGATAGTACGGTTGGGCATCGAGATGCGCGGCGTGTGGCGTACCTCGACGATACGCAGCGGGATTTCTTCCATCGGCGGCAGCACGATGCCGTGCTCGGCGACGAAGGCCAGGAAGCGCTTGCGGTCGTTGTCGCGCATGTCGTCGTGCCACAGCACCAGGCAGGAGCCCTTGCCGTCGTCCGCCGGGGGATCGACCTCGGGGAAGCGCGAGGTGATGACGCGGGCCTCGGGGAAGTTCACCCGCACGTTGCCGGCCACGTAGTTGTCGCCGGCGATCACCGTGCCCTTGCCGTCATAGCCTTCCTGGCGCAGCAGCGCGGCGACGTCGGGATAGGGTGCCTGCATCCGGCAGACCTTGCAGTAGGCCGGGCCGGCCTCGATGTGCATGAAGCGCGCCTGGATCACCACGATGACCAGGATGGAGAAGACCAGCCAGGTCCAGCGTATCGCGCGCCGCTGCACGCCGAAGCGCTCCAGGCGCCAGAAGAACAGCAGCACCAGCGGCAGCACGGCCGGATAGACGCGGAAGGCGTTGATCGAGGGCACCGGCGCGAAGAAGACCAGCAGCAGGAAGCCCAGCAGCGCGAGCGCGAAGTAGCTCCAGAGGAAGCGCCCGCCCCAGCCCTTCGCGCTCTCCGGCAGCCGGCGCAGCACATAGAAGAAGATGGTCGGGAAGATCACCCAGAAGGGGAACGCCGCGAGGACGAAGGACTCGATCACCTTGAAGAGGCGATGATAGCCCGGCGGCATGTTGGCCGCCGTCCGGCCCTCGGTCAGCACCTGGTAGGCGCGGTCCCAGAAAGCCTGGCCCTGGTCGAGGATCCAGAGGCCCCAGGGCAGCACGACCAGCGCGGCCACGACGATCGCGACCGGGAAGCCCCAGTGCAGCAGGGTGCGCCGTCCCTCGGCCACGAAGAGCAGGGCCAGCAGCAGCGCCAGCGCGCCGATCCCGAAATAGCCCGAGGCCAGCAGGCCGGCGCCCAGCGTCAGTCCGACGGCGATGTAACGGACCAGGCGGCGGTCCTGCATCACCGCCAGCACGGCCCAGACCAGAGCCATCATGCAGGCGGCGGAGAGCACGCCATAGGCATCGGCCTCGTGCAGGCGCCAGCCGATGGGATAGAGCGTCATGGGCGAGAGGCCCGCCGCCACCTGCAGGCGCGGGTCGGCGATGATCTTGCGCGCGCCGAGATAGGTGAAGAGGTGAATCAGGAAGACGATGGAATACTTCACTATGCCGACCGCCAGGACCGTGGGGCCCAGCACCTGGGTCACGATCCACATCAGCCAGGTGTAGAGTGGCGGAATCTCGTAGCTGTAGCCGGCCGCCAGGAACTGCGAGAAGAAGACCTGATCGACGTCGTCGGTGCCGACCACTGGCGTCAGCACCGGCCTGAGGGCGATGTGGATCACCTGCAGCAACGCCATCAGCGAGATGAAACCGGCGGGCCGCAGCGGCCAGGGAGTCCTGGGCGCGGCCTCCTGGCCGTATCGGGTGAAGCTCGTGGCGGTCAAAAGGCACCCCGCTGGCAAAGGCAAGGCGCCTCAATAGCCTCCGTGCTTTTGCCGGGTCAAGGCGCGGCCGATCGCCCCCTTGGCATGGCGCGGCCAAGAAACCACTTGCCTTTTGCGTCTGGGGCGGCACCTTCCCGCCCCGAACAGCGTGGAGTTGAGGCATGACGGCGGGCCAGGACGAGCGATTCGGCAGCCCCTTGGCCATCTGGGCGGCGCGCGGCGGTCTGGTGTTCTGCGCCGGTGCGGCGCTTTGGCGCGCATCGCTCTATGTGTTCTCCCTGGCCGGCGGCGTGGCGCTGGAAGTGCCCGAGGCCTCGCTCACCTTCATGCCGATTCCCGATGTGCTCTTCACCGTGGTCTTCCTGATCCTGGCAGCGACGGTGGGCCGGCCGATCAAGGAGTGGTTCCTGGAGGCGGGTATCATCGCCGGCCTGCTGCATGCCGCGACGCTGGTCAGCTACACCATCATCTTCAACGGCTGGACGGGTGGCGAGGCGCTGGGCTTCGACCGGCTCTCCACCTACCTGCACGTGGCGCTTCCGGTCGTCATCTGCCTCGCCTTTTCCGGCCGGCTCTGCCAGATCGCCTGGCGGCGCTGGCAGGCGACGCGCCGGATGCGCGCGGCCTGACGCTTTCCCCCTGCGCCATTAGCCACTAGGCTGACTCGCTGCCCCCAGGTGAACACGGGAGAAGGGGGGAAGGGCCCGGCCTTTGTCGATCATCGACCGCTCGATCCTGCGCCAGCTGACGACGCTCGCCATCGCGAGCGGGCTTTCGCTGGTGCTGATCATGAGCTTCATCAAGGCGACCGGCCTGATCATGCTCTTCGCCTCCTCCGGCGGCTCCTGGCGGCTGCTCGGCGAGCTGCTGCTCTACAGCCTGCCCGACATGGCGGCGCTGCTGCTTCCGCTGCTGTCCTACGGCGTCGTGTTCTGGGTCTATGCCCGCATGTCGGATGACCGCGAACTCGCGGTCATGGGCGCCTGCGGCATGAGCCCGCTGCGTCTGGCGCGGCCGGCGCTGGTCTTCACCGCGGTCATGACGCTGGTGGCCTGGGCCATGACGCTATGGCTGGTGCCGCTGTCCTATGGCGGCTTCAAGGACCGCGAGCACGCGATCCGCGCCGGCCTGGCCTCGGCCATCCTGGAGCCGGCGCGCTTCAACCCGGTCGGCAGCAACCTCTCGGTCTACTACGCCGCCGGCAGCCCCGAGGGCATCCTCGAAGGCATCATCATCTACGACGCGCGCAGCCGCCACATGAAGCAGACCATCGTCGCCGAGCGGGCCCGGATGGTGCGCGAGGAGGACGAGCTGACCTTCATCCTGGAAAGCGGCTCGCTGCAGCGCCAGATGCGCGGGCAGGTCCTGCCCGAGATCATCCTGTTCAACCAGTTCACCCTGGCGGCCGACGCCGCGAGCCTGGGCTATTCCAGCCGCAACGGCCGCGGCATCAACGAGCGCAGCATCGACGAGCTGCTGTTCGGCGAGCCGACGACCGAGCGCGAGCGGGCGGAGCTGCCCAAGTTCCGCGCGCACGGCCATCACCAGCTGGCGACGCCGCTGAACTGCATGGCGCTCGCCGGCGCGGCGCTGGCCATGGTGCTGCTGGGCGCGCCCGGGCGGCGCGGCGCGCCCTGGTGGCGCTGGCCGGCGGCGCTGGCGGTCGGGGCCGGAAGCCAGTGGGTCGTTCTGGCCGCGACCTCGCTGGCCGAGGGCAACAACGCCTTGCTGCCGCTGATCTGGCTCGCGGTGCTGCTGCCGGGCGGCATCGGCTGGTGGCTGCTGGCGCGCGGCCGGCTAGGGCGGCGCCCGCCGCCGGCCCGCCGCCGGTCGAAGCCGATGGCGGCGCAAAGCGCCGGCGCCTAGCTGTCGCAGCGCCGCGAGCAGGGTCTTCATCCCAAGCTTGCTCTGCCCGGCATGTCGCGCGCGCATGACGAAGGGCACCTCGGCCAGGCGTGGCCGTCCCAGGGCCAGGATCAGGTCGAGCAGGATCTTGAAGCCGGTGCCGCCGAGATTGGGCCGCGCCGCCGCGAAGGTCTGCCGCCGCAGCGCGAAGTAGCCGCTCATGGGATCGGCCAGGCGCACGCCGAGCGTCAGGCGCGTCGCCAGTGTCGCGCCGCGGCTCAGCAGCCAACGGTGCGGCTTCAGTCCCGCGCCGGTGCCGCCGCCCTTCACGTAGCGGCTGCCCACGGCGATCTCGGCGCCGTCATCCAGCGCCGCCAGCAAGCGCGGCAGGATCGACAGGTCGTGCTGCAGGTCGGCATCGCAGACTGCCAACAGACGTGACTCGCTGCTTTCCATCGCCGCGATGCAGGCGGCCGAGAGGCTGGCGCTGCGCGGCAGGGCCAGCAGGCGCGCCGGCCGGCCGGCCGCCGCCTCGGCGGCCACCGCCTGCGGCGTGCCGTCGTCCGAGGCGCTGTCGGCGAAGACGATCTCCCAGCGCCGCCCGGCCAGCGCCGCGGCGGCCTCGGCCACCAGCGCGGCCACGTTGCCCTCTTCGTTCAGCGTCGGAACGATGAGCGTGATCTCGGGCGGGGAGGATTCGGGGAGGGCCATGCGCGCGGCACTCTAGGCAAGCCGCCAGGGTGGAACAACCAGTGACTGTGGACGAAGCGTCGCAAACGGGGCGCGCGGAACGTGCATTGCGCCCGCCCGGGCGCCTTGGCATAAGCCCGGCATGCCGCACGCCGCCGAAGCCACCCGCGATGCCGTCTCATGGCATCGCGCCCTGCTCTGGCTGATCCTGGCAGGCGCGCTGGCGCGCCTGCTGCTGGGCTGGCTGCTGCCCTGGTCCTATGGCGAGGCCTACTATCTCGCCTCTTCCCGGCAGCTTGCGCTCTCCTGGTACGACCAGCCGCCGCTCAGCCTCTGGCTGATCGCCGCCTCGCGCTGGCTGCTGGGCGAATCGCCCTTCCTGCTGCGGCTGCCCGACATCGCCCTTTTCGCGCTGACCACCTGGCTTCTGGCACGCTGGACGGCCGAGGCCTTCGGCCCGCGCGCCGGCTTCCTCGCCGCGCTGCTGCTCAATCTCTCCGCCGTGTTCGGCTTCAGCGCCGGGCTGCTGGTGCAGCCGGACGGCCTGTTCTTCCTGCTGTGGCTGCTGTCGGCCCGGGCGCTGTGGCGCGCCTTCGCGGCGCCGCGCGCGGCGGCCTGGGGACCCTGGCTGCTGGCCGGCCTGCTGCTCGGTCTCTGCCTGCTCAGCAAGTATCCCGGTGTGCTATTGGCGGCCGGCGCGCTGATCTACCTGG
>JAKOWB010000332.1 GCA_029781795.1 Pseudomonadota bacterium | reverse complement strand
TGCACGGCTGCACGCACCGCGTGGTGGCCGACCGCATCGAGGCCGGCACGTTCCTGTGCGCGGTGGCCGCCTGTGGCGGTGATGCGCTGCTGCGCCACGCGCGCGCCGACCACCTGGAGGCGGTGATCGACAAGCTGCGCGACGCCGGCGTGCGCGTCGCGCCCGAGGAGGGCGGCGTCCGCGTGGCCAGCGGCGGCGGCGGCCAGCTCAAGGCGCAGGGCTTTCGCACCATGGAGTACCCGGGCTTTCCGACCGACATGCAGGCGCAGTTCATGGCGCTGAACCTGGTGGCGCAGGGCACGGTGAGCGTGACCGAGACGATCTTTGAAAACCGCTTCATGCACGTCAACGAGCTGATGCGCCTGGGCGCCGAGATCATGGTCGACGGCCGCGTGGCCACCGTGGCCGGCGGCGCCCGGCTGTCGGGCGCGCGCGTGATGGCCACCGACCTGCGCGCCTCGGCCAGCCTGGTCATCGCCGGCCTGGTGGCCGAGGGCGAGACCGTGGTTGACCGCATCTACCACCTGGACCGCGGCTACGACCAGATGGAGGAAAAGCTGCGCGCCCTGGGCGCCGACATCCAGCGCGTATCTTCTCGTGGCGCGTGACCGCACGACGCAATGACTTCGCCGCTACGCGGCATCAATGACAAAATGACCCACGCCCCGTCATGGCGCGCAGCGCCGTCATCGAGGCGAAGCGAGGTCATTTCGTCATCGAGCACACCCATGATCACTCTCGCCCTCTCCAAAGGCCGCATCTTCGACGAAACCCTGCCGCTGCTGGCGGCCGCCGGCATCACGGTGACGGAAGACCCGGAGACCTCGCGCAAGCTCATCCTGGCCACCAACCGGCCCGAGGTGCGCGTGGTGCTGGTGCGTGCCACCGACGTGCCCACCTACGTCGAATACGGCGGCGCCGACCTGGGCGTGACCGGGCTGGACGTGCTGATCGAGCACGGCGGCGCGGGCCTGTACCAGCCGCTGGACCTGCGCATCGCCAAGTGCCACATGGCCGTGGCCGCGCCCGAGGGCTTCGACTACGCCAGCGCCGTGCGCCAGGGCAGCCGCATCACCGTGGCCACCAAGTACCCGGCCATCGCGCGGCGCTTTTTTGCCGACAAGGGCGTGCACGTGGACCTGGTCAAGCTCTACGGCAGCATGGAGCTGGCGCCGCTCACCGGCCTGGCCG
>JAKOWB010000329.1 GCA_029781795.1 Pseudomonadota bacterium | reverse complement strand
CGCGGGTCTCGGCCAGATGCGTCGTGCCGCTGCCCTCGGCCAGGATGACGAGGTGGGTGAGGCGCGCGCCCTCGGCCAGGGCGATCTCGGCCTGGTGGTTCAGGAAGCGCGGCGCGGCGCCGCGGCCGCGGTGCTGCTCCACCAGCACGGCGCGGGCCTTGGCGCCCCGCGTCACCTCCAGGCGCGGTTGCGCGGTGACGGCGCCCTCGGCCAGGGCGGAGACGAACTGCAGCTCGACCGGGCGGGGCAGGGTCTCGCCGGCGCCGACCACGAGGCGCGCGCCGTCCTGCGACAGGGCGGCGTTGAGCGCGGCGAGGGCGGAGGCTTCCTTGGCCAGCCTCGGCTCGACGCCGGCCAGCGTCTCCAGCCGGCTGCCGGCGGGCAGGGCGCCGACCTGCGCCAGCGCCGGCTGCGCCAGGCCGTCGAGGAAGACCAGGCGCTCGGCCTCGGCGAGGTAGTGCGGCGCGCTGTCCAGCGCGGCCGGGGCGCCGGGCAGGGCGTAGGCCTGCTTGCCGAGCGCCGCCAGGCTGGTGTGGCGCCAGGCCTCGGCGCGCTGTGTCGGCAGGCCGAGCGCCAGGGCCCGCTCCAATGCCGCCTCGCGCGCCGCGCCAGCCTTGGCCGGCAGCAGGGCGGCGAAGGGCGCCATGCCGGCGGGATCGCTGGTGGCGACGGCCCTCATGCCGCCTCCACGAAGGCGGCGTAGCCCTTCTGCTCCAGCTCGAGCGCCAGTTCCTTGCCGCCCGACTTGCGGATACGGCCGCCGGCCAGGATGTGCACGCGGTCGGGGACGATGTGGTCCAGCAGGCGCTGGTAATGGGTGATGACCAGGAAGGAGCGCTTTGGGCTGCGCATCGCGTTGACCGCGTCGGCCACCACCTTCAGCGCGTCGATGTCGAGGCCGCTGTCGGTCTCGTCCAGGATCGCCAGCGTCGGCTCCAGCACCGCCATCTGCAGCATCTCGTTGCGCTTCTTCTCGCCGCCGGAGAAGCCGACGTTGACCGCGCGCTTCAGCATGTCGTCCTTCATGCCCAGCGCCCTGGTCTTCTCGCGCAGCAGCTTGACGAAGCCCATGGCGTCATAGGGCTTCTCGCCGCGCGCCACGCGCACGGCATTGGCCGCCTCCTTCAGGAAGGTGGTGTTGGCGACGCCGGGAATCTCCACCGGGTACTGGAAGGCGAGGAAGAGGCCCTTGGCGGCGCGCTCCTCCGGCTCCAGCGCCAGCAGGTCCTCGCCGTCCAGCAGCACCTGGCCCTCGGTCACGGCATAGCCGTCGCGGCCGGCCAGCACATAGGACAGGGTCGACTTGCCCGAGCCGTTCGGGCCCATGATGGCGTGCACCTCGCCGTCGGGGAGCGTCAGGTCGAGGCCCTTCAGGATGGCCTTGCCGTCGACGGTGGCGTGCAGGTTCTTGATCTCAAGCATCAGAAATCGCTCTTCACCTTAAGGTCGCGGTACTGGATGGACAGATCGGCGTGCCGCTTCGCCGCGCCGGCGAACCAGGCTGCCAGCAGGGCGATGCCGACCAGCGGGATGGCGAGGCACCATGTCTCGCCGGTCTGGAAGGCGAGAATGAAGCCCAATGCGACCACCGCCGCGATGGCCAGCAGGTAGCGGCGCACCAGGCGCCAGCCTTCCGGCGTCACCGGGTAGTAGCCGCGGCTCAGACGCCCGGCACGGACGAACCAGATGCCGGGTTTGAGGCGGGCAGTGTCGAGGCGGCTCATAGCGGGTCGCCCTCGCCCCAGCGCCAGCGGCCCGGTGTCTTGGCAAAGCAGACCAGCAGCGCGACGATGCTGGCACCGAAGGCGCCGGCGGCGAAGATGGCCAGCCGCGTGCCATCCGCCGCTTCGTCCAGGAACCAGACCAGCAGCCCGACCACGAACGTGGTCCAGACCGCCAGCACGGCCCAGCCCTGCCAGCAGGTCGGGATCGCGCCATAGCCGGCGCCGATGCGCCCGCGCCGGAACCAGGGGTGCAGGGGATTGCTCATCCCACGCTGCCTTCCAGGCTGATGCCGACCAGCTTCTGCGCCTCGACGGCGAACTCCATCGGCAGCTGCTGCAGCACCTCGCGGCAGAAGCCGTTGACCACCAGGGCCACGGCCTGCTCCTCGGGGATGCCGCGCTGGCGGCAGTAGAAAAGCTGGTCCTCGCTGATGCGGCTGGTGGTCGCCTCGTGCTCCACCTGGGCGGCGGCGTTGCGGCTCTCGATGTAGGGCACGGTGTGCGCCTGGCACTTCGCGCCGATCAGCAGGGAGTCGCACTGCGTGTAGTTGCGCGCGCCCTCGGCCTTGGGGCTGATGCGCACCAGGCCGCGATAGGTCTGCACCGAACCGCCGGCCGAGATGCCCTTGGAGACGATGCGCGAGCGGGTGTTGCGACCCAGGTGGATCATCTTGGTGCCGGTGTCGGCCTGCTGGCGGTTGTTGGTGATGGCGATGGAGTAGAACTCGCCCTGCGAGCCCTCGCCCTGCAGGATGCAGGAGGGGTACTTCCAGGTGATGGCCGAGCCGGTCTCGACCTGGGTCCAGGAGACCTTGGAGTTGCGGCCCCGGCAGGCCGCGCGCTTGGTGACGAAGTTGTAGATGCCGCCCTTGCCCTCGGCGTCGCCGGGGTACCAGTTCTGCACCGTGGAATACTTGATCTCGGCGTCGTCCAGCGCCACCAGCTCGACCACCGCGGCGTGGAGCTGGTTCTCGTCGCGCATCGGCGCGGTGCAGCCCTCGAGGTAGGAGACGTAGCTGCCGGCGTCGGCGACGATCAGCGTGCGCTCGAACTGGCCGGTCTTGGCGGCGTTGATGCGGAAGTAGGTCGAGAGCTCCATCGGGCACTTCACGCCCGGCGGGATGTAGACGAAGGAGCCGTCGGTGAAGACCGCCGAGTTGAGGCAGGCGTGCTTGTTGTCGGCATAGGGCACGACCGAGCCGAGGTACTTCTTCACCAGCTCCGGCACGCGCTGCACCGCCTCCGAGATCGGGCAGAAGATGACGCCGGCTTCCTCCAGCTTGGCGCGGAAGGTGGTGGCGACCGAGACGCTGTCGAAGACCGCGTCCACCGCCACGTTACTGTTCTTCACCCCGGCAAGGATCTCCTGCTCGCGCAGCGGGATGCCCAGCTTCTCATAGGTCTCCAGCAGCTTGGGGTCGACCTCGTCCAGCGAGGCCGGGCCCGCCGACTTCTTCGGCGCCGAGTAGTAGTAGGCGTCCTGGTAGTCGAGCGCCGGGAAGTCGACGTTGGCCCAGACGGGCTCGGGCATGGTCAGCCAGTGGCGATAGGCCTTCAGGCGCCATTCCAGCAGCCACTCCGGCTCGCCCTTCTTGGCCGAGATAAAGCGGATGATGTCCTCGTTGAGGCCCTTGGGCGCCGTGTCGGCCTCGATGTCGGTGACGAAGCCGTACTTGTAGCGCTCCAGTTCCTCGACCTGCCGGGTGGTCTCCAGCTTAGCCATCAGCTCTCTC
>JAKOWB010000322.1 GCA_029781795.1 Pseudomonadota bacterium | reverse complement strand
TTCACGCCCGGCCGCCAGTTCAGGACCCGTGGCGCCACGCTCAGCGAGGCGCAGATCCTCGACTTCGCCTGGCAGTACGACCCACAGCCGTTCCATATCGACAAGGAGGCGGCGAAGGACTGGGGCTACGGCGGCATCATCGCGTCGGGCTTCCAGACCATGGCGGTGGCCTTCCGCCTCTTCTTCCACGAACGGATCATCACCGCCTGCTCGCTGGGCTCGCCCGGTTTCGACGAGCTGAAGTGGCTGAAGCCGGTCTATCCGGAGGACACGATCAAGGTGGTGGCGACGGTGAAGGAGGCGCGCCCATCGGCCTCCAAGCCCGACCGCGGCCTGATCAAGATGGCCTTCGACGTGCAGAACCAGCGCGGCGAATCGGTGCTCTATTTCCTCGCCACCCAGATCCTGCGCAGGCGGCCGGCCTGAGCCTCAGCCGCCGCCCGAGATGAGGGTGGTCCAGGCGCAGCTGTCCGCCGGCTTCGAGGCCGAGGCAGTCTGCAGTTCGAAGATCGGAAAGCCGCCGCTGTTGGGACTGGCGAAGGCGGCGATGCAGTCGAGGTAGCCGCCACAGGCCTGCTCGACCGCCGCGTCGCCGACGATCTGCTGGATCGGCGTGCCGGCGGGATAGTTCTCGCCCGCCGGCGGCACACCGTTGTCGATCATGATCGATGGCGTCTGCACCGCGTCGGCGAAGGGCCCGTTGCCCGGCCCGCAGCCGAGGTCGGGCAGGGTCGGGCCGCCGTCGCCGGCCGGCAGGGGTTTGTACTTGATCGGCACGAAGGCCGTGCCGTAGCCGAGGTTGCGCCGCACCTCGGCGACCCGCTCGTGCTCGCCGTCGCTCCAGAAGGCGATGGTGATGCCGATGCCGAACAGCGGCGAGACGCTCTCGTCGATGGTGTCCCAGCGCGCGCCCAGGCTGGCATAGAGGTGCGAGCCCGCGGGCAGGAAGTCGAAGCCGGAATAGCGGTACTGCATCTCGCCGGTGACGCCCCACAGCGCCTCGGCCTGCTCGGTCTCTGCATAGTGGAAGCCGGTCAGGAAGCCTTCCAGCCGGTGCCAGCCGTGGTCCTGCCCGACACCGAGGTAGAGGTCGCCGCCCAGGCGCGGCGCGCGGTCCCGTTCGCGATCCTCGCTGTAGTCCTCGAACGGCAGGTAGGCGTTGCCGCCGGCGCGGTAGCTGGTGCCGCGCGCGCCCAGATGCTCGTACTCCAGGCCGATCGAGCCCTGGCCGGCGAAGCCCTGGAAGCTGCCCAGGTCGACGAAGGCATTGACGCCCCAGGCATCGCTATGGCCCAGCGCCTGGCGCAGGATCAGGCCGGCGTCGCCGCCCCAGTAGGTGCCGGCGCCGTAGTCGCCGCCGACGAAGCCCTCGCCCTGCAGCAGCAGGTAGGCGTCCTCGCCCTGCCACAGCGGGGCGCGCAGGAAGCCCTGGCCGGTGAAGACCTCGTCCGAACCCTGGCCCCGCAGGTTCAGGTCGCTCTGCACCCGCTGCCCGTCCTCGGGCATCAGGCGCTCGGGACTGAAGCCGCCCGGCACGGTCTGGGACCAGGCGGTGCCGCACAGCAGGGCGAGCGTCGTGACCAGTGCGAAAGGCGCGCGCATGAAGAAGTCCTCAGCCAGAGTTCACGACGAATTCGATGCGGCCGTCGCAGCTTCCGGCCGCCTTGACGAAGTGGATGGTGGTCAGGCCTTCGCTATAGGCCTGCGGCAGCACCAGGCTGTTCATCGCGGCCAGGCAGTCGCCGTAGCCCTGGCACATCGTGTCGATCGCGCCGGGCGGCAGGAGGCCCGGCACCGCCGTGCCGCCCGGGAAGATCTCGCCGAAGTCCATGTCGCCGTCGGTGAGATAGGTCGAGAGGTTGACGGCCATCTCCTTCGGCACGTCGCCGGCCGCGCACTGCTGGTCCTTGTAGTCGATCGGCACGAAGGGCGAGCCGTAGGCCAGGTTGCGCCGCACCTCGGCGACGCGCTCGTGCTGGCCGTCGTCCCAGAAGGTGATGGAGATGCCGACGCCGAACAGCGGCGAGATGTCGTCCTCGATCGTGTCCCAGCGCGCGCCGAGGCTGGCATAGAGGTGCGAGCCGGTGGGCAGGAAATCGAGCCCGGCGTAGCGGTACTCCATCTGGCCGGTCACGCCCCACAGCGGCTTGGCCGCCTCGGTCTCGAGGTAGTGGAAACCGGTGAGGAAGCCCTCGACGCGGTGCGGCCCGTGGTCCTGCCCGACGCCGAGGTAGAAGTCGCCGCCAAGGCGCGGCGCACGGCCGCGATCATAGTCCTCGGTGTAGTCCGCGAAGGGCAGGTAGAGGTTGCTGCCGGCGCGGTAGCTGGTGCCCCGCGCGCCGAGGTGCTCGTACTCCAGCCCGACCGAGCCCTGGCCGGCGAAGCCCTGGGCCTCGCCCAGGTCGACGAAGGCGTTGAGGCCGACGGCGTCGTCGAGGTCCAGGCCCTGGCGCCAGATCAGGCCCAGCGTGCCGCCCCACTGCGTCTCGCCGCGGTCCCATTCGTTGTGGAGCGAGCCTTCGCCCTGCAGCATCAGGTAGCTGCTCTCGCCCTGCCACAGCGGCGTGCGCAGGAAGGCGCTGCCGCCGATCTCGTCGTCGCTGCCCTGGCCGCGCAGGTTGATATCGCTCTGTACCTGCTGGCCCTTCTCGGGCAGCAGCCGTTCCGGACTGTAGCCGTCGGGCAGCGTCTGCGCCGTCGCCGCCGCCGGCAGCAGCGCGAGGCCGGCCGCGCACAGGACCCGCCGAATCCCCCAATGACCCATGCCCATTCCCCCCAGAGTGAGCCGCGGGCGGCAGACTAGGGCGGCGTACTTGTGTGTGCAGGCATATTGTCTTAATCGGACCCTCCGGGCCGGAGGGGCGGCGCCTGCCACGCTGCGGCAAAGTTTCCCGCCTGTCCGCGACGCCTTTTCCCCGGAATGCGCTTGCCGCACTGCAGCGTGCTGTTAGAGTTCGCGCCCCGTCCGCACCAGCAGCCGCTCCCGAAGGGGGACCCGCATGTCAGGTTCTGCCAAGCCCAGCGTCAAGCCGGTCAACCCGCGCTTCTCCTCCGGTCCCTGCGCCAAGCGGCCCGGCTGGTCGCTGGCCGGCCTCGGCGATGCGACGCTCGGCATCTCGCACCGCTCGAAGCCGGGCAAGGCCAAGCTCAAGGCGGTGATCGAGCGCTCCAAGGCGCTGCTCGGCATGCCGGCCGACTGGCGCCTCGCCATCGTGCCCGGCTCCGATACCGGCGCGGTGGAGATGGCGCTCTGGTCGCTGCTCGGTCCGCGGCAAGTCACGGTGCTGGCCTGGGAGTCCTTCGGCAAGGATTGGGCGACAGACGTCGCCAAGCAGCTCAAGTTGCCGAACGTGCGGGTCTTGGGCGCCGACTATGGCCGCCTACCAGATCTTGCGGATGTTGACTGGACGAACGATGTGGTTTTCACGTGGAACGGCACCACGTCCGGCGTGCGCGTGCCCGATGGCAACTGGATCGCCGCCGATCGCCAGGGCCTCGCCATCTGCGATGCCACCTCGGCCGCCTTCGCCATGCCGCTGCCCTGGGATCGGCTCGATGTCGTGACCTGGTCCTGGCAGAAGGTGCTGGGCGGCGAGGCGGCGCACGGCATGCTGGCGCTGGGACCGCGCGCCGCCGCGCGCCTGACCGCGCATACACCCGCCTGGCCCCTGCCCAAGCTTTTCCGCATGACCAAGGGCAACGAACTCAACGAAGGCATCTTCCAGGGCGAGACCATCAACACGCCCTCGATGCTGGCGGTGGAGGACGCGCTCGACGGTCTGGCCTGGGCCGAGGGCCTCGGCGGCCTGCCGGCCCTGGTCGCCCGCAGCGAGGCGAATTTCGCCGCGGTGGCGCGCTGGGTCGACGCCACGCCCTGGGTCGACTTCCTGGCACGCGACGTGGCGACGCGCTCGACCACCTCGATCTGCCTCGCCATCGTCGATCCCTGGTTCCAGGGACTGGCCCCGGCCGAGCAGGCGGCGGTCATCAAGCGCATCGCCGAGCGGCTGGAGGGCGAGGGCGTGGCCCTCGACATCGCCTCCTACCGCGACGCCCCGCCGGGTTTCCGCCTCTGGGGTGGCGCCACGGTTGAAACAAGCGACCTCGAGGCGCTGTTCCCCTGGCTGGACTGGGCCTGGGGCGAGCTGACCCAGGCCAAGGCCGCCTGATTCCCGACATCCATTCTTCCCAAGCGAGACCGCCCATGCCCCGCGTGCTGATCGCCGACGCCCTGTCGGATGCCGCCGTCACCATCTTCCGCGACCGTGGCGTCGAGGTCGACGTTAGGGTCGGCCTGAAGCCGGCCGAGCTGCTGGCCGTCGTCGCCGACTACGACGGTATCGCCGTGCGCTCGGCCACCAAGGTCACGGCCGAGGTCTTCGCCGCCGCGCCGCGGCTCAAGGTGGTGGGCCGCGCCGGCATCGGCGTCGACAACATCGACGTCGCCGCCGCCACCGCGCGCGGCGTCGTGGTGATGAACACGCCGCACGGCAACTCCATCACCACGGCCGAGCACGCCATCGCCATGCTCTTCGCCCTGGCGCGCGAGATCCCGGCCGCCGACCGCTCGACCCGCGCCTCGAAGTGGGAGAAGTCGCGCTTCATGGGCGTGGAGCTGACCGGCAAGACGCTGGGCGTGGTCGGCTGCGGCAACATCGGCGCCATCGTCGCCGAGCGCGCGCTGGGCCTGAAGATGCGCGTGCTGGCCTACGATCCCTTCCTGTCGGACGAGCGGGCCGAGGCGCTGGGCGTGCGCAAGGTCGACCTCGACACGCTGCTGGCCCAGGCCGACTTCATCACCCTGCACGTGCCGCTGACCGAGCAGACAAAGAACATCCTGGACGCCAAGGCCCTGGCGAAGACCAAGAAGGGCGTGCGCATCATCAACTGCGCGCGCGGCGGGCTGCTGGTCGAAGCCGACCTCAAGGCGGCGATCGAGAGCCGCCAGGTGGCCGGCGCGGCGCTCGACGTCTTCGCGGTCGAGCCGGCCAAGGACAACCCGCTCTTCGCCCTCGACCAGGTGGTGGTGACGCCGCACCTCGGCGCCTCGACCAGCGAGGCGCAGGAAAAGGTGGCGCTGCAGGTGGCCGAGCAGATGAGCGACTACCTGCTGACCGGCGCCATCACCAATGCGCTCAACATGCCCTCGCTGACGGCGGAGGAGGCGCGGCGCCTCGGCCCCTACATGACCCTGGCGCTGCAGCTCGGCTCCTTCGCCGGGCAGCTCACCGAGACCGGCATCAAGGCGCTCCGGATCGACTACGAGGGCGAGGCGGCGACCCTCAACACCAAGCCGCTGACCCAGGTGGCGCTGATGGGCTTCCTGAAGCCCATGCTGGACAGCGTGAACATGGTGAACGCGCCGCTGGTGGCGCGCGAGCGCAACATCCAGGTGAGCGAGAGCAAGCACAGCCGCGACGGCGACTACAACACGCTGATCCGCTTCACCGTGGAGACCGAGCGGCGCAGCCGCACGGTCAGCGGCACCCTCTTCGGCGGCAAGAAGCCGCGCCTGGTGGAGATCAAGGGCATCGCCGTGGAGGCCGAGCTCTCGCCCCACATGCTCTATGTCACCAACCTCGACCGGCCGGGCTTCATCGGCAACATGGGCAAACTCTTCGGGGACGCCGGAATCAATATCGCGACCTTCCATCTCGGCCGCGCCGATGCCGGCGGCGAGGCCATCGCCCTGCTGGGCCTCGACGCGCCGCCCCCGGCCGAGGTGATGGAGAAGATCTGCGCCTTGCCCAACATCCGCCAGGTCACGGCGCTGAGGTTCTGACGAGGCAGAGCGCATTGCAAACCCTCTCCCACGCGGCGGGGGAGGGGTTCAGTCGGCGCCGGACTAGACCGCGTCCCGCACCAGCGGCGTGGTCGAGCAGTGCAGGCCGCCGCCGTTGGCCTGGACCTTGGCGAAGGGCAGGGTGGTCCAGGTGACGCCGGCCTTGGCCAGGGCGTCGAGCGTCCGGTTGGTCGCGCCCTCGGGCATGATGAGCTTGCCGGGCGCGACGCAGAGCGAGTTGATGATCCACTTGTCGTCCGCCGGCTCGACCTCGATGGTGCGGACCTTCAAGTCCTTCAGCCGTTCCAGGAAGGAATAGGGCAGGCCCGCGGGGTCGACCAGCGCCAGGTCGCGGTCGATCATCATGAAGCTGCCGTCGATGTGGATGTCGTAACCGACCAGGTCGATGACGATCAGCTCGACCCCTTGGCGCGCCAGCACCTCGCCCACCTGGGCCGCGCCCTCGCGATTGACGCGCACGCCGCAGCCGATGACGCAGGTCTCAGGATTGATCCAGGAGAAGCTGCCGCCCTCCATCACCGCGCTGCCCGACAGGGTGCGCAGGATCGGCACGCCGAGCTTGGCGAGGGTGCGGGTGACCGCCAGTTCCTCGCCGCGCCGGATGCGCGCGCCCATGCGGCAGACGATGGCGCCGCCCTTCACCATGATGACGGGATCGCGGGTATAGACCGACTTCAGCCGTCCGCCGGTCACACCCTCGAGGAAGTGCACCTCGACGCCCTCGGCCTTCAGCGCGGCGACGAAGGCGTCGTGCTCGCGCCGCATGCCCTTGATGTCGGGCGCCGTGTCGCTCTGGAAGTACCAGCCCTGCTCCAGGTCGCCGAGCGAGCCGATCTCGGGGATGCGCTTGGCCGGGTCGATGACCTCCATCTCCGGTCCCGGCCGATGCATCAGGATCGAGCGGATGCGGCCGACGTCGTTGTCCAGGCCCCAGGCCTGGCCCCAGGTGCGTTCCTGCTCGCCCGGGTCCTCGAAGGCCGGTTCCGCCCCGGCGGCGAAGAGCTTGATCGTCTGGTTGTAGATCCAGGCGGCGCTGGCGTTGCCTCCGGTCATGCTCGTCTCCTGCTGTGGCCTCGCGGGACACTATGGACGAGAGCGCGGGCGGGGCTCCATCCCTGGAGGGATGCCTTCAGCGCGGGTTCTTCAGATACTGCCCGTTCATCAGGCAGCTCCGGTCGCCGCGCGTCAGGTAGCCGACCAGGCGCTCGACCGCCAGGCGCCGCATGTCGTCCCAGCCCTCGGGCGAGTACCAGGCGGCGTGCGGCGTCAGGATCAGGCGATCGCGGATCCAGTCCTCCTGCCGGGCGAAGGCCTGGATCAGCGGGTGGTCGGCGGCCATCGGCTCCTTGGGCAGCACGTCCAGGCCGGCGGCTGCCAGATGGCCGCTGCGCAGCGCCTGGTAGCAGGCGTCGATATCGACGATGCCGCCGCGCGCCGTGTTGATCAGGATGGCGCCGGGCTTCATCGCGGCGAAGGCCGCCTGGTTCAGCAGGCCGCGCGTCTCCGCCGTCAGCGGGCAGTGCACCGAGACGATATCGCTGGCGCCGAGCAGCGCCTCCAGGCTCTCCAGCCGCTCGACCCCCAGCGCGATCTCCTGCCCGCGCGGCAGGTAGGGATCGTAGGCCAGCAGCCTGAGGCCGAAGGCCTTGGCGCGCAGCGCCGTGGCACTGCCGATGCGGCCGAGGCCGACCAGTCCCAGGCTCTGCCCGCGCAGGCGCCGCACCAGCGGCGCGGCGCGCCCGTCGGTCCAGGGCGCCACCGGGTCGGCGCGCAGCCAGTCCTGGTGCGTGACGATGCCGCGGCGCAGCGCCAGCAGCAGGGCGATGGCGTGGTCCGCCACCTCGCCGGTGCCGTAGTCCGGCGTGTTCAGCACGGCGATGCCGGCGGCGCCCGCCGCCTCCAGGTCGATGTGATCGACGCCGACGCCGGCGCGCATGATGGCGCGGCACTTCGGCATGCGGGCGATCACCTCCCGGGTCCAGCGCACGTAGTGCCAGCCGAGCGCGGCGTCGGCGCTGGCCAGGGCCGTGTCGGTCAGCTCGTCGGCGTGGCCGACGACGTGGAAATCGAACTCGAAGTCCGGGCCGGCGACGCGGCGCTCGATCACCCCGCGGTCGGGAAAGGGCGCGTCGGGCGAGATCACGCGAAAGCGGGCCATGGGTCAGACCCGACGACCGACAACAAGGACACGCATGACGATGACTCCGACGCAGGAAGGCTGCTATTCAAGGCACCAGAGCCGACAAGAGGCAAGGGAGGGAGGAACCGATGAAGCTGGTACGCTGGGGCGCCGCCGGGCGCGAGAAGCCGGGCCTGATCGACGGGTCGGGCGTGCTGCGCGACCTGTCCGGCGTGGTGGACGACGTCGCCGGCCCGGTGCTGCTGCCCGAGGGTCTGGCCAAGCTGCGCGCCCTGGATCCCAAGACCCTGCCGGCGGTGCCGGGCACGCCGCGCCTCGGCGCGCCGGTCGGCCGGGTGCCGAACTTCCTCTGCGCCGGCCTGAACTATGCCGACCACGCCAAGGAGGCCGGCGTCGAGGTCCCGCGCGAGGCGCTGCTCTTCGTCAAGCACACGAGCTGCATCTGCGGGCCGAACGACGACGTGGTGGTGCCGCCGGGCTCCACCAAGCTCGACTGGGAGGTCGAGCTGGGCTTCGTCATCGGCAAGCCCGGCGCCTACATCAAGCCGGAGCACTGGCAGGACCACGTTGCCGGCTACATGGTGGCCAACGACGTCTCCGAGCGCGCCTTCCAGCTCGAGGGCACGGGCCAGTGGGTCAAGGGCAAGTCCAACCCCACCTTCGGCCCGCTCGGGCCCTGGCTGGTCACCGCCGACGAGGTGCCGGACCCGCAGAACCTGAAGCTCTGGCTCGAGGTCGACGGCAAGCGCTACCAGGACGGCAGCACGGCGACCATGGTCTACGGCGTCGCCTACCTGGTCAGCTACATCAGCCGCTTCATGGCGCTCTCCACCGGCGACGTCATCATCACCGGCACGCCGCCGGGCGTGGGCCTGGGCCAGAAGCCGCCGGTCTTCCTCAAGGCCGGCCAGGTCATGACCCTCGGCGTCGAGGGCCTGGGCACGCAGCGGCAGAGGGTCGTGGCGGGGTAGCCAAAGGGCGCGGCGCCTCGCGGGTCCGCGGGGCGCCGCCCTATTTCATCTTCTTCGACCCGTTCAGCGCGGCGGCGGCGCGGACCAGCGCCTTGAAGGCGGCGGCATTCAGCGTCTCGCCTTCGCGGATGTCGATGGCGCGGCGCGTGCTGCCCTCCAGGCTGGCGTTGAACAGACCCTTGGGGTCGGGCAGGGCTGCGCCCCTGGCGAAGGTCAGCTTCACCACCGCCTTGTAGCTCTCGCCGGTGCAGAGGATGCCGTCCTTGGACCAGACCGGCACACCGCGCCACTTCCACTCCTCGGTCACGGCGGGCAGCGCCTCTTTGATCAGCGCGCGGATGCGCGCCAGGGTCTCGCCGCGCCAGTCGCCGAGGTCGGCGATGCGGGCGTCGATCAGGCGGCCGGCATCGGCCTGCGGCGCGGGCTTGCTCATGTCTCCTCCGTCGCGGTCGGTCGCTCCGTGAGGCCAAGGCGGCGGCGCACGCGGCTGCGCCAGGCGGCGAAGACGAGGAAGAGGAAGGCGGCGCCGGCCAGTACCCACATGAGGCCGGCGCTGCCGAAGGCATCCATGCCGGCGCCGCCGGCCGGCGGCCCGAGGATGGCGCCGAGCTGGTAGAGCGCCACCACGGCGGCGTTGGCGGCGGCGAGGCGCGCCGGCTCGAAGCGGTCGCCCAGGATGGTCAGTGCCACGGTGTAGATGCCGAGCGAGGCGCCGCCCCAGAGCACCAGCAGCGGCCAGAGCACGAGGGGCTCGGCGAAGAAGAACGCCAGCCCCAGCGGAACGACGAAGAAGATCGCGCCGCCCAGGATCAGCAGGCGTCGCCGGTCGGCGCGGTCGGCCAGCCAGCCGATCACCGGCTGCAGCACAAGGTTGGCCGCGACCATGATGGTCAGCAGCAGCACCGCGGTGTCGGTGGTCATGCCCTGGCGCTCGGCGAAGATCGCCAGGTGCGACAGCGCGCCCTGGTCGGTGAAGCCCGCCAGGAAGGCTGCCATCATCACCAGCGGCGCGGCGGCGAAAGCCTGCGAGAAGGCGGCGCGCGGCGAGGGCGGCAGGCGTGGCTCCAGCCCCCGTGCCAGCAGCAGCAGCGGCAGGCTGGCGGCGATCAGCACGGCGGCGATGAGCAGCGGCAGGTCGCCTTCGATGCCGACCTGGTCGATCAGTACCGGCCCCAGCGCGAAGCCGCCCGAGAGCGTGACCATGTAGAGCGAGATGGCGCGGCCGCGCTGCTGCGGCGCCGCCAGCGAGACGATCCAGATCTCGCTGACGATCCACTGGATGGCGCCGAAGCCGCCCAGCAGGAAGCGCAGCGCGAACCAGGCCCACAGGCCGGTGAAAACCGGCATGAGGGCGAGCGCCAGCACCGAGCCGGCGACGCCCCAGAGCATGGCGTTCAGCGGCCCCAGGCGCTGCATCAGCTTGGGAATGAAGGGCCCCATCATGATGGCGGCCAGCGGGCTGGCGGCGGCGTTGATGCCGATCTCGCTCTGGCTGTAGCCCTGGCGCTCCAGCATCAGCGCCAGCAGCGGGACGGTGTAGCCGAAGGTGAGGCCGGCCGAGCCCGCGGCGGCGATCACCGCCGCCAGCGAGCGCAGGCGCTGGCGCGGCGTCAAGCCGTCGAGGTTGGCCGCCGTCGCGATCATGTCAGCCGATCAGCGCGTCCTGGCCGCGCTTCAGCAGGGCGCGGGCGATGATCAGGCGCTGGATCTCGCTGGTGCCCTCCCAGATGCGGTCGACGCGCAGCTCGCGATAGAAGCGCTCGGCCACGTTCTCGCGCATGTAGCCGCGACCGCCGAAGATCTGCACCGCGCGGTCGGCCACGCGGTTGGCCATCTCGCTGGCATAGAGCTTGACGATGGAGCAGAGGCCGTGCAGCGCCTTCACGTCCTCGCCGCGGTCGTGCGCCGCCGCCGCCTCGTAGGTCATGAGGCGCGCGGCGAAGAGCTCGGTCACGCTGTCCGCCAGCATGAACTGCACGGCCTGGTACTCGGCGATCGGCTGGCCGCTGACCACGCGGCCCTTGGCGAAGTTCGTCGCCTCCTCGATCAGGCGCTCGGCCGCGCCGCAGCAGCGCGCGGCGATCATCAGCCGCTCGCGGCGGAACCAGGCGAAGGCGAAGTCCATGCCCGCGCCCTCCGCGCCGATCCGGTTCTCCGCCGGCACCACCACGTCCTTGAAGCGGAAGATCGGATGGTGCGCCTCATAGGTGTGGGCATAGGCCGGGCTGCGCACCTCCTCGATCCCGGGGGTGCCCTTGTCGACGAAGAAGAGCTGGTGCTCGCCGGCCTTCTCGCCCTCGGTCAGCACCGCCTGCACGATGAAGAAGTCGGCCAGGTTGGCGCTGGTGACGTGCCACTTCTCGCCGTCGATGACGTAGCTGGCGTTGCCCTGTCGGCGGGCCGTGGTCTTCAGGCCGCTGACGTCGCTGCCGGCGTCCTCCTCGGTGATGGCGTAGCACTCGTGCCGCGTGCCCCGCATGATCGGCAGCACGTAGCGCTGGATCTGCTCCTCGCTGCAGGCCTCGAACATCCAGCGGTGCGCCTCCGAGAAGCACCAGCCGAGGCCGTTGGTCACCCTGCCGATCTGCTCGTAGATGGCGATCTGGTCGACCACCGGCAGGCCCAGGCCGCCGCGCTCCTTGGGCGCATCCATGCCCGGCAGGCCAAGGTCGATCGCCATCTGCCGCTGGCGCTTGCGCACGGCCGGGTCAATGACGCCGCCGTTCATCTCGGCCTCGACCTCGTAGGGGATCAGCTCCTGCTCGACGAAGGCCTTGAGCTTCGCCTGCCAGGCGCGCGCGGATGGGGGAAGGGCGAGGGACATCTGGGCACCTGTGGAACGGGATTGGTGTCAGCCGGCGTTCGGCACCAAGAACCCTCGCCCTTGGGAGAGGGTGGGCGCGGAGCGCCCGGGTGAGGGATGTTGGTCAGAGCGGACCCTCCGGCCGCCGAACCAAAACCCCTCACCCGCTCGCTGCGCTCGCACCCTCTCCCAGGGGAGAGGGTCATTGAACCCGATTGCCATCGTCAGCCCTTCGCCTTCCCGTCCGGCGTCACGTGCCGGGGGAAGATGGCGCTGAGGAACAGGAAGGCGGTGGCGCGCGCGCGGTCGCGGTCAAAGCCCTTGGGGTCGACCAGGCAGTCGAGCCAGAGGCCGTCGGTCAGCGCCGCCATGCCCTGTGCCACCATCGCGGCGTCCAGGCCCTCGTAGCCGCCCTCCTGGATCAGCTGGCGGCAGACGGCGAGCATGGAGTCGGCATAGACGGTGTCGCGGTCGGCGCAGAGCTTCATGTAGGTCGGGCGCGACTTGGCCTCGCCCCAGAAGGCGTACCAGACGGCGATCTTCTTGCGGTTGCAGACCGCCGGCTCGAAGTCGGCGGCGACCATGGCGAGCAGGCGCTTCACCGTGCCCTCGCCGGCCTTGGCCAGCGCCTTCTGCCAGACCTCGCGGTACTCGTCGGCCAGCATCTGCAGCGTCTCGACGAGCAGCTGTTCCTTGGACTGGAAGTGGAAGTTGACGATGCCGCGCGACAGTCCGGCGCCGTCGGCGACGTCGGCCAGCGTGGTCTCCGAGAAGCCGCGCTTGGCAATCGAATCGATGGTCGAATCGATCAGCTGCTGCTTGCGGAACTCGCGGGTCGCCGCGCGGCTCTTCGGCACCTCGCGGGTACGCACCATGGCCATTGGCTGCAGGGATCCTCGCCCCGGTGGAAGCTTGCGAAGGGAACGCATCGCGCCCGACTCCGGTGCCCCGACCGAAGCCGGCGCACTCTACGTGATGGGTCATGCCACCGCAATCGCGGCTAAGTCCTTGTTCTGAACGCCCATTCACTGAACGTCAAGACAGATATTGACTGAACGGCCATTCAAAGTATAGCCTCAAGGCGTTGTTTCTGACGACATATCAGACCTGTACTGTCAAATTGGGAGCAGTCACATGCGCAAGCTCGACAAGAGCCGCGCCCAGTGGAAGAAGGCCAATACCAAGCTACCGCTCGGGGTCGCCTCGAACTTCCGCTACTGGGGCGAGGAGAAGACGATCTACGTGAAGCGCGGCCAGGGCGGCCGCATCTGGGACCTCGACGACAACGGCTACGTCGACTACCGCCTGGGCTATGGCCCGGCGATTCTCGGCTACGCGCACCCGCAGGTCGACGCCGCGGCGAAGCGCGGCATGGAGGTCGGCGGCGTCTTCGCGCTCTCGACCGAGCGCGAGTACGAGGTGGCGGCCCGCATCTCGCGCATGGTGCCGGCGGCCGAGCTGGTGCGCTTCTCCAACTCCGGCACCGAGGCAGTGATGGCGGCCCTGAGGCTCGCCCGCGCCTACACCGGCAAGGACAGCTACGTCATCGTCGAGGGCGGCTACCACGGCCTCTTCGATGCCGCGCTCTGGGCCAGCGACATGAAGAACTGGACCGGCCAGGGCGACCCCGACATCGTGCCCTACAGCGAGGGCGTGCCCCACCTGCTGAAGCGGCTGTTCTATTCCGTGCCGCTGAACGACGCGAACAAGCTCGAGGACGTGCTGAAGAAGTACGGCCGTGACATCGCCGCGCTGCTGGTCGAGCCGATCATGGGCAACTGCTGCTCCATCGCCGCCGACCCGGCCTACCTCAAGGCGGCGCGCGAGCTCTGCGACCGCTACGGCGTGCTGCTGATCATCGACGAGGTGAAGACCGGCTTCCGCGTCGCCAAGGGTGGCGTGCAGGAGCTCTATGGCGTCAAGGCCGACCTCTGCACCTTCGCCAAGGCGGTGGGCAACGGCTATCCTATTTCCGTCGTCGCCGGGCGCGAGGACATCATGCGCATGTACGGCCGCGGCGTGGCGCATGGCGGCACCTACACCGCGCACTCGGTCTCGCTCGCCGCGGCGGAAGAGACGCTGCGCATCCTGGAGGAGACCACGGCGCTGGCCGACATCGCCGACTATGGCAAGGCGCTGATGGCGGGAATGGGGAAGATCCTGAAGGCGCGCGGCATCACGCACAGCTTCAGCGGCCATCCCTCGATGTTCGGCCTCTTCTTCGCCGAGAAGGCGCCCAGGACCTATCGCGACTGGAAGCGCAGCGACTACCGCTTCTACGACGCACTGGCGCCGCGCCTGCACGACAACGGCGTGCTCTGCGAGCCGGACTCGCGCGAGCCCTGGTTCATCTCGGCCGGGCACGACGAGTCCTGCCTGAAGGACACGCTGAAGGGCTTCGAGGCGGCGCTCGACGCGCAGCTCGCCACCGAACCCGCCGCTCGCGCCGCGGCGGTGGCTTGAGGGGCCGGCCGGCCCCGCAACAGGCCGGCCACACGGCTTCTCGGACCCCACCCTCTCCCCCGGCGACGGGGGAGAGGGGGCAGGGGTCTGCGCGTTTGCTAGGCTGGTCATTCCGGATCACGGCCGCGCCGCGGCCGGGCTGCCGCGTGAAGGGGGAGGGCGAGGTCCTTGGTCGCGACGACAGTCAAGCGGGACTACGACGCCATCGTGGTCGGCGCCGGGCACAACGGTCTGACCGCCGCGGCCTATCTGGCCAAGGCCGGGCTCAAGGTCGTGGTGGTGGAGAAGAACGACTGGATCGGCGGCGCCGCGGTCAGCCGCTCGCTGGAGCCGGGCTGGACCTATTCCAACTGCTCCTACGTCTGCTCGCTGCTGCGGCCCGAGATCGCCCGCGACCTGGAACTCGGCCGCCACGGCCTGCAGGTCATCCCCTACGAGGGCGGCGCCACCTTCACCCGCGACGGCGACGCCTTCTCCATGTTCGCCGACCACGACCGCCTGCACCGCGAGATGCACCGCTTCTCGCCGCGCGACGCGGAGGCCTATGAACAGTACGCGCTGACCATCTACCGCCAGTGCAAGCTGATCCGGCCGCTGCTGATGCGCCCGCCGCCGGACCCGACCTCGTTCAAGGTCCGCGACCTGTCCGAGCTGCTCTTCATCCTGCGGCGCTTCCATGACCTCGGCGCCACGGCGCTGGCCGAGACCCTGCGCTTCTGGACCATGTCGATCGGCGACTTCCTGGACGAGCACTTCGAGAATCCTGTCATCAAGGCGCATCTCTGCGGCTCGGGCATCATCGGCACGGCGCTGGGGCCCTATTCGCCCGGCACGGCCTACATCCTGCTGCACCACTACATGGGCGAGGTCGACGGCGCGATCGGCGCCTGGGGCTTCGCGCGCGGCGGCATGGGCGCGGTCTCCAAGGCGCTGTCGCTGGCGCTGCAGGAGGCCGGCGGCGAGATCCGCGTCGGCGCCGGGGTGGAGCGCATCCTGGCCAGCAACGGTCGCGCCAGCGGCGTGGCGCTGTCCGACGGCAGCGAGCTCCGCGCCCGCGTCGTGCTCTCCAACCTCGACGTCAGGCGCACCTTCCTGGAGACGGTGGAGGAATCGGCGCTGCCGGGCGACTTCCTGGCGGCGGTGAAGCGCTTCAAGATCCGCGGCTCCTCGGGCAAGCTCAACATCGCGCTCGACGGCATGCCGGACTTCCCGGCCCTGGGGAAGGGCCACCCGGGCCTGCGCGGCGACCTCCACTTCTCGGACTCGCTGGAGCGGCTGGAGCGCGCCTACGACGACTGGAAGCGCGGCACCTGGTCCAAGGACCCCTACTGCGACACGCTGATCCCCAGCCAGATCGACCCCACCATGGCGCCGCCGGGCAAGCACATGATGACGGTCTTCGTGCAGTACGCCCCGCCGGCCCTGGCCAGCGGCGAGCCCTGGGACGGCCCGGCGCGCCAGGCCTTCGGCGAAACCGTGCTGAACCAGATCGGCAGCTACAGCCCGAATTTCCGCGACCTGGTGCGCCACGTCGAGATCCGCACCCCCTGGGACATCGAGCGCGAGGTCGGCCTGACCGAGGGCAACATCTTCCAGGGCGAGCTGACCTTCGACCAGCTGCTGTTCAACCGGCCGGTGCCCGGCTGGTCGCAGTACCGCATGCCGCTGCAGGGGCTCTACCTCTGCGGCTCCTCCACCCACCCCGGCGGCGGCGTCATGGCCGCCCCCGGCGCCAACTGCGCGCGCGAGGTGCTGCGCGACCTCGGCGCGAAGC
>JAKOWB010000305.1 GCA_029781795.1 Pseudomonadota bacterium | reverse complement strand
CGGCGGCACGCCGGCAGGCGGCGGGGTGGTCGTGGTCGGCGGCGGGGCGCTGGCCGAACCGCCGCTGCTGGAGGTCGTCGAGGGCGGCGGCGCCGAGGGCGGCGAGGCAGCCGGCTGCGCCGTGCCCTGCGCCGTCAGCGAGGTGCTGTACTCGGCATTGGCGCGGTCGGCGGCCAGGCCCTCGGCCGTGCGCTCGCGGATCTCGTCGGGCGAGACCGGCGGCGGCTTGTCCGGCACGCTGGCCAGGTTGGGATAGGCGGAGCCGCTGGTGTCCTGCGGCTTCACCGTGGTCGGCTGTGGCGAGTCGCCGAACATCGAGTCCACCGTGTCGCAGGCGCCGAGCCAAAGCGGCAGCAGGAGCGTCAGAGCGAGCCTCGCCCGCCGGCCGGCAGGCCCTCCGCACATGGCTGTCGTCATGGCGTCGTTTCCTTGTCCATCATCCAAATCCGGAGCCGACCCGAAGCCTTGCGGATCAGCACCCGGAACCCCCATCTGCCTTACCGGCGCCCGGCCAACCGGACGCTGCGACCTTCGGTCGTTCGGCGCGCCGGCCCCCGGTCTAGGCAAGCCGGCCCGGTTCGTCTATCACCACTGGGCGCCGCAGGACGCTGCGGACAAACAATGGCCGAATCGCGGCAGCCAATAAGCCTCTGCGGCAGCATAGGGAAGCCGGTATGAGCGAGCAACAACGCCCCGATGTGAAGTTCCCGGACCCGGTGGAGCTGTCCCGCGCCCTGGCCGAGATCGCCGAACGCAGCCAGAAGGTGGTGGCGGACTGGCTGGACCGGCAGAAGGACAACGGCAAGGCCACGGCGACGCCCGGACCGGTCGACCCGCTCAACGTCGGCCGCGCCTTCTTCGAGATGACCGCCAAGCTCATGGCCAACCCGGCCAAGCTGATCCAGGCGCAGATGAGCCTGTGGCAGGACTACATGAAGCTGTGGCAGTCCACCACGACCCGCCTGATCTCGGGCGAGGGCGAGACGGTGGCGAGCCCGGCCCCCGGCGACCGCCGCTTCAAGGACCCGGCCTGGGACGAGAACGCGCTCTTCGACTATATCAAGCAGTCCTACCTGCTCTCCGCCCGCTGGCTGCAGCAGACGGTGAACGAGGTCGAGGGCCTGGACGACAAGACGGCGA
The DNA here is from genome assembly GCA_029781795.1 of Pseudomonadota bacterium. Classification (GTDB taxonomy): domain Bacteria; phylum Pseudomonadota; class Alphaproteobacteria; order Kiloniellales; family JACOMY01; genus JAKOWB01. The sequence goes on along the minus strand of JAKOWB010000305.1, from coordinate 52,092 downwards.
AGAAAGTCGACTTCTATACCCGGCAGTTCGTCGACGCGATGGCGCCCTCGAACTTCCTGCTCACCAACCCCGAGGTGCTGCGCGCCACCGCCGAGAGCGGCGGCGAGAACCTGGTGAACGGCCTGAAGAACCTGCTGGGCGACCTGGAGAAGGGCAAGGGCCGCCTGTCGATCTCCATGACCGACGCCAGCAAGTTCGAGCTTGGCAAGAACGTCGCCGTCACGCCCGGCAAGGTGGTGTTCCAGAACGCGCTGATCCAGCTGATCCAGTACGAGCCGACGACGCCCAAGGTCTCGAAGCGGCCGCTGCTGATCATCCCGCCCTGGATCAACAAGTTCTACATCCTCGACCTGCGCGAGAAGAATTCCTTCGTGAAGTGGGCGACCGACCAGGGGCAGACGGTCTTCGTCATCTCCTGGGTCAACCCCGACGCCGAGCTCGCGCAGAAGTCCTTCGAGGACTACATGTTCGAAGGCACGCTGGCGGCGATGGACGCCATCGAGCAGGCGACCGGCGAGCGCGAGCTGAACGCCATCGGCTACTGCCTGGGCGGCACCCTGCTCTCCTGCACGCTGGCCTACATGGCGGCGAAGAAGGACGACCGGGTGAAGAGCGCCACCTTCTTCGTCACCCTGACCGACTTCGCCGAGCCCGGCGAGCTCGGCGTTTTCATCGACGAGGAGCAGCTGCAGTTCCTGGAAGGGAAGATGAACGAGCGCGGCTATCTCGAAGGCAGCGAGATGGCCACCACCTTCAACATGCTGCGGGCGAACGACCTGATCTGGTCCTTCGTGGTGAACAACTACCTGCTGGGCAAAGACCCCTTCCCCTTCGACCTGCTGTACTGGAACAGCGACAGCACCCGCATGCCGGCGGCGATGCACTCCTTCTACCTGCGCAACATGTACCAGAAGAACCTGCTGGCGCAGCCGGGCGGCATCACCCTGGGGGGCGTTCCCATCGACCTCGGCAAGATCAAGACGCCCTGCTTCTTCATCTCCACGCGCGAGGACCACATCGCCCCCTGGAAGGCGACCTACTCCGCCACCCAGTCCTTCGGCGGCCCGGTGCGCTTCGTACTGGCCGGCAGCGGCCACATCGCCGGCATCGTCAACCCGCCGCCCGGCAAGTACCCCTACTGGACCAACGACAAGAACCCGCCGACCGCCGACGCCTGGCTGGCCGGCGCCGAGCAGCACGAGGGCTCCTGGTGGCCGGAGTGGAACGGCTGGGTGAAGAAGTACGCCGGCGGCCAGGTCGCCGCCCGCAAGCCCGGCGACGGCAAGCTGAAGGTCATCGAGGCCGCGCCGGGGAGCTACGTGCGGGTCAAGGCGCAGGACTGAGTAGACTTCCGCACGGCCGGCACAGTCCCCCTCTCCCTTGGGAGAGGGTCGGGGTGAGGGAGGTTGGTCAGTGCGACTCCCGAGGTTCGCACCAAAGTCCCTCACCCGCTCGCTATGCTCGCACCCTCTCCCAAGGGAGAGGGTGACTCTCACGACGCCGGCAGCGCGCCGCCTTCCCGCGTCCGCCGGGCGATGAAGTCGGCCACGGCCTCGGCCCGGCCCTCGTCCAGCTTCGGCGGCTCGAACTCGGCCAGGGTCTTTTTCCACAGCGCGTTCGCCCGCTGCACCGCGGTCTTGCCGCCGTCCTCGGCCCAGGCGCCGTAGTTGCGCCAGTCGGACAGCAGGGGCGTGTAGAAGGCGCTCTGGTAGCGCTCCATGGTGTGGGCGGCGCCGAAGAAATGGCCGCCGGGCTGCACCTCGGCCAGGGCGTCCCAGGCGAGGTCGGGCTCGTCGCAGGGCAAGGGCTGCAGCGTCTCGGCCAGGAGCTGCAGCATCTCGATGTCGAGCATGAACTTCTCGTAGGAGGCGGTGAGGCCGCCCTCCAGCCAGCCGGCGGCGTGCAGCATCAGGTTGACGCCGCCCAGCAGCGCGCCCCAGGCCGACATCAGCGTCTCGTAGACCGACTGCTCGTCCGGCGCGTTCGAAGCGGTGGCGGCCGAGCCGCGCCAGGGCAAGCCGATGTGGCGGGCGAGCTGCCCGGCCCCGAAGGCGCCCTTGACGTACTCCGGCGTGCCGAAGGCCGGGGCGCCCGACTTCATGTCGACGTTGGAGGTGAAGGAGCCATAGACCACCGGCGCGCCGGGCCGGACGATCTGGGCCAGCGCGATGCCGGCCAGCGCCTCGGCATGCTGCAGCACCAGCGCGCCGGCGACGGTCACCGGCGCCATCGCGCCCGCCAGGGTGAAGGGCGTGATGACCGAGCACTGCCCGGCCTCGGCCCCGTCGATGATGCCCTGGCACATGGGCACGTCGAGCTGGCGCGGCGAGTTGGTGTTGATCACGGTGTAGCAGTAAGGCTTCGCGCGGAACTCTTCCTCGCTGAGGCCATAGCCCAGGCGCAGCATCTCGTGGCAGTCGCGCACCTGCGCCGTGCCGCGCGAGAAGACGAAGACCGGCTTCTCGGCCTGGGTGAGCTGCGCCTCGGTCACCCAGAGGTGGCGGACGTTCAGCGGCGTGTCCTGCGGCTCGACGTTGGGCGACTGCAGATGCAGCACGTCGAAGTGCTGCGACAGGCGGATGATGTTGCGCGTGTCCTCCAGCGTGCCGTTGCGCTTGCCCCGGTCGAGGTCGGCGATGTGCGGCGGCCCGCCGACGCAGCAGAAGGCGAGGCTCTTGCCGCCCATATGCACCCGGCGCTCCGGCGTGCGCCCTTCCAGGTCGAACTCGCCCGGTGCCTTGGCCAGCAGCTCGGTCACCAGGCCGCGGTCGAGGCGGACCATCAGGCTCGCCTCGTCCACCGCCGCGCCGGCGGCGGCGTAGAGGCGCCGCGCCTCGGCGTTCAGCACGCGGATGCCGAGCTCCTCCAGCACCCGCAGCGCGGTGGCATGGATCGCCGCCACCTGGTCCTCGGAGAAGGCCGGCTGGGGGACCAGCGTGTTGGTGAGATGGCGATAGTCTGCCAGGCGAGAACTGCCGCTGCCCGCCGTCCGGCGGCCGCGCCGCCGTGTCGCCGTCGCGCCCATGGCCCTAGCTCCGCATGCGGCTGCCGGCGGGATCGTGCGGCGAGGGCTCGATCACCGTGGCCGCCCGCGGCTCGCCGACGACATGCACCTGCAGCGCCTGGCCGGCCTTGGCCAACGCCGGCTCGACATAGGCCAGCGCCAGGCTCTTCCCCAGGCAGTGGCCATAGCCGCCGGAGGTGACGAACCCGACGCGGCGGCCCTCCAGCCAGACCGGCTCGAAGCCGCTGGCATCGGCATCGCTCGCTTGGATCTCCAGCGTCACCAGGCGCTGCCGCGGCCCGGCCTCGCGCTCCCGGAGCGCCGGCTCGCGGCCGACGAAGGGGCCCTTGTCGAAGGCGACGAAACGGTCGAAACCGCTCTCGGCCGCGGTGTAGGCGCGGGTGAACTCGCGCGACCAGACGCCGAAGGATTTCTCCAGCCGCAGGGCGTTCAGCGCGTTGAAGCCGATCTGCCTGAGGCCGAAGTCCCGGCCCGCGTCCAGCAGCAGGCGATAGAGTGCGCGCTGCTCGGCCGCCGGCACGTTGATCTCGTAGCCCAGCTCGCCGGAGACCGAGAGGCGCGCGACCCTGGCGCGCGAAAGGCCGACGTCGAGGTCGCGGCACTGCATGAAGCGGAAGGCCTCCCGGCCGACCGCATCCTCGGTCACGGCGGCGAGCAGGTCGCGCGCCTTCGGGCCGGAGATCGAGAAGCCGGTGACGGCGTCGGAGATGTCCTCGACCGCCACGTCGGCCGGCAGGCTCTCGCGGAACCAGCGCAGGTGCCACTGGCGCAGGTAGTAGGAGCCCATGATCCACCACTCGCCGCCGCCCCAGTTCAGCAGCGTGAGGTCACCCATCAGCCGCCCCTTGGGCGAGAGCATGGGGGCAAGGCGCACCTGCCCGGGCCCCGGCAGGCGGCAGGCCAGCGTGCGGTCCAGCCACTTGGCCGCGCCCGCGCCGGTGACGCGGTAGCGGGCGAAGGCCGTGGTGTCGAGCAGCGCCACGTCCTGGCGCGCCGCCCGGCACTCGGCGGCGACGAGGTCGTGCGCGTTGGAGCGGCGGAGCGTCGGCGTCTCGGCGAAGTCCGGCTGGCCGGGCGCGAAGTAGAGCGGCACCTCCAGCCCCCAGAGCGCGCCCCATTGCGCCCCGGCCGCCGTCATCTCGGGATGGGTCGGGGCGGTGCGCAGCGGCCGGCCAGCGGGCAGCTGCTCGTTGGGATAGGTCAGCACGAAGCGGCGCTTGTAGAACTGCCCCGTCATGGCCTTGAGGTAAGGGCGGTTCGCGGCGAAGCCGCCGTAGCGCGCCACGTCCATGCCATAGATGTCGGCGCCGGGCTCGCCCTCGATCATCCATTCGGCCAGCGAGCGGCCGACGCCGCCGCCCTGGCTGAAGCCCGCCATGACGCCGCAGGCCGCCCAGTAGTTCCGGAGGCCCGGCACCGGCCCGACCAGGGGGTTGCCGTCCGGCGTGAAGGTGAAGGCGCCGTTGACCCAGCGCTTGATGCCGGCGCGCTGCAGGCAGGGGAAGCGCTCGAAGCCCTTGGCCAGTTCCGGCGCGATGCGGTCGATGTCCTCGGGGATCAGGTCCATGCCGTAGTCCCAGGGCGCGCCCTCGACGTTCCAGTGCTTCGGCGTCAGCTCGTAGACGCCGAGCAGCACGCCCTTGCCTTCCTGGCGGAGGTAGGTGAAGCCCTCCAGGTCCACGGTCAGCGGCAGCTCGCCCGGCAGGGCCGCGACCTCGGGGATGGCCTCGGTCACCAGGTAGTGGTGCTCCATCGGCGTCACCGGCAGGTCGACGCCGGCCATCAGGCCCACCTGCTTGGCCCAGAGGCCGCCGGCGTTGACCACGTGCTCGGCGGTGATGGTCCCCTGCTCGGTCACCACCTGCCAGCCCTCGGCCGCCGGCCGCAGCTCCAGCACGCGATTACGCAGGATCACCTCGGCGCCGCGCTTCTGCGCCGCCTTGGCATAGGCGTGGGTGGCGCCATAGGCGTCGAGGTGCCCCTCGTTCGGATCATAGAGGCCGCCGACGATGCCGGTGACGTCGGCGATCGGGCAGATCGCCTTGATCTCCGCGGGCGACAGCAGGCGCGCCTCGGTCATGCCCATGGTCTGGAACAGCGCCCAGGCGGCCTTCAGCCACTCCCAGCGCTCCGGCGTGCCGGCCATGTTGACGCCGCCGGTCATGTGCAGGCCGACGGCCTGGCCGCTCTCGCGCTCGATCTCCTTGTAGAGGCGGATGGTGTAGGCCTGCAGCGCGGCGATGTTCGGGTCGGCGTTGATGGCGTGGAAGCCCGCCGCGGCGTGCCAGGTGGAGCCGGCGGTCAGCTCCTTGCGCTCGATCAGCGCCACGTCCGACCAGCCGAGCTTGGCCAAGTGATAGAGTACGCTGGCGCCGACCACGCCGCCGCCGATCACCACCGCGCGATAGTGTGACTTCATCGCAAGGCACCTCCCTGAAGCCGTTCCAGGATAGCGTCTCGGCCTGGAAAGTCTAGACACTTGTGTCTAGACCCGGTGACGGTTATGCAGGTCCGATGGACAAGCCGCCCTATCCGCAGACCAAGGTCACGCGCGAGCAGTGGCTGGCCGCTGCCCTCGACACGCTGATCGAGCGCGGGGTCGAGCAGGTGAAGGTGTTGACCCTGGCGGCACGGCTGAAGGTCTCGCGCTCCAGCTTCTACTGGTACTTCCGCAGCCGGCAGGACCTGCTGGACGAGCTGCTGGAGAAGAGCCGTGCCAACACCGCCTCGATCGTCAGGGCGGCGAGCGTGCCCTCGCAGGACATCTGCGCCGGTGTGCTCAACGTCTTCGACTGCTGGGTCGACCTCTCTCTCTTCGATTCGCGTCTCGACTTCGCCATCCGCGAATGGGCACGCCGCTCGCGCAGCATCCGCAGGCTGGTAGACCGCGAGGACGCCGCGCGGGTGGATGCGCTGAAGGGCCTCTTCCTGCACCACGGCTTTACCGAGCTCGACGCCTTCGTGCGCGCCCGCGTGCTCTACTTCATGCAGATCGGCTACTACGCGCTGGACCTGAAGGAGAGCCAGGACGAGCGGCTGGCGCTGGTGATTCCCTACCTGCGCGCCTTCACCGGCCAGGAGCCGACGACGGACCAGGTGGCCGAGTTCGCCCGCCGCACCCGGGCGCGGGCACAGGCCGCCGGCTAGATCCGATTCAGCGGCAGCTTGAGGTAGGACTGACCGTCGCCCTCGGGCGGCGGCAGGCGGCCGGCGCGCATGTTGACCTGGATCGCCGGCAGGATCAGCGCCGGCACCGAGAGCTTCTCGTCGCGCCCGCGGCGAAAGGCGACATAGCTCGCCTGGTCCGGGTTCGCCGCCAGGTGGATGTTGCGCCGCTGCGCCGCCACCGTGGTCTCCCAGGCGAAGGCATCGCGGCCCGGCGCCTTGTAGTCGTGGCAGACGAAGAGGCGGGTCGCGTCAGGCAGCGCCAGGATCTTCTGCAGCGATTGCCAAAGCGTCGCCGCGTCGCCACCGGGGAAGTCGCAGCGCGCGGTGCCATAGTCCGGCATGAAGAAGGTATCGCCGACGAAGGCGGCGTCGCCGACGACATAGGTGACGCAGGCCGGCGTGTGGCCCGGCGTCGCCAGCACGCGGATCGTCAGGTCGCCGAGGGCCAGCGTGTCGCCCTCGTCCACCAGGCGGTCGAACTGGCTGCCGTCCGGCGTCACGTCGGCGGCGCCGAACAGCGGCCGGAAGGTGCCCTGCACCGTGGCGACGTGGCGGCCGATGGCCAGCGTGCCGCCCAGCTCGGCCTTCACCCGCTGCGCCGCGCTGAGGTGATCGGCGTGGACATGGGTCTCGAGGATCCAGTCGAGCGTCAGGCCCAGATCGCGGACACGCGCGATGACCTTGTCGATGAAGCCGGTGCCGGTGCGCGCCGCGCGGATGTCGAAGTCCAGCACCGGGTCGAGGATCGCGGCACGGCGGCTGCCGGCATCGAAGACCAGATAGGTCAGCGAGTTGGTCGCCTCGTGGAAGAAGGCCTCGACGCTTGGCTGCATGTCCTGCCCCTGGAAACCGCGCGCGTGACTATCCCACCAATCGGCCGTCGTCCGCCACCACCCGCCCGGCGCGGATGACGGTGCGGGCCTGCGGACGCTCGACCACGGCGGCGCCCAGGGTCTCGGCCGCCACCAGCAGCAGGTCCCCGCGCGCGCCGGGGACCAGGCCGTAGTCGTCGAGGCCCAGGGCCTTTGCCGCCTGGCCGCTGACGCAGTCGAAGGCGACGGCCAGGTCCTCGTCGCGGCGCCAATCGAAGCGCAAGGCGACGAAGAGCGCGCGCTCCAGCTGGTCGCCGTTGCCGAAGGGAGACCAAGCGTCGCGGATGCCGTCGTTGCCGCTGCAGACCGTGACGCCGGCGGCGCGCAGCTGCCTGACCGGGGGCGCCGGGCAGTCGGCCGGGGCCGTGGTCATGATGGCAACGCCGTGCCGGGCCAGGCGCTCGGCCAGCGGCGCCACCTGGTCCCAATGGGCGCTGCCCAGGCAGAAGGCGTGGCTGATCATCACCCGCCCCTCCAGTCCATGCCGGGCGGTGAAGTCGACGATGCGGCCGACCTGCCAGAGGCCCTGGGTCCCAAGGTCGTGCAGGTGGATGTCGACACCGCGGCCGTGCTTCACCGCCAGCCCGAACACGGCCTCCAGGTGACGCACCGGGTCCTGCTCGATGCCGCAGGGGTCGAGGCCGCCGACCGTCTCGACGCCAAGCCGCAGGGCCTCGTCCATCAGCTCGTAGGTGCCGGGGCGGATCAGCAGCCCCTGCTGCGGGAAGGCGACGAGCTGCAGGTCGAGCAGGTGCGCAAGGTCCTGCTTCAATCGCAGCAGCGCCTCGACGCTGGCGACGCCGGCCTCGGGATGCACGTCGACATGGCAGCGCACCGCCGTGGTGCCCAGGCGCGCCATCTGCCGCAGCAGGCCGGCGGCGCGCTCGATCGTCGGCGTCGCGGTCGCCGCCAGCACGCGGCGCTCGTTCTGGATCAGGCTCTCCAGCGTGTCGCCGGCGCCGTGCGGTCGCCAGGGCAGGCCCCAGAGGGTCTTGTCGGCATGGGTATGCGGTTCGACCAGCCCCGGCAGCAGCAGGCGCCCCCGCCCCTCCAGCCGCGGCGCATCCGGCACCTCAGCCGCGAGCCCGGCCCCAAGCGCGGCAATGCGCCCGCCGCGCAGCAGCAGGTCGGCGGCGGGTCCGCCCAGCGGCCGGACGTCGGTGATCAGCAGGTCGGTCATGGCTTCCTCGTTCCTTCGCCACTCATGCTAGCCTGCCGGCCCTGGAAAGCGGAGGACCCTGCCCATGCGCCACGCGACCCTGCCCGACGGCACCAGGGTGCCGCAGCTCGGCCTCGGCACCTGGCACATGGGCGAGCGCGCGCGCGACGCCGCGGCCGAGGTCAAGGCGCTGCAGGCCGGCATCGAGCTGGGCCTGACGCTGATCGACACGGCCGAGATGTACGGCGCCGGCGGGGCGGAGAGCGTGGTGGGCCAGGCCATCGCCGGCCGCCGCGACCGGGTCTTCGTCGTCTCCAAGGCCTATCCGCAGCACGCCAGCCGCGCGGCCCTGCCCAAGGCCTGCGAAGCCTCGCTGAAGCGCCTCGGCATCCAGACGCTGGACCTCTATCTGCTGCACTGGCGCGGGCGCGTGCCCCTGACCGAGACGGTCGAGGCCTTCGAGACGCTGAAGCGCCAGGGCAAGATCCGCCGCTGGGGCGTCAGCAACTTCGACGTCGGCGACATGGAGGAGCTCATGTCCGTGGCCGGCGAGGACGCCTGCGCCACCAACCAGGTGCTCTACAACCTCGGCAGCCGCGGCATCGACTTCGACCTGCTGCCCTGGTGCGCGGCACGGCGCATGCCGATCATGGCCTACTCGCCGCTGGGCCAGGGCGGCATCCTCAAGGACCGCGCGCTGGCAGAGGTGGCGCAACGCCACGGCGTCGCGCCGGCGACCGTCGCGCTGGCCTGGACCCTGCGGCGGCCGGACGTCATCGCCATCCCGAAGACGGCGAACCTGGAGCACTTGAAGGATCTCGTCGCCGCGCCAACGCTCACCCTTACCGCCGGCGACCTGGCCATCCTCGACCGCGCCTTCCCGCCGCCGAAGAAGGCGACGCCGCTGGAGATCATCTGAAGCGGCGCCACTCGGCGTCGAAGTCGGCAACGATTTCGGCCGCCGGGCGCACGGCCTTTACCGTGCCGACACCGTGCCCGGCGCTCCAGACCCGGTTCCAGCTCGGCTTGTCGGCCGGCGGCTCCTGCGGCTGGCCCTCGGCGTCGAGATAGCCATTCGCCACCAGGCTGCCCTTGACGAAATTGGCGCGCATGCCGGTGACGGAGCGGGTCTCCACCACGTCGTCGATGCCGGCGGCGAGCAGCGTCTCGCGGTAGCTGTCGGGGGCCAGGCTCTCGGGCGTGGCGATGAAGGGTGTGCCGACATAGCCCAGGTCGGCCCCCAGCAGCCGCAGCGCCGCCAGCTCCCGCCCCTGGGTGATGCCGCCGGCGATGGCGATGGGGCCGTCGAAGAACTCCCGCACCGCGCGCAGGAAGGCGAAGGGGTTGAGCCAGCCGGTGTGGCCGCCGGCCCCGGCGGTCAGCAGGATCAGCCCGTCGACCCCGGCCGCCACGGCGCGGCGCGCATGGCGCAGGGTCGCTACGTCGCAGAAGACGCGCCCGCCATAGCCCTGCACCGCCGCTACCACCGGATCGGGCGGCCCGACCGAGGAGATGATGAGCGGCACCTTGTGCGCCACCGCCAGCTCCAGGTCGACGTCGCGGCGCTGGTTGGCACTGCTCATCACGATGTTGAAGGCCCAGGGCGAGGGGCAGTCGGCGCAGGCCTGGCCGATCTCCGCCAGCCAGGAGTCGAGGATCTTGGGCGTCCGGGCGTTCAGGGTCGGAAAGGCGCCGATAGCCCCGGCGCGCGTCACCGCGACCACCAGGGCGGGATTGGAGACCAGGAACATCGGCGCCGCGATCAGCGGCACGGCGATGCGCTCAGCCAGTTCGGCGCGATAGGCGGCAAGGTCGCGAGTCATGGCGGCAAGACTAGCGAGGAGGCGTGGTCCAGCGTCAAGCCGACCCAACGTCAAGTCGCTCCGGCGGCGGGTAGTGTTGCCTCGGCGGCCGGTTCCGTCCTAGGAGATGGCCAGCAGCGGGGGAAGTCAGTCCTATGGCGGTGCCGATGATCTATCCGGTGATCCTGTCCGGCGGCAGTGGCAGCCGCCTCTGGCCGCTGTCGCGCCGCTCCTATCCCAAGCAGTTCCTGGCGCTGAACGGGCCGCTGACGCTGTTCCAGGCAACCGCCGCGCGGGTGCGGGGCGAGGGCTATGCCCCCCTCACCGTGGTCGCCAGCGACGAGCACCGCTTCCTGGCCGGCGAGCAGCTGCAGGCGCTGGAGATGACGCCGCGGCGCCTGGTAATCGAGCCGCTGGCGCGCAACACCGCCCTCGCCGTCGCCGTAGCCCTGCTCGACATCGCCGAGGAGGCGCCGGAGGGGCTGGCCCTGGTGCTGCCCTCCGACCACGTCATCCAGAAGCTCCCGGACTTCCAGGCGGCGGTCGCCGCCGCGGCGCGCCAGGCGGCGGCCGGCCACCTCATGACCTTCGGCATCACGCCTGATCGGCCCGAGACCGGCTATGGCTACATCGAGCGCGGCGCCGCGCTGGACGGCGAGGCCTTCGCCGTCGCCCGCTTTACCGAGAAACCCGACCAGGCCACCGCGCAGCAGTTCCTCGCCAGCGGGCGCTATGCCTGGAACAGCGGCATGTTCCTGCTGCCGGTCCGGCAGACCCTCGCGGCCTTCGCCGAGCATGCCCCCGCCGTGTTGGCCGCCGCCAAGGCGACCCTGGCAGCGGCCACGCGGGACCTCGACTTCCTCCGCCTGGACAAGGCCGCCCTGGAAGCCGCGCCGGCCGTCTCCTTCGACGTCGCGATCATGGAGAAGGTCGCGGGCGCCGGCGTGGTGCCCTGCGAGATCGGCTGGAGCGACATCGGCGCCTGGGATGCCCTGTGGCAGCTCGGCGAGCAGGACGCCGCCGGCAACGTGCTGCTGGGCGACGCCGTGGCCGAAGGAGCGCGCAACTGCTACCTGCGCGCCGAATCGCGCCTGGTCACCGCCATCGGCGTCGAGGACCTGGTGGTGGTGGAGACCGACACGGCGGTGCTGGTGGCACCGACCGCGCAGGCGCAGCGGGTCAAGGAACTGGTCGAGCGCCTGAAGCGCGAAGGCCGCAGCGAGGCGAACGAACATGCCCGCGTGCTGCGCCCCTGGGGCTTCTATCGCTCCATCTCGATCGGCAAGCGCTGGCAGGTGAAGCACATCTCGGTGAAGCCCGGCGCCAGCCTGTCGCTGCAGATGCATCGTCATCGCGCCGAGCATTGGGTGGTGGTCAGCGGCATGGCGCGTACCACCTGCGGCGAGGAGGTGCGTCTCGTCCAGGAGAACGAGTCGGTCTACATCCCGGCCGGCGAGAAGCACCGGCTGGAGAACCCCGGCAAGGTGCCGCTCGACCTCATCGAGGTACAGACCGGCAGCTACCTGGGCGAGGACGACATCGTCCGCTTCAGCGACAACTACGGCCGGGTCGGCTAGAGGCCCCGCATCCGCCGGTTCTCCGGGTCGTGCAGCGGGCGCGGCACGACGAGGGCGCCACGCCGCTCGCCCAGGACCGAGACCTCGAGCCGCGCGCCGACCAGCGCCTCGCCCGGCTCCAGATAGGCCAGCGCCAGGCTGCGCCCGACCCAGTGCCCAAAGGCGCCCGAGGTCACCTGCCCGACCCGCCGGCCGCCGCGCCAGACCGGTGCCAACGGCAGCGCCTCGGCGGTTCCGGGGTCCAGCGCCAGCAGCGCCAGCGTCAGCCGCGATCCCTGCGCCCGTTCCGCCAGCAACGCCGCGCGACCGACGAAATCCTTGTTCCAGTCGAGGAAGCGCTCGAGGCCGCTGGAGAGCGCCGAGACCTTGATCTCCAGCTCGCTCTTCCAGGCGGGATAGCCCTTTTCCAGCCGCAGCGAGTCCAGCGCATGGTTCCCGACCGGTCGCGCCCCGGCGGCGCGGAGAGCGGCATAGACCGCCGGCGTGTGGCGCGGCTCCAGATGCAGCTCGTAGCCGAGTTCGCCGGTGTAGCCGAAGCGCAGCAGCAGCACGCGCTGCCCGGCGATCTCGATCCATGTCGCATGGCGCCAAGGCAGGGTCACTGCCTGGCCGCAGGCGCGCTCCAGCACGGTCCGCGCGTCCGGCCCGCTGAGCGCCAGTGTGTCCTGCATCTCGGTCACGCCCTCGACCGCGACGCCCGGCGGCAGGTCGCTCGTCAGCCACTGCCAGTCGTGCCACTCCGCCGCCGCGGCGCTGGCCAGCAGGAACTCCGCCTCGGCCAGGCGCACGACCGTGGTCTCGACCAGCACGCCACCCTTCGCCGTCAGGCCATAGGCCAGGCGCACCTGCCCGACCGGCGGCAAGCGGCTTGCCAGCAGGCGGTCGAGGTGCGCCGCCGCGCCGGGCCCGGTGACGCGGAAGCGGCTGAAGCCCGGGATCTCGACCAGGCCGCAGCCCTCGCGCACAGCGCGGCAGTCGGCCGCCACGGCCTCGAACCAGACCGGCCGGTGGAAAGTCCGCGCCTGCGGGTCGCCAGCGAAGCCCGGCGGCTTGAACCAGAGCGCGCGCTCCCAGCCGTTGCGCGCGCCGAAGACCGCGCCCTCGCCCGCCAGGATCGCCGTCAGCGGCGTCGTCTTGGCCGGGCGGCCGGCCGGCCATTCCTGGTTCGGGAAGCCGACGGCGTACTCGTTCTCATAGACCTCCAGCGCCTTGGCGCGGGTGTAGGCGGCGTCGCAATGGCCTGTGAAGCGGCGCGGGTCGAGGGCCCAGAGATCCCACTCCGGCTCGCCCTCGACGATCCAGTCGGCGATCGCCTTGCCGGCGCCGCCGCCCTGCACCACGCCGAAGGAGAAGGCGCAGCAGAGGAAGAGCCCCTTGAGGTCGAGGCCCGGCTGAAAGGCCGGCCCGATCAGCGGATTGCCGTCCGGCGTATAGGGGATCGGCCCGTTCACCACCCGCTTCACGCCGCCCCGGCCCAGCAGCGGCACGCGGCCCACCGCCAGCTCGATGTAGCGCTCCAGCCGCTCCAGGTCGTCGGGGAAGAGCGCGGCGACGAAGTCGGCCGGGATGCCCTGGTCCCAGACCGCGACGGCGCGCTCCTTCTCGTAGGGGCCGAGCAGCAGGCCGTCGCGCTCCTGCCGCAGGTAGTAGGAATCATCCGGGTCGCGCAGCAACGGCAGCTTCGGCCCACTGCCCGCCAGTTCCGGCAGGCCCTCGGTCACCAGGTACTGGTGCTGCAGGCTGACCACCGGCAGGCGCTGGCCGACCAGGGCCGCGACCTCGCCGGCGCGGTAGCCGGCGGCGTTGACCACGATCTCGGCCTCGATCACGCCCTGCGGCGTGGTCAGGCGCCAGCCGCCGCCGCTGCGCCGCATGGCGGTGACCGGGCACTGCCGCAGGATGGTCGCGCCCAGGGCCCGCGCCCCGGCGGCGAAGGCCTGCGTCGCCTGCGAGGGATCGATGTCGCCATCCGCCGGGTCCCAGAGGCCGCCCTCCAGCCCGGCGGTCTCCAGGTGGGGATAGCGCGCCTTCATCTCGGCTGGCCCCAGCACCTCGAAGCCGAGGTCGAGCTGGTTGGCCACGGTGGCGAGGTGGCGGTACTCCTCCAGCCGCGCGCGGCCCTGCGCCAGCCGGATCGAGCCGGTGACGTGGTAGTTGATGGCGCTGCCGGTCAGCGCAGCCAGCTCGCGGTAGAGCCTGGTCGAGTAGCTTTGCAGGTGCAGCAGCGCCCAGGAGCCGGAGAAGTTCGGGCAGTTGCCGGCGGCATGCCAGGTCGAGCCGGCGGTCAGCTCGTCGCGCTCCAGCAGCAGCAGGTCGCGCCAGCCCTTGCGCGCCAGGTGCCACAGCGCCGAGCAGCCGACGATGCCGCCCCCGATGACGACGACACGCGCGTGACGCATGGTCATGTTCCCTGCTCCGCTACAGGCGCCCAGAGTACCTCCTCGATGCGCTGCGCGCCCACCGCGCACATCACCAGGCGGTCGACGCCGAGGGCGATGCCCGCGGCCGGCGGCATCTCGGCCAGGGCCGCCAGGAAATCCTCGTCCAGCGGATAGCGCTGGCCGTAGAGCCGCTCCTTCAGCGCCATGTCGGCCTCGAAGCGGCGGCGCTGCTCGGCGACGTCGGTCAGCTCGGAGAAGGCATTGGCCAGCTCCAGGCCGTTGACGTAGAGCTCGAAGCGCTCGGCGACGCGCGGATCGCCGGGCTTCGGCCGCGACAGCGCCGCCAGGCTGACCGGATAGTCCACCAGGAAAGTCGGGTGGTCGCGGCCGAGGTTGGGCTCGATCCGCTCCAGCAGCACCTTGGTCACGATGTCGGCCCAGTCGTCGTCCGGCGCCACCCGGACCTTGGCGCGGCGCGCCTGCTCGGCCAGGGCCGCGGTGTCGGGCTTCCAGGGATCCGGCGCGGTGGCCAGCAGATCGATGCCGGCATGGCGGCGGAAGGCCTCGGCCACGCTGACGCGCTCGAAGCGGCCGAAGGGGTCGACGCGCTGGCCCTTCCAGGTCAGGGCCGCGGCGCCCGCCGCCTCGGCCACCGCCGCCAGCAGCCCCTCGCAGTCTTCCATCAGGCTCTCGTAGTCCGCGCCGGCGCGGTACCACTCCAGCATGGTGAACTCCGGGTGGTGCGTCGCCGAGCGCTCGCGGTTGCGCCAGACCCGCGCCAGGGTGAAGAGCCTCTCCTCCCCCGCCGCCAGCAGCTTCTTGCAGGTGAACTCGGGCGAGGTATGGAGGAAGAGGCGGCTGGCCGCGCCGTCGCCCTGCTCCAGCCGCGTCTCGAAGGCCATGAGGTGCGGCTCCAGCCCGGGCGAGACCTGCAGCGCCGGGGTCTCCACCTCGGCGAAGCCGCGGGCCTGGAAGAAGGCCCGGATGGCGGCGAGGATCGCCTGCCGTTTCAACAGGTTGGGCCGCCGCGCGGCATAGCGGTCGGGGCGCCACCAGGGAATGACGGAGGGGGCTGCGGCCATGGGTCCTGCGTTGGTTGAAGCCAGGGGGCGAACCTGCTACACACGGGCGCTTTTTCGCAACCGAGGTT
The DNA here is from genome assembly GCA_029781795.1 of Pseudomonadota bacterium. Taxonomy (GTDB): domain Bacteria; phylum Pseudomonadota; class Alphaproteobacteria; order Kiloniellales; family JACOMY01; genus JAKOWB01. Next base: position 36,958 of record JAKOWB010000305.1, on the reverse strand, counting down.
TTTCGTTCCCATGAAGGTCAACGCCAACACGCTGCGCGCCGGTCAGGTCATCGAGACCGATGGCAAGCTCTACGCCATCCTCAAGGCCGACAACATCCAGCCGGGCAAGGGCACGCCGGTGACCCAGGTGGAGATGCGCCGCATCAGCGATGGCGTGAAGGTGGTCGAGCGCTACCGCACGACGGAATCGGTCGAGCGCGCCTTCATCGACGAGGGCGAGTACCAGTTCCTGTTCAAGGACGGCGACGCCTATGCCTTCATGGACGTGGTGAACTACGAGCAGATCTCGGTACCGGCCGACGTCATCGGCGAGCCGGCCCGCTTCCTGCAGGACGGCATGCACGTCACCATGCGCCTGCACCAGGGCGTGCCGGTCTCGGTCGAGCTGCCGCAGAAGGTGACGCTGGAGATCACCGAGACCGAGCCGACGGTGAAGGGGCAGACCGCCTCCTCCTCCTACAAGCCGGCCATGCTGTCGAACGGCGTGCGCACCATGGTGCCGCCGCACGTCGGCCCGGGCACCCGCATCGTGGTGATGACCGAGGACGGCAGCTACGTCGAGCGCGCCCGCGACTGACGCGGGGCCAGACGCTCACTACGCCGGCCGCGCTCCCTGCCCGAGCCGCAGCACGCGGCCCGGCCGGGCGCCGGTCGGCCGGCCCTCGGCCCACACGCTCTCACCGTTGACAAAGACTTCCTTGATGCCCGCCGCCGGCCGCTTCGGGTCGGCGAAGGTGGCGCTGTCGATCACCGTGGCCGGGTCGAACAGCACCAGGTCGGCGAAGGCGCCCTCGGCGATGTGGCCGCGGTCCACCAGGCCGAAGCGCTCGGCCGAGAGGCTGGTCATGCGGCGGATCGCCTCTTCCAGCGGGAAGAGCCCGACGTCGCGGGCATAGTGCCCCAGCACGCGCGGGAAGGCGCCCCAGAGGCGCGGATGCGGATGCTGGTCGTGCGGCAGCCCGTCGGAGCCGATCATGGTCTCCGGGAAGGCCAGGATGCGGCGCACGTCCCCCTCGTCCATCGAGAAATAGACCGCGCCGGCCGGCTGCAGCCGCTCGGCCGCGGCGCGGCGATCCAGGCCCCACTCCCTGGCGATCTCGTCCAGGTCGCGGCCCGACTGCTCGGGATGCGCCTTGGACCAGGTGATCAGTACCTGCGGCGCCTCGGCCGCGTACTCGATGCGCAGCACGGTGGACGAGGCGGCATAGGGATAGGCGTCGAGCGCCAGCGGCTGGCCCGCCGCCGCCCGCCGCCACTTCGCCAGGGTCTCCGCGGAGCGGCCCCAGTTGTCGCGGCCCGACACCTTGAAGTGCGAGATCACCACCGGCACCTCGGCGTGGCGGCCGATGGCAAAGGCCTCGTCCAGCGCCTCGGTCACATGGTCGCTCTCGTCCCGCATGTGGGTGGTGTGAATGCCGCCCAAGGGCTTCAGCACCTCGGCCAGGGCCATGATCTCCTCGGTCGGCGCCGCCGCCGAGGGGGCGTAGAACAGACCCGTGGAGAAGCCGATGGCGCCGGCCGCCAAGCAGTCCTGCAGCCGCCCGCGCATGGCGGCGATCTCGGCGGCGCTGGCGGCGCGGTCGGTGCGCTCCATGGCGCCGACGCGCAGGGTCGAGTGCCCCACCATGGCCGCGGTGTTGGTGGCACCGCCGGCACGGTCGAGCGCGGACAGGTAGTCGGCGAAGCTGGCGAAGCGATAGTCCGCCTGCCCACCCAGCAGGTCCAGGGGCGGCGGCGGCGCGCCCAGCAGGGTCAGCGGCGCCAGGCTGATGCCGCAGTTGCCGACCACGACGCTGGTGACGCCCTGGCTGATCTTGGGCGCCATGTCGCCGTCCAGCACCGCCCGGTCGTCGTGCGTGTGCACGTCGATGAAGCCAGGTGCCAGCGCCAGGCCTTCAGCCTTGATTTCGCGCCGCGATTCGGCGCCGCCCAGGTCGCCGACGGCGGCCACGTAGTCGCCATCCACCGCGACGTCGGCAAGGCGTGGCGGGCCCCCGCGACCGTCATAGAGCGTCGCGCCGCAAATCAGCAGATCGAACATCGGGAGGCCCCCCTCCTGCACGTAACCTTGCCTCGCCCCACGTCAGCGGAGGCGTTCGGCGGGCGGAGCTTGCGCCTCCCGCCCCGCGCGGGGCAAGCGCTTCAATAGTCTGGAAAAGCGCCATTTTTCAGAGAAGTTCCCGCTGCGCCAGCCAGACCGCGACCTGACCGGTCCGGCCGCGCATATCCTGCGCGCCTTCGGGCTGCAGACCGGCCAGCAGATCCGCCCGACCTGCGGCGCGCACCGCCTCGACCAGGGCGTCGGATACGGCGAGGGCGGCGCCGAGCTGCCGCGCCAGCGCCTCCAGGCGCGCACCCACGTTCACCGTATCGCCGGCGGCGGCGAGCTGCGCCTGGCTGCGGCCGCCCAGGCGGGCCATGGCGACGCGCCCGAAGTGCAGGCCGGCGCGCGGCTTCAGCTCCGGACGCCAGGCGCCCAGCTCGACCACCAGGGCGCGGGCACAGGCCAGCGCCCGCACCGGATCGTCCGGCCGCTCCTGCGGCAGTCCGAAGATGATCATGGCGCCGTCGCCCAGGAACTGCTCCACCACCCCCTCGTAATGCAGAACCACGGTCTCAAGACGGGCGTGGAAATCCTTGAGAAAGCGCGCAGTTTCCGTCGGTGGCCGACCCTCGGCCAGGCGCGTGAAGCCGGACAGGTCGAAGAACAGGATGGCCGCGGCCTGCTCGCGCTCGTCGAAGCTGGGCCGCTCCTCCTCGGCCAGTTGCGCCGCCATCACCGGCGAGACATAGCGCGCAAGATTGCCGCGCTGCCGCTCCGCCTCGCGCCGCATGCGCCGCTCGAAGGCCGCCCGGCTGGCGGCCAGCAGCAGGCCGCTGAGGACGATCGCCAGGGCCGGCACGGTGGCGTTCACCCAGACCTTGGCCAGCACGAAGGCCGCGTAGCACGCCGCCAGCCAGAGCAGCAGCAGGGCGGTGCCGGCCAGCGCGGCGACGCGCGGGTTGGGCAGCCTGAGGCCGGCCCAGGTCAACACCGCCAGCAGCAGGCAAAGGCCAGCCTCCCAGGGCAGCAGGCCGACGGGACGTATCAGCGTGGCCGGCTGCAGCAGGTTGTCCACGGCGGTCGCCAGCACCTCGACCCCCGGCAGCGACTGGGCGAAGGGCGTCGGAAAGGTGTCGCCGACGCCGAGCGCCGTCGCCCCGACTAGCACGGCACGGCCCTCGAGGGCGCTCGGGGGAATACGGTCTTCGAGCAGGTCGAGCAGCGACCAGGTCGCGATGGTGCCGGCGGGGCCATGAAAGTCCACCGGCAGGCCGAGGCTGCGGTCCAGGGCGATCCGCCGCGCACCCAGCGCCAGTTCGCCGGCGAGCGAGAGCGCGACGCCGTCGGCCGGCAGGCCGCGCTGCCGCCGAGCCAGCTCGAGCGGGAACGAGGGAATCAGCAGGCTGCCCAGTGCGATGGCCGGATGCGCCAGGCGCGGCTGCCCCTCGCGCAGCAGCAGGTTGACGTGTCCCAGGCCGGCGACGTCGCGCAATGGCTGGATCGGCACCAGTGCGCCGGCCGCGCCGGGCACCGGCAGCGACCGTGGGGGCCGCGCGACGATCCGCAGGGCGTGCGGCAGCAGTTCCTGCTCGAGGCCCGGATCGGCCTGGGCCGCGCCGTCGAACAGCAGCGCCATGCCCAGCACCACGTCGTCCGCTTCCGCCAGCACGGCGCGCAGCGCCCGGTCGCCGGCTGACAGCGTGATGCCGTCACTCGGCGGCTCGCGCTCCAGCAGCAGCAGGTCCAGCCCGATGGTGCGCGCGCCCGCGGCGCGCAGCCGGGTCACGGCCTCGGCCAGGGTGGCACGCGGCAGCGGCCAGCGGCCGAGTTTCGCCAGGGTCCGGTCGTCGACGGCGATGATGGCGACCTGGTCCGGCGGCGGCAGCGGGCCGCGCAGGCGAAAGCGCCAGTCCAGCGTGGTGGCCTCGATCTCCTCCAGCCCCGAGGGCAGGCGGCCGGCCAGATGCAGCCCGCCCAGCAGCCCGCCGACCAGCAGCGCCAGGATCAAGCCGAGCCAATGCCGCGATGGAGAGCGGGGTGCCACCGCGGCGTGCCTGGGTCAGGGCAGCGAGACGAGCGCCAGCACCGCTTCGCGGCGCTTGTCGCCCCAGACCTTGGGCAGGGTCGGGAAGGCGCCTGGCGCGACGTCCGTGCCCTCGCCCGGCTCCAGGATGGTCGGCCCGCCGGTGCCGGACTTCTGGTCCAGCGGGTCGCTCTTCTCCTGCTTGTGCTCGTCCTGACTGGGGCCGGGCGCCACCGTGGGTGTCGGCGGCTGGCGCGGCGTCACCTCCACCCTCCCCTCCAGCACCAGCACCGCGCTGCCCTCGGGGGTCTGCTGCATCACCCATTCGGTGCCGCGGACCGAGGCGATGGCGGTTTCCGTTTCAACCTGGAAGGTCTGCCAGGTGATGGCGTCGCCGACGGCGACCTTGACCACGCCCGCGACCAGCAGGATGAGCGCCTGGGCCACGCCGTCCGCGGGCGCGAACTGGGCGATCTGCACCCGGGTTTCGGGGCCCAGGACCAGGCTGGAGCCGTCGATGAAGGCGATCTCCAGCCGGCTGTCGGCCAGGGTCTCGACCTCGTCGCCGGCGGCCACGCCACCGCCTGGCTGCAGCGGCATCGGCCCGCTGGCCGCATGGCGCACTGCCTGTCCCAGCAGCACCGCGACGCGGCCGACCTCGGTCGCGGCGGGCGAGCGTGCCACGAAAGCGCCCGTCAATCCGGCGGCCGCGGTCAACGCCAGCCAGGCGCGGCGGTCCAGAAGCAATGGCATGGGCATGTTCCCTTCGGCGGGCAAGCTAGTCCGGGGCCCTTTCGACCACAAGGCATGCTGCCACCCATGACTGGCAGGATCATGGCGACTAGTCTGTGACGCGCTTCACTGCCCCCCCGAGCGGAGGTGACCAGTCCCGTGACCGAGACGCCAGGGCCCCTGACCGGGCAGGAACGCAGCCGCCTGCTGCGCCGCTCGTTCCTTTTCCGCTCGCTGGCGGACGAGGTGCTGGCGCGCGTCGCCGGCCTGGCGCTGCCGCGCAGCCTGGGGCCGGGCGAAACCCTGTTCTGGCAGGACGACGAGGCCGATGCGCTCTATGGCGTGGTCGGCGGCCTGATCCGCATCTGGATCCACGGGCCGGACGGCAAGGAGCTGACGCTGAACCTGATGGAGCCCGGCGACTTCTTCGGCGAGATCGCCCTGCTTGACGGCCTGCCGCGCACCGCCAGCGCCACCGCCATCGCCGCCAGCGAACTGCTGGTCATCCCGCGCCGTGAGTTCCTGGCCCTGCTGGAGGGCGAGCCGCGCCTGGCCCGCCACCTGATCGAGCTGCTCTGCGAGCGCCTGCGCGGCAACACCGACCGCATCCGCGACGCCGCCTTCCTGGACCTCGGCACGCGCCTGGCCAAGACGCTGGAGGCGCTCGCGACCGCGCACGGCCGCGACACGGCGGAGGGCACCGTGATCGAGGCCAAGCTGTCCCAGGGCGCGCTGGCGCAGCTGCTCGGCGTCACGCGCGAGGCCGTGAACAAGCAGCTCAAGGCCTTCGAGCGCGAGGGCCTGCTGGCGCAGAGCGGCGGACGCATGGTGGTGAAGAACCTGCCGGCACTGCGCGAGAAGGGGCAGTCCAAAGCCTAGGGCACTGCCCGTTGCAGAAAACGCTCGCGCCCGGCTTCGGGCGGTTCCCGAAGCCGGGCGGCTGGGCGCGTGACCCTTACCGGAGGGGGAATGGCCTCAGGCCACGCGCGGCAGGGTGGCGACGGCGTCGCGGTAGCGGCGGGCCAGCGGCGAGTTCGGGCGGTTGGTCACCCGCTCGGTCGCCAGCGCCGCCAGCAGCTGGGCATCGCCGCCGCGTTTGGCCGCCTCGATCAGCGTCAGGTCCAGGATGTCGCGCTGCGCGTGGCTGCCGCCGAAGCGGCCGGCGATCGTGCGTACCCGCTGCAGCCGCTCGGCCGCGCCGGCGAAGTCGCCGCTCTCGAAAGCGACCAGCGCCTCGCCCACCGGCACGCCGACCTGGCGCGCCATGACCTCGTTGCTGCCGCCCTGCTGGGCGCTGCGCCGCAGCGTGGCGAGCTGGCGATTCACCAGGTCGTGGCGCCCGGCGCCGATGAAGGCCATCAGCGCGTGCGCGTCGTTGAAGCAGTAGTTGCCGTCGTCGATCAGCGCCTCCCAGGCGGCGGCGATCTCGCTCCAGCGCGCCTGCCCGGCGTCGTGGCCGCGCAGCTTCAGGCGCCAGAGCATGGCGCTGGCATCGACCATGTCGAGCACCACCGAGGAGCGTTCGACGCGGATCTGCGTGTCATAGAGGCGCAGCACCTCGTCGAGGCGGTCGAGCTCCAGGTGATAGAGCGCGAGGTGCCACCAGTTGTGCACGTCGAAGATCGAATCCGGCCCCCAGTGGCCGCTGTTGGGCTCCAGCCAGCGGATGCCGGCCTCGGGGTCGTTGCGCATCTCGTGGACATGGGCGACGGCATGCCAGCCCCAGCCGTCGCGCGGCTGCAGCGCCACCGCCTCCTCGCCCAGCGCCTGGGCGCGGGCATAGTCGCCCATCTCCTCGTTGCCGAAGGACTGCATCGACAGCAGCGCGTGCCAGTTGGCGTCGGCTGGGCTCCAGGCATGCAGGCGCCGCACCACGCGGTCGCGCAGGTTGCGCGCATCGCCGCGGTAGAAGTCGAATAGGTGCGCGACCTGCAGCGCCAGGATGTCGCGCGGATAGTCGACCAGCAGCCGCTCCAGCATCGCCACGGTGTCGTCCCAGCGCCCCTCGATCAGGGCGTCGATCGCCGCCAGATGCTGGCGCTCTCGGTCGTTCGGCTGGCCCTTGCGCGCGGCCGCGGCGCTCTCGCGACCGACCGGGATGCCCGGCCCCTCGGTGCCGGACAGATAGAGATAGGCCCTGAGGATGTGGCCCATCGTGAAGGCCGGGGTCTCGGCCAGCGCCGCCTCGATCGTCGCGACGGGATTGCCGACATAGCACTGGAACTCGCCCAGGGCCTTGTCGAAGGCCTCGGCGGCGGCGGCATCGGCGCCGGTCATCACGAGGCCACGGGAGTCCTTGACTGTCATGTTCTCTCTCCATGCGGGCGCGCGGCCCGCAGGAGGGACGGCGCGACGTTGACCAGCGCTTTCTAGGCGGCGCGCCGACGCCGCGCTGTGATGCGCTTCACAGCCTCCCGCCGGTCCCCCGCCCAGTCGGCCAGCCGATAGCCACTATAGACGATCCGCGCTGCGGCGTTGCCCAGTGGGCCGCCCATCCAGCCAAGGCCGAAGGGGGCGAAGCGCCGCCACTCGTCGTCGCCCTCGGCGATGGCCGCGGCCAGCAGGCGGCCGGCGACGGCGGTCGAGGCGAGGCCGCTGCCGCCGAAGCCGAAGGCGTACCAGGCGCCGTCGGGCAGCTGGCCCAGCTGCACCATGCGCGAGCGGCCGAAGGACATGAGGCCGTGCCAGCCGACCTCCATCTCAACCGGACCGAGCTGCGGATAGGTGAACTCGATCCAGCGGCGGATCTTCTCCGCCGTGCCGGCGCTGCCGCGCTCCCAGGGCAGGGTCAGGCGCCCGCCCCAGACCAGCCGGGTGTCGGCCAGCGCGCGGTAGTAGGCGCCGGCCTGGCGGTCGTCGCTGAGGGCGAGCGGCCGGGGGATCGCCTGCCCCAGCCGCTCCTGGCCCAGCGGCTTCGTCCCGGCGATGTGCGTCGCAACGCCGATGCAGGCGCGCCCGATCGCCGGATGCAGCCGGCCGAGGTAGCCGCCGCCGCAGAGCACCAGCCGGCCGGCGGTGACGCTGCCCCTGGCGCTGCGCACCCGCCAGCCCGCGCCCTGCCGCTCCAGCGCCAGGGCCGGGCTCTCCTCGTAGAGCTGCCCGCCCCGCTCCACCAGCGCGCGGGCCAGGCCGCGGCAGTAGAGCAGCGGCTGGATCTGGCTGACCAGGGGATCGAAGAAGCCACCGTTGTAGCGGGGCGAGCGCGCAAGTCCGTCCGCCTCGTCCCGATCCAGCCAACGCAGCTCCAGCCCGAAGCGTTCGTTCTGGCGTGCGACGTAGTCTCGCCCGGCCTGCGGCCGGTCGTGCCAGGCGCCGCAGAGATAGCCGTCCGGGTGCGGGCCGCAGTCGATCGCATGGCGACGGATCGCATCCTTGACCCAGGCCTGCGCCGCGCGGCCCAGACGCAGGAACTGACGCGCCTCCGCCAGGCCCAGGCGCGCGGCGATCTCGTCCCACTCCAGCGGGAAGCCATAGCCCAGGATGCCGCCATTGCGGCCCGAGGCGCCGAAGCCGACGCGGCGCGCCTCCAGCAGCGCGACGTCCTGGCCCTGCTCTGCCAGCGACAGCGCGGTGGTGAGGCCGGCGAGGCCGCCGCCGACGACCAGCGTGTCGGCCGAGATGTCCGCGGCCAGCACCCGAGCCGGCGGCGGTTCGCCGGCCAGCCGGCGATAGAGGGTGTCTTCATCGGACTGCATGGCGGCGATCCTGCCGCGTCGGCCGGCCGCAGCCAAGCCGGCGCCGAGAGCAGCCCGCTTGGAGGGGACGGCCGGCCCGGCGATACTCACCCCGTCCGAGTCGGGAAGCCCCTTGGAGTTGCATGTCCAGCACGCGCACAGGCGACAGTCGCCCGCCCCTTACCCGCGCGGAGATCGAACTGGCCTACCGCTTTACGCTTGGCCGGCTTCCCGAATCCGAGTCCGTCTACGACTGGCACCTCCGCCACAGCTCGCTGCCGGCGCTGCGCCACTCGCTGCTGACCTCGGACGAGTTCGAGCAGGCGCAGCGCGACCTCAAGGCCTGGCACGATGCGCAGCAAGGTGCCACGTCGACGGCGACGCGCGCGGACGGCGAGGCGCCGCTGACAAGGGCCGACATAGACTTTGCCTACCGCTTGGCGCTGGACCGCCTGCCAGACGCCGAGGCGATCTATGGCTGGCACCAGTCGGCCGGAACGCTCCGGCTGCTGCGCGCGTCGCTGCTGCTCTCCGCCGAGTTCGCCGAGCTGCTGCGGCTGCTGTGGCGCCAAACCTATGGGGAGCAGGAACGCGTCGTCTTCGTCCACGTCGCCAAGACGGCCGGCACCAGCCTGCGCAGCTTCCTGCTGCAGCGCTACGGAGCAGGCAGCACGATGGAGCTGGATACCGATGGCATGATGCGCCTGGCCCGCGACCTGGCGCAGCCTGCGTCGCACAGCAACGACGAGGTGCGGCAGTTCCGCCGCTCCCGCCTTGTAGTCGGGCACTTCCCGCTGTCCTTCGCGCAGATGCTGCCGGGCCGGCTGCGCATCATCACGATGCTGCGCGAGCCCCGGGCACGGCTGCTGTCGGTCTGTTACTTCCTCAGGGCACACCGGCCAGAGCGGGTGATGAGCGAGCCGAACGTCGCGCTGCGCGGCATGATGCTCGCGGCGCAGGCGCTGAGCCTGCAGGAGTTCCTCGAATCGGACGTCGTGCAGCTCCGCTTCAACACCGACAACGTCCAGCTTCGCCTGCTCGCCCCGCCGCTCCTGCCGCTGCCCTCGTTCTTCATGCCGCGCCTGACCCCCGGCATCATTGAAGGCGCCAAAACCGCCCTGGCCGGACTGGAGGCCTTCGGGCTGCAGGAGCGCTACCGCGAATCGCTGCTGCTGCTGAGCGAGCGCCTGGGCCTGGAGCCGCCGCAGAGCTTCACCGCCGAGAACGTCCTCAGCGAGCGCGAGGCGAGCGACCCGGACATGCGGCCGATCGCGCGCGAAACCATCACGCCGGCGATCCAGGCCCTGCTGGACGAGCGCACCGAGCACGAGCGCGACTTCCACGCCTTCGCGGTCGAGCTCTTCGAACAACGCTGGCAGGACTACCGCCGGCGCCACGGCCTTCAGTAGGCGCTGGCCGCCGTCCTCAGCCAATCCCAGACGAAGCGCGCGCTCGCCACTTCGGCGTGCAGGCGGAGGCGGTCGGGCGCCAGGCAATAGAGCGAGACGCGCAACCCGGCAAAGAGCGTGACGGCGCCGCTGCCGGGGCCGAAGCCCGCGGGGTCCAGGTCGAATGTCGTGCCCTGCCCGACGACGCGCCGCGCCGCCGGTCCCGCCACCTCGAAGAGCGCCAAGCCGTCCGTGGTGTCGCTGACCGCGGCATGCAGGCCCTCGAGCGCGCGTCCGAGAGACCGCGCCAGATCGGCGCCGCGATGGCGCTCGCTGACCACCAGCCAGCGGTCGGGCGCCTGCCACAGCAGCAGCGGATCCTCGCCCGCGATGCGTCCGGCGGCCGGCAGCGTGCCAAGGACGCCGCTGGCCGCGGCGACGAAGGCGGCGTCGGCCGGGTTGCCGGAGATCCAGAGCTGCGCTGCCGGCGTCAGTGCGCGCAGGCTGAGGCCCGGCGCCGTCATCGCCGGCGGCAGCGCGTCGGCGTAGCTGCGTGAGGCGAGGCTAGGCATTCAGCCGCACTCCCTTGGGATCGTAGAAGGTGGGCTCCACCGCGCGGGCGAAGCGCCGCTGGCCAAGGTGATAGATCTCCACCCGCGCGCCGGCTTCGACCAGGGCGCGGCCGCGTTCGACCAGCCCCAGCGCCACCGGCCGGCCGAGTGTCGGCGAGTCGAAGCTGGAGGTAACGAAGCCGAGCGAGCGCAGCTTGTTGCCGGCTTCGCGCGCGACGACGTGCGCCCCGTTCGGCAGCGGCATGGCCGGGTCCTCCGCCGCCAGGCCGATGAGCTGCTTGCGGTCCTCGCGTCGCGCCTCGGGCGTGAAGAGCGAGCGGCGGCCGACATAGTCGATCTGCTTGCTCTTCAGCGGCCCGACGACGCCGAGGTCCTGCGGCAGCGTCACACCGTCCGTGTCCCGGCCGATCAGGATGAAGCCCTTCTCGGTGCGCAGGGTCATGAGCGATTCGATGCCATAGGGCGCGATCGAGGCGAAGCGGCCGATCCGCAGCAGATGCTCCCAAAGGGAGGCGCCGTAGCTCGCCGGCACCGAGATCTCGTAGGAGCGCTCGCCGGTGAAGGAGACGCGGGCGACGCGGGCCGGCACGCCCTCGACCAGACCTTCGGCCAGGGCCATGTGCGGCAGTGCCGTGTCCGACAGGTCGATGTCGGTGCCGAGGCGCGCCATCACCTCCTTGGCGCGCGGACCTGAGACGGCGAGCGTCGCCCAGGCCTGGGTGACGTTGTGGAAATAGACCTTCAGGTCCGGCCACTCGCCCTCGTGCCACTCCTCCAGCATCGCCATGACGCCGTCGGTGTGGCTGGACGAGGGCGAGAGCAGGAAGCGGTCGGGCGCCAGGCGTGCCACCACGCCGTCGTCGAAGACCACGCCGGTCTCCGCCAGCATCAGGCAGTACCGCAGGCGCCCGGGCTTCAGCGTCTTCAGCTCGTTGTAGAACAGGCGATTGACGAATTCCGCCGCGTCCGGCCCCACCACCTCGACCTTGCCGAGCGAGGAGCCGTCCATCAGGCCGACGTTGCGGCGCACCGCCAGAACCTCGCGCCGGATGGCTTCGCCCTCGCTCTCGCCGGCCAGCGGGTAGCAGCCGGGCCGGTACCAGATGCCGTAGTCGCGGAAGGCGGCGCCGGAGGCCGCGTGCGCCTCGTGCAGCGGCAGGTGACGGCGCGTGGCGATCCGGCTGCCACGGCCGAGGCCGGCGATGGCACCCATGGTGAGCGGGGTGTAGGGCGGACGAAAGGTCGTAGTGCCGACCTGATCCGGCGGGCGCGTGGTCTCCTCGCCCAGCACCGCGAGCCCCAGGACGTTCGCCGTCTTGCCCTGGTCGGTCGCCATGCCGAGCGTGGTGTAGCGCTTCAGGTGCTCGACCGAGACGTAGTTCTCGCGCGCCGCCAGCTCCACGTCCTTGGTGGTGACGTCGTGCTGGAAGTCGATCCACTGCCTGACGCCGCGCAGCGGCAGCCGCCAGTAGGCCGCGACGCGATAGGCCGGATCGGCCTTGTCGGCGACGGGTGCGGGCCCCTGCCCGCCGCCGGCGGCGTGACCCTCGGCCAGGGCCTCGGCGAGCGTGAAGGCGCCGTTGGCGGCGCCGACGCTGACCGTCTCCTGCGCCGCGCGGGCGGGCCGGAAGCAGGCCAGCGTGGCATCCCAGGCCAGCTTGCCGCCGGACTGGCTGAAGAGGTGCGCGGCCGGCGACCAGCCGCCGCTGACCGCGACCAGGTCGCAGCCGAAGGTCTCGCCCTTGGCCGTCTTGTCGTGCGTGTCGGCCGGGCCGATCCGCACGCCGTGGACGGCGCCGGTACCCTCGACGCCCAGCAGCGCGCGGCCCGGCAGCACCTCGATGCCCGCCGTCGCCGCCGCCTTGATCAGCGCGCCGTCGACCTGGCTGCGCACGTCGACGATGCCGACCTGCGCGCCGGCACGGTGCAGCACATGGGCGCTGGCATAGCCGTCGTCGTTGTTGGTCAGCAGCACGACGCGGCTGCCCGGCAGCACGCCCCAGCGGCCGACATAGGTGGCCGCGGCCGCCGCCAGCATGACGCCCGGCCGGTCGTTGTCCGGGAAGGCGATGGGCCGCTCCAGCGCGCCGGTGGCCAGCACCACGCGGCCGGCGCGCAGCAACCAGAGCCGCTCCGGACCCCAGCCGGCGGCCGGCGCCGCCAGGCGCTCGGTCAGCGCCACCAGGTTGTGATCGTAGTACGCGGCCGCCTGGGTGGAGAGCTTGACCGTGACATTGGGCAGCGCCGTCAGGCGCTCCACCGCAGCCTTGGCCCAGGCATGTCCCGCCAGGCCTTCGACCGCTTCGTCGCGCCACAGCAGCTGTCCGCCGGGCAGCGCCTCCTGCTCCACCAGCCAGACGCTCTGGCCGCTGGCGGCGGCGGCCAGCGCGGCGGCGATGCCGGCCGGGCCGGCGCCCACCACCAGCAGGTCGCAGCGCGCCGCCTGCTGCTCGTAGGGCCGGCGGTCGGGCTCGGGCGAATTGCGGCCGAGGCCGGCGGCCTTGCGGATGAAGCCTTCGAAGGTCTCCCATTTCGGCCGGATGAAGGTCTTGTAGTAGAAGCCGGCCGGCATGTAGCGGGCGAAGCGGTCGAAGATGGCGCGCTTGTCGCCACGCAGGCTGGGCTCGGCATTGACCGCGTTGAGCTCCAGCCCCTCGGCCAGCGGGATCATGGTGGCCCTGGCGTTGGGATCGTGGTGCTCGCCCTGGCGCAGATCGAGGATCGCGTTGGGTTCCTCCACCCCCGCGGCCAGGATGCCGCGCGGGCGGTGGTACTTGAAGCTGCGGCCGACCAGACGCACGCCGTTCGCCAGCAGGGCCGAGGCGACGCTGTCGCCCGGATGGCCCTGGTAGCGGCGCCCCTCGAAGGTGAAGTCCAGCGTGACCGAGCGGTCGATGAAGCCGCCGGATGGCAGGCGACGTGGCTGGCTCATGGCGCGTCTCCCGCCGCGTGCGTGCCCGGCACCTCGGTCCCCAGGATGCGGTGGGTCACGGTATCGCGCGTCATGATGAAGACGCGCCGGCAGCCGCCGGCATGGTGCCAGAGCTCGCGGTGCGGCCCCTTCTCGTTCGACTTGTCGAAGAGATAGGCGCCCCAGGTGGCATCGTCCACCGACGAGGGCGGGCGTGGCCGCGGCTCGCCGCGATAGTGGAACTCGGTCTCGTCGCGCGGTCCGCAGAACGGACAGGGGATCAGCAGCATGGTCTCGTCCCCCTAGTGCGCGATACCGGCGGCGGCGCCTTCGTCGATCAGGCGCCCCTCGGCGAAGCGCTTGAGGTCGAAGGGCGCGGAGATCGGATGGTGCCCGCCGGTCGCCAGGCAGTGCGCCAGCAGCCAGCCGCCGCCCGGAATGGCCTTGAAGCCGCCGGTGCCCCAGCCGCAGTCCAGGTGGACGTTCTCGACCGGCGTCGGGCCGATGATCGGGCTGGAGTCCGGCGCCACGTCGACGTTGCCGCCCCACTGCCGCAGCACCTTGAGGCGCGCGAAGCTGGGGAACATCTCGACCAGCCCGGCGACGATCTTCTGCGTGGTGGGGAAGTTGCCGCGCTGGGCATAGGAGGGATAGAGGTCGAGGCCGGCGCCGAACACCAGCGATCCCTTGGCCGACTGGCTGACGTAGGTGCCGACGGCGGGCGACAGGATCACCGTGTCCAGCACCGGCTTGATCGCCTCGCTCACCATGGCCTGCAGGCAGTAGGACAGGAGCGGCAGGCGGAAGCCCAACTTCTGGGTCAGCAGGTTCTGGTGCCCCGCGGCGGTCAGGCCGACGACGCCGCAGCCGATGGTGCCGCGCGTGGTTTCGACCGCCGTGACCCGGTTGCCGTGGGTCTGGAACCCGGTGACCTCGCAGTTCTGGATGATGTCGACGCCGAGGCGGTCGGCGCCGCGGGCGAAGCCCCAGGCCACGGCGTCGTGGCGGGCGACGCCGGCACGGTGCTGCACCAGGGCGCCCCAGATCTCGTAGCGCTCCATCTGCAGCAGCGGCACGCGGTTCCGCACCTCGGCTTCGGTCAGGATGTCGCAGTCGATGCCGTTCAGCTGCATCGCGTTGGCCGAGCGCTTCATCATGTCGAGCTCGGGCTCGCTGTGCGCCAGGATCATCATGCCGCGCTGCGAGAGCATGATGTTGAAGTTCAGATCCTCGCTGAGGCCCTCGTAGAGCCTGAGGGCGAGGTCGTAGAGTGCGGCGCTCTCGGGCCAGAAGTAGTTGGAGCGCACGATGGTGGTATTGCGCCCGGTGTTGCCGCCGCCGAGCCAGCCCTTCTCCAGCACCGCGACGTTGCGGATGCCGTGGTTCTTGGCGAGGTAGTAGGCCGTGGCGAGGCCGTGCCCGCCGCCGCCGACGATCACCGCGTCATAGGCCGGCTTGGGCTCGGGCAGGCGCCAGGCCGGCGCCCAGTCGCGCTGGCCGCGGCGGCCCTGCCGGAAGAGATTCAAGGCGTTGTAGCGGCGCACGCTCACCGGCGGATTCCCTGGACAAGACTGTCGAGACGGGGCGGCAGACTAATCCCCCGCCGCCGCAACGCAAGGGCGCGGCGCGACAAAGCCTAGCGCAAATCCGAAGGCGCCGGTGCGGGCGGGCTCTCCCCGCCTTCCCCGTTATCCCCAGGGCGCGACCGGCTGTCGCGTCACTGGCCGGACACGGAAAGTGCGGCGGGACCAGCAGAGGATGGAGACCGGGTCCATGAGCGTGACCACGCCGGACAAGGCGCGCGACTGCGTGCTCGACGTCGACGAGCGGCCGGCGCCGCCGACCTTCCTGCTGCTCAGCCTGCAGCACCTCTTCGCCATGTTCGGGGCTACGGTGCTGGTGCCGCTGCTGACCGGACTCAACCCCGCCGTGGCGCTGGTCTCGAGCGGCCTCGGCACGCTGGTCTTCATCCTGGCGACCGGCGGCAAGACGCCGGCCTACCTCGGCTCCTCCTTCGCCTTCATCGGGCCGATCATCGCCGCCTCGGCGGTGGGCGGGGCGCCGGGCGCGCTGATCGGCGCCGCGGCGGCCGGCCTGGTCTACCTGGTGGTGGCGGCGGCGATCCGCGCCTTCGGCGTCGGCTGGCTGCTGCGCCTGCTGCCGCCAATCGTGGTCGGGCCGGTGATCGTGGTGATCGGCCTCGGGCTCTCCAGCGTGGCGGTGAAGATGGCGACCAACACCGCCGCCGGCGGACCCTATAGCCTGGGTCACTTCGGCGTGGCGCTCTTCACCCTTGGGGCGATCTTCGTCTTCTCGCTGGTGCTGAAGGGCTTCTTCACCGTGGTGCCGATCCTGCTGGGCGTGATCTCGGGATACCTGCTGGCGGCGCTGGTCGGCTATGTCGACTTCACCCCGCTGCGGGACGCGCCGATCTTCGCCGTGCCGGACTTCACCTTCTTCTTCAGCGGCCTGCCGGACGGCGTATCGGCCGGGTCCATGATCCTGCTGATCGCGCCGGTGGCGCTGGTCACCATGGCCGAGCACATCGGCGACATGATCGTGCTTTCGCGCGTGGTCGGCCGTACCTTCCTGAAGGACCCGGGCCTGCATCGCACGCTGCTGGGCGACGGACTCGCCACCTCGCTGGCGGCGGTGATCGGCGGGCCGCCCAACACGACCTATGGCGAGAACATCGGCGTCATGGCCATCACCCGCATCTTCAGCGTCTGGGTGATCGCCGGCGCCGCCTGTCTCGCCATCTTGCTGGGCTTCGTCGGCGTGCTCTCGGCCTTCCTCTCCACCATCCCCATGGCGGTGATGGGCGGCGTCTCGATCGCGCTGTTCGGCGTCATCGCCTCCTCCGGCATCCGTACCCTGATCGAGGGCAAGGTCGACTTCGGCGACAAGCGCAACCTGCTGATCGCCTCGGTCATCCTGGTGCTCGGCATCGGCGGCGCGACGCTGCAGTTCGGCAGCGGCGAGGCAGGCGGCGGCTTCATGGTCTCCTCCATGGCGCTCGCCGCGGTGGTCGGCGTGCTGCTCAACGCCGTGCTGCCGGGGCGCAGCGAGCGCCACGCCTCGGACGAGCTCATGTCCTCGCACGGCTAGAGGATTTCCGAGCCAAGCGGGCGCCGGTTCGCGCCAGGAAAATGCGTGAAATCAATAGGTAGCTAGAGCGGTTCGATTCAATCAGAAGCGAAACCGCTCTAGTCGGCGAGCCAGGCCTCCAGGACCCGCACCGGCGGGTCCTGCCGCGGCATCATCTCGCCGGCCTCGCCGACGCGCCTGAGGTCGCGATAGGGCGCCAGCAGGATCGGCCCGCTGAGGCCGGAGGGCAGGCGCGCACCGTGCCAGGCCGTCGCGCCGCGGTGGCGCCAGCGCACCAGCCAGGCGAGGCCGCAGGTGACGTCGAGGCGGCGCCGGGCCTGCGGCGCCCCCTCAGCCGCGACCTTGACCAGCAGCCGGCGCCAGCCGCCGCGCCCGGTGGGCGGCAGCAGCTGCACCGTGCCGTCGGGCTGTGGCTCGATGGCCAGCGCCAGGCGCCGCCGCGCCAGGAAGCGGGTGAGCCCTGGCCAGCGCAGGCGCGGCTCGCGCAGCCGTTCGGAAAAGTGAAATGGCCGCCCGGCGGCGCGCCGGCGCTCGGCCCGCGCGAAGGCGGCCTCGGCGGCGCGGTCGCGACTGCCGTCGGCCAGTTGCAGCGCCGCCGCCTCGGCCCGCCAGACCTCGTCCAGCGGCTGCCCAAGCAGCCGCGACGCAGCCGGCGGCAGCGCGACGCCGACCGGCCCGGCCAGGAAGCCCAAGGTCGTCGCCACCAGGGCGCCCAGATTCCGCATCGCCACCTCGCGCTCGAACAACGCCCAGTCGAGGGCCGGCCGGCGCAGCAGCGCCAGTGCGTCGATCGCCCAGTCGGCGGCGTTGCCGCTGGACCACTGCGCGCCCTGGGTCAGGGCCTGGAGCAGGCGGAACGCCGGCGCCGGGCAGCGGATGTCATGGCCACCAAGCCGCGCCGCTTCCGCCGTCGCCCAGAGCGCCGCGTCGTCACCGGCGGCGCGGTTCTGCAGCAGGAAGGACCAGTGCAGGTCGAGCTCGCCGTCCCTGCCGCGCACCATGTTGACGGCATGGTGGCGCGCCATGTGCCGGCCCTTCACACGGGCGATGGAGCCGCCGCTCTGCGGCTGCCAGCCCTCGCCCGCCAGGCGGTCCAGCGCCTCGTCCGCGCGGTCGGGCGGCACCAGCAGGTCGATGTCGCCGACATAGCGGTCGGCCGGACTGGCATCGCCGGTGGCGATGGCCGCCGCGCCCTTCAGCACCAGCACCGGCAGGCCGGCATCCTGCAGGGTCGCGAGGCTGGGCAGGGCGCGCGCCAGCTTGGTCTGCCCGTTGCTCCAGCAGAAGCGACGGATGCCCTGCAGCCGCGGCTGGTCGCGCGCGGCAAGGCCCAGCGCGTCGAGCCGCGCGATCACCGCCGCCAGCAGGCGCATGGTGCGCCAGGTCACCTGGTCCAGGTCCTGCGTCGCCTGCCATTGCTCCCAGGCCGCGGCGGCATCCGCCGGGCCGGCGGCCAGGACGCGCAGCAGCAGCGCATCCTCCGGCGGGATCCAGGGCAGCGAGAGGGCGCTCATGCCTCGCCCCGGCGGCGGGCCAGGGCGCGCCGCGCCATCTCGATGTAGCGCTGGTGGTTGCCGGTGTGGCTGTTCGACAGGCTGCCGGGGTGCAGGCGGCGGCGCATCAGCACCTCGGGCGCCACCGCGAAAGCCACACCAGCGGCGCGGGCGCGGTCCAGCCAGTCGACAATCTCGCCCACCATCAGGGTCGGATCGAGCGGCCCGATCCGCTCGAAGACGGCGCGTCGCAGCAACATGGCAGAGCGCAGCCAGGCGACCTTCACGCCTGGCACCAGGATGCGGGCGCTCTGCTCCGGCGTCAGCGAGGGGCAGGTGAAAGACTCGAAATGACAGATCGCCACGTCCACGGAGGGCTCTGCCAGCAGCCGCGCCTGCCGCGCCAGCTTCTCCGGCAGCCAGATATCGTCTGCATCGCAGAGCGCGATCAGATCGTGCGCCGCCGCGGCGATGCCGGCATTCGTTGCCACGGCGACACCCTGCCCCGCCTGGCGAATCACGCGGGCACCCGCCGCCGCCGCGATGGCCGGAGTGGCATCGCGCGAGCCGTCGTCAACCACCAGGACCTCGGCCGCGGGCAGGCTCTGCGCCTGGATCGACGCCAGGGTCTCGCCCAGCGTGCGCGCGGCGTCCCGGGCCGGCACCACGACGCTGATGGCGGGGGCGCCGGCCGCCATCATGCGGTTCCGCGGCGGCGCTGCAGGTGGTCGCGCACGACCTGCATCAGGCCGCTGTAGAAGGCCTCGGCGTCGCGCGACGAGTTGGCGCCGTGGATGCGCCGGATCAGGATTTCCTTGCCGACGTTGCCCATGCGCAGGTTGCCCTCGCGCGCGCGCATGAACCAGTCGGTGTCCGAGCCGATGCGGACAGAGGTGTTGAACAGGCCGATCCTGTCGAAGGCGCGGCGGCGAGCCAGCATGCAGCCGGGCAGGAAGCCGATCAGCGGGCGATCCAGGAAGTCCGGCCGCGCCCAGTCGGCGCCCGGTTCGTCCAGCATGACCATGCGCTGCTGGCCAATGACCCAGTCGAGGGTTGGGTCGGCGAGCAGCAGCCCCATCTGCAACTCCAGCTTGCCGGCCTGCCAGAGATCGTCCTGGTCGAGCAGCGCAAGGTAGTCCGACCGGGCCTCGGCGATCCCGCGATTGCGCGCCGCCGCCTCGCCGCCGTTCGGCTGCTGGATCAGGCGCACCTGCGGATAGTGCCGCCGCACCAGTTCCGCGCCATCGTCGCTCGAGCCGTCGTCGACCACGATGACCTCGCGCGACGGCCAGGTCTGCGCCTCGATCGAGGCCAGCGCCTCGAGGATGAAGTCCCGCCCGTTGTAGAGCGGCACGATGCAGGCGACGGTGGGGTGGCTGTCGGTCATGGGTCCAGGAAGGGGGCGAAGGAGCCGAGGTCCGGCGCAACAGACCCGCTGGCGCGCCGCCGCGCCAGCGACTGGCGCAGGATGTCGAAGAGCCCGACGTCGCCGAGGCCGGTCTTGCCGGCGGTCATGGACTGGTCGTGACGGCGGTAGAACAGCGTGGTGTGGCGCAGGATGGCGAAGCGGTGTCCGCCCTCGCGCAGGCGGAGCCAGAGGTCGTGGTCCTCGCTGAAGCGCTGTGCCGGATTGAAGCCGCCCAGCCGCTCCAGCAGGTCGCGCCGGAACAGCGTCGCGCCCAGATGGACATGGAACAGGGTGACGCGGCGGGCATCCGCGGCGGGTTCGAGTCCGTCCGGCGCCGCGCGGTCGAAGTAGCAGGTGAATCCCGAGAGCGCGTCGAGATCCGCCTCGGACTTCAGGCGGACGAGCTGGCGGGCCAGCTTGTCCGCCGGCCAGAGGTCGTCGGCATCGATGAAGCCGACGATCGGCGCGCGAGCAGCGGCGAGGCCGCGATTGCGTGCCACCGCCGGGCCGCCGTTCGGCCCGCCCAGCACCCGGACCCGCGCATCGTGCGCTGCCCACTCGGCCAGGCGCCGCGGCGTCTCATCGATCGAACCGTCGTCGACCGCGATGACCTCCAGCGCGACGTCTGGCTGACGCAGCACCGAGGCCAGCGCGGCATCGAGGAAGGGACCGGCGTTGTAGGCCGGCAGCACGACGCTGACGGCGGGCGTCATGGCGCCACCTGCCGCAGCACCTGGCCGACGAGGCCGGCGACGCCAGCCGGATCGCTGCCCAGTTCCAGCGTCAGGCAGGGCAGCCGCTGGGTCAGCGCCGCCAGCGCCGCGAAGCGCTGGCGCTCCGCCCCGGGCACCAGGAAGAGCGACGAAGGCGCCAGCGCGCGCAGCAGCGTCCCCGGACTGGCCGGGACCACGGCGCTGTCGGCCCGCGCCACGATGGCAGGCACGACGAGCGCACGGACCGCAAGGCGCGGCACCAGCGCGCCGGGCATGTCGCGCAGCAGGTGCAGGCGCGCCTTCTCGCCGGCGGGCCGCGCCGGATTGGCCACCCAGCCCGCCGGCACCGCCAGGCGGCGCAGCGCCGCGGCGTCCAGCTTGACCGTGTCGAACAGCGCCTCGGCGAAACCATCCCCGGCCAGCGCGACGAAGTCGTCGCCGACGGTGTTGAGACCGGCGTGACGCAGCGCGGCCAGCGTGGTGCTGGACTTGCCCGCCCCGCCGGCACCGGCCACCAGCAGCGCGCCCCGCGCATCGCCGACGACGGCGCCATGCAGCAGCACGCGGCCGGCGTCGTGCAGCGCCCAGGCCAGCAGGTTGCGCAGCGGCGCGCCGTAGTCCCATTCGGGGATCGCCGTGACCTCGCGCGCCCAATAGACGGCGGCGCCCGCCGCCGGGTCATGCAGCTGCCAGACGGCACCGTCGTTCCAGGAGAAGAGCCGCAGCGAGGGCGCAAGGTGCAGGCGGCGCAGGTGCTGGCGCTCGCTGGACGGCAGCGGCCAGGCGGGCGGCGGCGGCTGCGCGCCGCCCGAAAGCTGCGCCGGACCGGCCAGGAGGTGGATGGTGAGCGCGCGGCGCTCGCCCGGCCCGGCCACCGGCAGGTCGGCGAGGCCGCGGGTGAAAGCCGTCAGCAGGTCGGGATCGGCGGCCCGCAGCGTCAGGTCCAGCGGTCCGATCGCGAGGTTCCGCCGGGCAGCGCCCTGCGTGGCCGCGGCGGCGACGGCAAGAAGACGATCGGCGAAGGCGCGAAAGGGGCCCGGTCTGTCCGGCGCCGGGCGCGCATCCGCCACATGCAGAGACTCGGCGGTCATGCCCGCAGCATACAATTCTAGGGGCTGTCGGGTCCCACCGGCGTCCGGAGGGGCCAACCCTCGGCTGCGGAGACATCGTGTACCGGGTCGAGGGCGATCAACTCTTCCATGTCGGTGAACTTTTCGAACGAGGGCGCCCGGTAGGGCTCGGGCGCAAGCGCCGGTGCCGGACGGACCTCCTCGCCCTCGCGCACCAGTTCCTCGACGATCAGGCCATCCAGGAAATCGCGCAGCGCCGGCGCGGCCGCCGCCCAGTCGGCGCCGAGGGCACCAAGACGCTGGACGATCCCTTCCTTGTCGAGACCGGTGCCCAGCAACGGCCAGAGACGGCAGGCGCCGCCGGTCAGGCTGTAGTAGGTGCCACGCTCAAGGTGGATCACCACGACCTCGGTATCGAACACCTCTGCGACCACAAGGGGCGCGTTCACCTGCAACGAAGCCATAGAACCATCTTCCCGACCCCCGGGAGGGGGTCTTGGCCGAGCGTAGGGATTGATTGCGCCGTGACCCTAGGCTGGCAGGGGTGCCGGGGCAAGGGGCGCCGGCGGCCCCCCTTACAGCTTCGGGCGCTTCTTGGCCTCGGTATAGAAGCCGCCCATCGCCGCCTCGTAGGCCGCCGCGGCGTGGAAGACCGTGGCATCGTCGTAGGTCCGGCCGACGATGGAAAGACCGGTCGGCACGCCGTTCGAGGCGCGGCCCGAGGGCACGCTCATCACCGGGCAGCGGCTGAGGATGTTGAAGCAGATGGTCATCAGCCACTCCTCGATCCCGTCCTGCGGCTTGCCGTTGATGAGGAGCTTCGTGTCGACGTAGCTCTCCCCAGCCCGGGTCGCCGGCAGCGGCAGGGTCGGGCAGAGGAAGAGCTTGTAGCGCTCCATCATCGGCCCGAACGAGGCGTACATCTTGGTCTCGATCTCTAGGCCCTCGACGAAGTCCTTGGCGGTGACCGACTTCGCCATCTCGGCGAAGGCCAGCGCGTAGTCAGTCATCAGCTCGCTGTGGGATTCGGCGTAGCGCGCGATCCAGGGGCCGAAGATCGTGCCGAAGTGCGCGCGCGCGGCCCTGGCCACCTCCTCGCGCTTCCAGCCCAGATCCACCTCCTCCACCTTGGCGCCCAGCGCACGGAAGGTCTCGATCGCCTTGTGCGTGTTGGCGACCACGTCGGGCTCGATATCGTAGCCGGCGAGGTCGAGCGAATAGGCGATCTTCCAGCCCTTGATCGGCTTGTAGCTGGTCGGCACGGTCACCTTGGGCCTGAGCGAGGCGATGTCCTTGGGGTGCGGGCCGCACATGACGTTCTGCAAGAGGGCCACGTCGGCGACCGAACGCGCCATGGGCCCGATATGGCAGTACTGGTCCAGGTTGAAGGGCGCCGAGTCCGGATTGCGGCCGAAGGGCGGCTTGTAGCCGACCGTGCCGGTCATCGAGGCCGGGATGCGGATCGAGCCGCCGATGTCCGAGCCGTTGGCCAGGATGGTGGAGCCGGCCGCCAGCGAGGCGCCGGAGCCGCCGGAAGAACCGCCGCAGGAATAGTCCAGGTTCCAGGGCGTGCGGGTGACGCCCCAGATGCGCGATTGGGTATAGGGCGCGCAGGAGAACTCGGGCGCGGCGCCGCGGGCATGCACGATGGCGCCGGCCTTGAGCACACGCTCGATGGTCAGGTTGGTCTCGCCGTCCTTGGCGTCCTTGTAGATCAGCGAGCCGAAGGTGGTGGTCTTGCCCTCCATCATCGACTCGTCCTTGACCACGAAGGGGATGCCCTCGAGGGTGCGCGGCTTGGCACCGCGCTTCATGTAGGTGGCCTCGGCGGCCTTGGCCTGCTCCATCGCCTCGTCGAAATAGCGCATCGGCAGGGCGTTGACCTTGGGCTCGGTCTTCTCCGCCCGCTTGATCACCGCCTTCATCAGCTCGACCGGCGAGAGCTTCTTCTTGCGGAACAGGGCCAGGGCTTCGGTCGCGGTGATGTAGCAGAGGTCGGTGGTGGCCATGTCCGTTCCTTGATCAGTCGTCCAACAGGCGGCGCGATCATGTCACGCTGCGGCGCCGAGCGTGAAGAGGCCCTGGAGGGATAGTCGCCGCACTCGACGCGGCCGGCCCCGGCGGGCAGGATCGCGCCGCAAAGAATCGATGGAAGAGGTCCGCCGTGGTGCTGTTGCCCCTGCCGCCGCTCGCCGCCAAGGCGCTCGCCGACGCCCAGCGGCTGATCGCCGAGGGACGCCTGCAGGAGGCGGCCGCCGCCGCCCGCAGGGCGCGCGAGGCGGCGCCGACCCATCCGGCCGTGCCCGACGGGGTGGCGACGGCGCTGAGCCGTCGGGGCCTGAAGCGCGACGCCCTGGCGCAGCGCCTGCTCGCCTGCCATCTGGCGCCGGACGATGCGGCGCTGCGCCGCGCCCTGGTGGAGGCCCTGCCGGGCGCCGACTTCGCCGGCGCCAGCGTGGCGGTCCAGACGCAGCTCTTCCGCCTGCTGCATGCGCCGGACGTCAGTCCGCTCGACGTCGGGCCGGCGGTGTTGAGCTTCATCCGCACCCTGCCCGGCTACACGCGCCTCTCCATGCCCTCGGGCTTCCTGTCGATGGTCGCCGAGCCGGCCTGCCAGGACCTGCTGCAGCATCCGCTCTGGCAGGCGCTGCTGGCACGCTGCCTGCAGACCGATCGGCAGCTTGAGATCATGCTGACGCACCTCAGGCGCGTCGCGCTGTCGCGCTGGCAGGGCGGCAGCAGCGACGGACTGCTGACCCCTGGCCTGGAGGCGCTGGCCGCCCTGGCGCTGCAGGCCAACCTCTGCGGCTTCGCCTGGATGGAGCCACCGGCCGAGACCGCGGGCATTGCTGCCCTGGAAACCGCGCTGGCCAATGTCCCGCCGCGGGAGCTCGATGCCCGCGTGCTGCTGCTGGCCTGCTACCGGCCCCTGCCGAACCTCGACCTGGCGGTTCCCGAGGGCCGGGGCATGCTGCGCCAGGCCTGGGACCGGCTGGTCGACGAGCCGCGCCAGCGCACCGCGCTGGGACTCTCCTTGCCGGCACTGACGCCGGTCGAGGACAGGACCTCGATGGCAGTGCGCGGCCAGTACGAGGTCAACCCCTATCCGCGCTGGCTCGGCACCAACCTGCCGCTGCCGCGCCCCCTGCCCGAGGTGCTGCACGGCCTCTTCCCCGACCTGCCCGCGGCGGGCTTTCCGGCGGCCAGGCCGCTGCGCGTCCTGGTCGCCGGCTGCGGCACCGGGGAGCAGTCGGCGCGCACAGCCCGCCGCTTCAGCGACGCGACGGTACTGGCGGTCGACCTCAGCCGCGCCTCGCTCGGCCTCGCCGCGCTGCGCGCCCGGCAGCTCGGCATCGGCAACCTCAGCTTCGCCCAGGCGGACATCCTGGGGCTCGGTGGCCTGGCCGAGCGCTTCGAGGTGATCGAGGCGATGGGCGTGCTGCACCACATGGCCGACCCGGCGGCGGGTTGGCGCGTGCTGCGCAGCCTGCTGGCCCCCGGCGGCGTGATGCGGATCGGCCTCTACAGCCGCCTGGGGCGGCAGCCTCTGGCCACGGTTCGGCGCCTGGTCGAGGCCGGGGGCGACCAGCCGGTGACGGCCGAGCGCCTGCGCGCCGCGCGCATGCTGATGCTGGAACGCGCCGCCGAGCCCGAGGTGCGCTTCGCGCTCGACTTCCTCGATGCCTATGACCTCGATGGGCTGCGCGACATGCTGTTCCATGTGCAGGAGCACGACTTCACGCTGCCGGAAATTGGCCGCCTGCTGTCGGATCTGGGCCTCCGCTTCCTCGGCTTCGAGCTGACCGACCGCGCCCTGGCGGAGCGCTTCCGCCAACGCCATCCGGCGCCTCGGGCGCAGCGCGACCTGGCGCTGTGGGAAGCCTTCGAGCAGACGGAGCCGGCCGCCTTCGCCGCGATGTACCGCTTCTGGTGCCAGGCCGCCTAGAAGCTGAAGGTCCAGAAGTCGGCGGCGGTGTTGGCGGTGACGCGGATCGCCAGGTCGGCGACGCCGTCGCCGTTGGTATCGCCCTCGAGCTGGCCGCCGTTGAGGCGCAGCTCGCCGGCCGTGTGGCTGAACTCGCCGGTGCCGATCCAGCTGAAGGCCTGGTCGCCCAGCGTGCCGCTGTCGGCGTCGATGGCGGACAGGTCGATGGTGTCGCCGAACTGGTAGTCGGCGATGTGGTCCGCAGCGCCCAGCGGCGAGTCCGCCACCGTCGCGAAGGCGAAGGTATCCGCGCCCGCGCCGCCGAAATAGGTGTCGACCCCGGCGGCGCCCCACAGCAGGTCGCCACCCGACCCGCCGATCAGGCTGTCGTTGCCCGAGCCGCCGTAGAGCGAGTCATTGCCGTCCAGGCCCGCCAGGCTGTTGTTGCCCTCGTTGCCCCAGAGCGCGTTGCCGAGCGCGTTGCCGGTGCCCTTGAGGGCGCCGCTGCCGGTGAGGCTCAGATCCTCCACATTGCCGGCCAGGCTGTAGCTGACCGAGGCGAAAACCAGGTCGTGCCCCTGCCCGCCGCTCTCGTAGACCTTGTCGCTCGCGGTATCGACGAAGAAGGTGTCGTTGCCGAAGCCGCCCAGCAGGCTGTCGCCGCCCGAGCCGCCCACCAGCACGTCGTTGCCGCTGTTGCCGATCAGCGTATTGGTCCCGCCGGTGCCGACGATGCTGTTGTCCAGGCCGTTGCCCGTGCCGCGCACCGCGCTGCCGGCAAGGTTCAGGTTCTCGACCTCGTTGCCCAGCGCATAGTTGACCGTGCTGCGCACGGTATCGATGCCGCCGCCCGCCAGCTCGGTGATCCTGTCGCTGCCGGTGTCGACGAAGTAGCTGTCGTTGCCGGAGCCGCCGATCATGCTGTCGATGCCGCTGCCGCCGTTCAGCGAGTCGGCGCCGGAGAAGCCCAGCAGCGTGTTGGCCTGGGCATTGCCGGTCAGCAGGTTGCCGGCGGCGTTGCCCTGTCCCACCTTGGCACTGCCGGTCAGCACCAGGTTCTCCAGTCCGGCCGCCAGCAGCGTGTTGGCCGCGGCCCGCACGGTGTCGAGGCCGCCGTCATCGACGATCAGGTCGGCACCGGTGTCGACGACGTAGGTGTCGTCACCCGAGCCGCCGACCAGCGTGTCGCCGCCACTGCCGCCGTCGAGCAGGTCCGCGCCGGAACCGCCGAACAGCGTGTTGGCGCCGGCGTTTCCGTAGAGCGAGTTGGCCGCTGCGTTGCCGGCGCCCCAGAGCGCGGCGGACTGCAGCTGCAGCACCTCGAGGTTGGCGGCGAGCGTGAGGCCGCTCACCTGGGCGCGCAGGATGTCGGTGCCGCCGCCGGCCGCCTCGATGACCGTGTCGCCCAGGCTGTCGGCGTAATAGACGTCGTTGCCCGACCCGCCGGCGAGCGTGTCCGCCCCCACCCGGCCGTCCAGCGTGTTGTTCGCGCCGTTGCCCTGCAGGTAGTTGGCCAGGGCGTTGCCGTAGCCGTTGACCGCGTTCCCGCCGGTCAGCACCAGCGCCTCGAGCTCGGCGCCGAGCGTGTAGCCGAGGCCGCTCTGCACGGTGTCGTAGCCGCCGCCGGCGACCTCGACGACCTTGTCGCTCGCCGTGTCGACGATGAAGAGGTCGTTGCCCGACCCGCCGTAGAGGCTGTCGATGCCCGAGCCGCCGTTCAGCGTGTCGTTGCCGCTGTTGCCGAGCAGCGTGCTGGCCTGGTTGTTGCCGGTGATGGCATTGTCGCCGCCGTCGCCGATGCCGACCTTGGCGCTGCCCAGCAGCACCAGGTTCTCGATGCCGCCGCCCAGCGTGGTGTTGGCGGTGCTGCGCACGGTGTCCAGGCCCTCGCCGCCATAGGCGCGGTCCGTCGCCGTATCGACCACGAAGGTATCGTTGCCCGAGCCACCGTAGAGGCTGTCGCCGCCCGAGCCGCCATCAAGCCAGTCGTCGCCCGACCCGGCGAAGAGCGAGTTGCCCCCGGCATTGCCGTAGAGCGACTCGTTGCCTGACGAGCCGCTGCCCCAGGCGACGCCGCCCTGCAGCTGCAGCACCTCGACGTTGGCGAAGAGGCTGAGGCCGTTGACCTGGGCGCGCAGGATGTCCTTGCCGCCGTCCGCCGCTTCCACCGCCGTGTCGCCCAGGTTGTCGGCATAGTAGACGTCGTTGCCGCCACCGCCGGCCAGGGTGTCGGCCCCGGCCTTGCCGTCCAGCGTGTTGTTGGCTCCGTTGCCCTGCAGATAGTTCTCCAGGGCGTTGCCGAAGCCGTTGACCGTGCCGCTGCCGCCCAGGACCAGCGCCTCGAGGTTGTTGCCGAGCGTGTAGGTCAGGTTCGAACGCACCGTGTCGAAGCCCTGGCCCGCGGCCTCGATGACCAGGTCGCCGGCGGTGTCGATCACGAAGGTGTCGTCGCCGAAGCCACCGACCAGCGAGTCGACGCCGCTGCCGCCGTCGATGTAGTCGTTGCCGCTGTTGCCCTGCAGCTTGTCGGCGCCATTGCCGCCGTAGAGGCTGTCATTGCCGCTGTAGGCCAGCAGCGAGTCGTTCTGCGGCGAACCGATGACGGTGTCGTCGGTCGAGAGGACGGCAGCGATCAGCGCCGCCGGTGTCGGGTAGTCGTCGAGCTGACTGAGCGGGAGCGAAAGTCCGGTCACGTCGAACCAGGCTGCGCCCAGCTTGATGAAGCTGATGCCGCTGATCGTTCCGTCCCAGGGCTCGCCCGGCGTCACCTCGTGAAAGGAACCCGTGACGCGGATCTGGACGAAGCCAGCGTCGACGACGATGAGGTTCGCACTGCGGAACGTGACTTCGCCGCCGCTGCTGGCCGAGCCGAGCGTTCCCGGCACGTCGAGCGCGCTGTAGACTTTCAGAACGGCCACGTGAGCCCCCAACCCGACCGCAGCGGCCCCTGGTCGTCGCCCCGCCGATGGCGCCGTCGCCGCACGGCGAACATAGCCGGTTGCGAGCGGCGCCGACAGGGGGTCGAATGACGCTAAGGCATTGGAGTATCGGGATATGTTGGAACTCAGACCCTGCTGCGAGTGCTGCGGTACCGACCTGCCGCCGGCGAGCCTGGAGGCCCGCATCTGCTCCTACGAGTGCACCTTCTGCAGCGCCTGCGCCGAGGGCGTCCTCGCCGGACGCTGCCCCAATTGCGGCGGCGAGCTGGTGCGCCGGCCCATCCGCCCGGCGGATCGGCTGCTCAAGCATCCGGCCTCCACCCAGCGCAAGGTCAAGGAAGCGGGCTGCAAGCCGGCTGCCTAGGCCTGCGGCCAGGGCGGTCCCTTCAGCTCGACCACGTTGCCTTCCGGATCGCTGATATAGATCGAGGGGCCCTCGCCCTCGGCGCCGTAGCGGCTGCCGCTCTCGCCCACATCGATGCCGTGCCCGGCGAGGTACGCGCGCAGCGCCGGCTCGTCGAAGGGCTCGATCCTGAGGCAGAGGTGATCGAGATTCCGTCCCTCGGCGCCTGGCCCGCGCCCCCCGGCCTTGCCCAGCGGGCCGGCCAGGTCCACCAGGTCGATCAGGCTGTCACCGGCCCGCAGCTGATAGAGGCCCAGACCCTCCTGGATCTTCTCCACCGGGCAGCCCAGGACGTCGCGATAGAAGGCCAGAACGCGCGGCACGTCGGCGACGCGCAGCACCAGGTGGTCGAGGCGCAGGATGCGAAAGCTCATGCGCCGAGGCTAGCAGGCCGTCCCTAGCCCTTGAAGACCCTCACGATGGCGTCGGCGCCGCGCGCCAGGATCGAGACGTCGGAGCCGACGGCGACGAAGAGGCTGCCGAGCGCCAGCCAGCGCTTTGCCAACTCCTGGTTGCCGGTCAGGATGCCGGGCGCCTTGCCGGCGCGCTTCACGTCGCCGAGCGCCTTGTCGATGATCGGCAGCACGGCGGGGTTGGCCTGCTCGCCGGCATAGCCGAGCGAGGCATGCAGGTCGCCCGGCCCGATGAAGACGCCGTCGACGCCGGGCACCGCAGCGATGGCGTCGAGGTTCGCCAGCGCCTGCTTGGTTTCCACTTGCACCAGCACGCAGATCTCCTCGGCAGCGCGCCGGGCATAGTTCGGCACGCGCCCGAAGCGGTTGGCGCGCGTGGTCGAGGCGATGCCGCGCACGCCGTCGGGCGGATAGCGCGTGGCGGCTACCGCCGCCCGCGCCTCCTCCACCGTGTTCACCATGGGAATCAGCAGGGTCTGCACGCCGATGTCGAGGTAGCGCTTGATCAGTACCGTGTCGTTCACCGGGATGCGCACGACGGCGTGGGTGGGATAGGCCGCCGCCGCCTGGAGCTGGCAGAGCACGGCTTCGATGTCGTTCGGCGAATGCTCGGTGTCGAGCAGCAGCCAGTCGTAGCCGGCGCCGGCCAGCGCCTCGACCGCGTAGTGCGAGGAGAGGCTGCACCAGAGGCCGATCTGCGGCGTCCCGGCGGCCATGCCGCGCTTGAACGTGTTGATGGGCAGGTCCATGGCGCTTTCCTTCTCTTCGTCAGGTCGCGGCGTCGAGCCGCTGGTACCGGCCGCTGGCCGCGGCGGCGAGCAGTGCCTCGATCAGGCGCTGTACCGCAAGCCCCTCGGGGCCCCCGACCGTGGGTGCGCGGCCCTGGTCGAGCGCGTCGAGGAAGTCGCCGATCAGCGCGCGGTGATAGTCGTGGGGAAAGGCCATGGGGTCGGCGCCGGTACCACCGCCGCTGCCATCGGCCGCGAGCTGCTCGTGCCGCCCGTCGTGGTGCCAGACGTCCAGCGCCGTGCCGGCCAGGCTCGCCGTCGCCCGTTCGAAGATGAAGTCCAGGCGCTCCGGGAAGCCCGGATAGGCGCCGGTCGTCGCGTCAACCGTACCCAGCGCGCCATTGGCAAAACGCAGGCTGCCGGCCACCAGGTCCTCGGTCTCCATGCGATGCAGGACCCCCTTGGCGGCGAAGGCCGCGACCTCGGCCACCGGGCCGGTGAGCGAGAGCATGAGATCCAGCGTGTGGATGCCCTGGGTCAGCAGCACGCCGCCGCCGTCGCGCGCCAGCGTGCCGCGCCCTGGCTGGTCGTAGTAGCTCTGCGGGCGGTAGAGCCGCAGGCCACAGGAGCAGCCCTTCATGGCGCCGAGCGCCCCTTCGGCCATCAGTGCCTTGAGGCGGAGGCCCGCCGGTCGGAAGCGGTGCTGCAGCACCTCGCCCAGCGTTACGCCGGCATCGCGGCAGGCCGCCACCAGCGCCTCGGCACGGGCCACCGTGGTTTCCAGCGGCTTCTCCACCAAGAGGTGCTTGCCGCGCGCCGCGCAGGCACGCCCCAGCTCCAGGTGCGTGTTTGGCGGCGTCAGCAGGATGACGGCCGAGATGCTGTCGTCGTCGAGGATCGCCTGCAGGCTGTCGGCCATCGGCAGGCCGGGGAAGCGCTGCAACGCCGCCGCGCGGCGCGCCGCCGACGGCGTGTAGGCGGCAGCGAGCTCGGCCCGCTCATTGAGGTCGTTGAGGCTCAGGACATGCGGCGCCAGCGCCATGCCCAGCCCGACGATGGCGATGCGGCGGCGCATCAGAAGCCGTAGACCCGGGCCGGGTTGTCGACCAGCACCTTCCGCCGCGTCGCCGCGTCGGGCACCCAGTCGAGCAGCACATCCAGCAGCACCGCGTCGTCCGGCCTGCCCGTCGGTCCCGGCGTCGGGTGCGGCCAGTTGCTGGCCCAGAGCATGCGGTCGGGCGCGGCGGCCACCAGCGCCTTGGCCAGGAGGCCGACGTCGGCGTAGTTCGGCGGCCCCTGGCGCGAGGTCTCGTAGGGCGCCGACAGCTTCACATAGGTGCGCCCCTCCCGCACCAGGCCGAGCAGCAGCTGGAAGGCCGCGTGCTGCGGCGCCACCGGCTCCAGGAACTTGCCGGTGTGGTCGATGACCAGCGTGCCCGGCAGGCGCCGGATCAGGCCGATGCGCTCCGGCAGGTCGCGGCCGTCGAGCTGCAGCTGGCAATGCCAGCCGACCTCCTGCACCCGCGTCGCGAGGCGTTCCAGCTTGTCCCAAGGCAGCACGCCGCCGGGCAGCATGTGGAAGCGGATGCCGCAGCAGCCGGCCTTGGTCAGTCGCTCCAGCTCGGCGTCGCTCGCCGTCTCGTCCACCACTGCGACGCCGCGCGCGCGGTCGCGCCCGATGGCGGCGATGCCGTCGGTCACCATGCGGTTGTCGGTGCCGTAGATCGAGGACTGCACGACCACGGTGCGCTGGATGCCAAGCCTTGCGCACATCGCCAGATAGTCGGCCGCCGGCGCGTCCGGCGGATCCATGCGCGCGGTCGGCGCCTTGGGATAGCGCCGGTCGAAGAAATGGATGTGGGTGTCGGTGGTGCCGGCGGGCGCGACCAGTTGGGGCTTGCTCTCCATCGCGGTCATCCCCTCCTCAATAGGGCGCGAGTTCGCCCGGCGCGTCGTACTCCAGGCTGCAGAAGCTGCCCCCCTGGTACCAGTCGCCGACCGGATCGGGCGGCAGCTCCGCCTGCCCGGCGTCGGCGGCGGCAAGGTGGTCCTCGGCCCTGTGGCGCGGGCGGTAGCCGAAGCGCCGGGCGGCGGCATTGTCCCACCAGGCGCGCTGGTTGTCCGAGGCGCCGTAGAAGACCTCGTGCCGGATCTCCGGATGCTCCAGCCCGATGCGGATGAGCTGCAGCAGATCCTCGGGATGCAGCCAGATCGACAGCAGGCGGTGGTTGCGCGGCGCCTCGTCGACGTTGCCGATCCTGAGGCAGGTGACGCCGATGCCGTGCTTGTGGGCATAGAGCCCGCCCAGCGCCTCGCCGAAGGCCTTGCTGGCGCCATAGCGCGTGTCGGGCCGCAGCAGGGCGTCGGCACCGATCCGGCGGTGGCGCGGATAGAAGCCGACCGTGTGGTTGGTCGAGGCGAAGACGATGCGCTTCACGGCCTGCCTGCGCGCCGCCTCGAAGAGGTTGTAGCAGCCGACGATGTTGGCCTCGAGGATGGTCTCCCAGGGCTTCTCGATCGAGGCGCCACCCAGGTGGACGATGCCGTCGACTCCCTCAAGCCCACGTTCCACGGCGACGGCGTCGGCCAGATCGAGTTGCAGAAAGGTCTCGTCCGGTTGCGGGTCGGGCAGCGGCGCGCGGTCGCTCCAGACGATCTCGGGATAGAGGCCCGGCATCAGCCGTCGCAGTCTTCCGGCGACGCCCCCGGCGGCGCCCGTCACCATCACTCGTCGCATGGCACTCCCTGTCGTCTCGTCCAGTCCCTGGCGGGATCTTATGGGCTCTTGCCGCCCTGGCGGTCCATTTCCTCCGCCAGCTTGCGATAGCGCTCGCGGCTGTTCATCAGGTGGCGGCGCATGGCGGCGCGCGCCTCGTTGACCGCACGGGCCACGACAGCTTCGGCGATGGCGCGGTGTTCGCGCACCAGCCGGGCAAGATAGGCCTCGCGCGCCTCGCCCGCCTCGCCGCCATAGCGCACCGACTGGCGCGGGATGATGATGCGGCCGAGGTAGTCGAGGAAGTTGTGGAACTGCGGATTGCCGGTGGCGTCGGCGATCGCCTTGTGCAGGGCGAAGTCCTCCTCCACCGCGGACTCGTGCCGCTCGACCGCGTGCTCGAAGGCCTCGAAAGCGCGCGCCACGCGCTCGAGCTGCTGGGCACTGCCGCGTTCGGCGGCGAGGCCAGCGGCCTCGATCTCCACGCCCGTCCGCAGTTCCATCACGTTGATCGCCTCGCGGATGGACTTGAGCTGGTCGGGGTCGATGCGGAAGGGCCTGGGCTGCAGCTCGCTGGCGACAAAGGCGCCGACGCCCTGGCGCGTCGTCACCAGGCCCTCGGCCCGCAGCGCCGCCACTGCCTCGCGCACCACGGTGCGGCTGACCCCCATCGCCGCCGTCATCTCCTGCTCGGTCGGCAGGCGCGATCCGGGGGCCAGCTTGCCGCCGACGATCTGCTGCGTCAGGCGCTCGACCAGCGCCGCCGTCAGGCTGCGCGGGGCGGCCAACGGGGCGAAGGGATCGGCGGCGGCTTTCGGCAGTGACCTTGACACGCGCCCTCACGGCTGTATGGTTATCATATGACCTGACCACTATCATGCGCCGCAATGGCAGGTCAACAGAAGCGGCGCGGAAATGAGGCCAACGAGACCCGGTCCGGCCACGGGGTTGGCGGGCGGATCCAGCGAGCAGCGCCGATGGGCGGCGAAGAAACGATCGTCCCGCGGCACCACCACACCGGGAGGAAACCTGAAGATGAAGCGTCACCTGTTGGGACTCTGCGCCGCCGCGGCGCTCGGCCTGTCGGTCCTCGCCGCCGCGCCGGCGGCCCGCGCCGACGAGATGGTTCTCAAGTCGTCGGACGTGCATCCCCTCGGCTATCCCACGGTCGAGGCCGTGGTGCAGATGGGCGAGAAGCTGAAGGCGGCGACCAACGGCCGCCTGACGATCGAGATGTTCCCCTCCATGCAGCTCGGCGGCGAGAAGGAGGCCATCGAGCAGGCGCAGCTCGGCGCGCTGGCCATGACCCGCGTGTCGGTCGGGCCCATGGGCGGCATCGTCAAGGAGCTGAACGTCCTCGCCCTGCCCTTCGTGTTCCGCAACGTCGACCACATGCACAAGATCATCGACGGCGCGATCGGCGACGAGCTGCTGGCCGACATCACCAACAGCCCGACCTCGGGCCTGGTGGGCCTGGCCTGGATGGATGCCGGCGCGCGCAACTTCTACAACGGCAAAAAGGAGATCCACTCGGTCGCCGACTTCGCCGGCCTGAAGCTGCGCACCATGGGCAACCCGATCTTCGTCGACATGGTCAACGCGCTGGGCGGCAACGGCATCGCCATGGGCTATGACCAGCTGGTCGGCGCGCTGGAGACCGGCGTGGTCGACGGCGCCGAGAACAACTATCCCAGCTACGTCAGCGGCCAGCACTACCTCTACGCCAAGTACTACGCGCTGACCGAGCACCTGATCCTGCCCGAGGTCCTGGTCTTCTCGCGCAAGATCTGGGACACGCTCTCGGCCGATGACCAGGCCCTGATCATGAAGCTGGCCAAGGAGGCGCAGCAGACCGAGCGCACCCTGTGGCAGGCCAAGGAGCAGGAAGCCCTGGCGGTGATGAAGGAGAAGGGTGTCGTCGTCTCCGAGATCATGGACAAGGCGGCCTTCCAGGCGGCGATGAAGCCGGTCTGGGACAAGTACGGCGCCGAGCACGCGGCCATGATCGAGCGCATCCAGGCGGTGCAGTAGGTCCCCCTCGCCTCCTGGCGGCCGGCCCCCGCGGGGCGCCGGCCGCCGCTCTCTTCTGCCGGGAATGCCGACGATGTCCGCCGCCTTTCGCCGCGCCATGGAGGCGCTCTACATCCTCTGCATCGCCATCGCCTCGCTGGCGCTGGCGGTCATGACGCTGGTGATCCCCTACGGCGTCTTCATGCGCTATGTGATGAACGACGCCGCCTCCTGGCCGGAGCCGCTGGGCATCCTGATGATGCTGCTCTTCACCTTCACCGGCGCGGCCGCGGTCTACCGCGCGCGGGCCCACATCGCCGTCCACATGTTCGTCGACATCATGCCCGGCTTGGCCCGGCGCCTGGCGCAGGGCTTCGTCCACCTGATCATGGCCGCCATCGCCTTCTTCATGCTCTGGTGGGGCAGCAGCCTGGTCGGCGCCACCTGGAACCAGACCGTGGGCGAGTTTCCCGACCTGCGCGTCGGCATCACCTACCTGCCGATCCCGGTGGGCGGCGGCATCACGCTGCTGTTCCTGATCGAGTTGCTCTGGCTCGGCCCGCCGGGGCCTGACTCCTTCACCCATCGCGAACCGCTGGAAGACTAGGCAAGGAGCCCCCCTGGTGGACGCGCTCATCCTGCTCGGAACGCTCTTCCTGCTGGTCGGCCTCGGCGTGCCGGTGGCCTATTCGCTGGGCGCCGCCGCCATCGTCGGCGCCTTCTGGATCGACATCCCGCTGGAAGCGGTGATGCTCAAGATCTCCGACGGCGTGAACAAGTTCTCGCTGCTCGCCATTCCCTTCTTCGTGCTCGCGGGCGCCATCATGGCCGAGGGCGGCATGGCAAGGCGCCTGGTGGCGCTGGCGCTGGTCTTCGTCGGCTTCATCCGCGGCGGCCTCTCGCTGGCCAACATCCTGGCCTCCAGCTTCTTCGGCTGCATCTCGGGCTCGTCGGTGGCCGACACCTCCTCGATCGGATCGGTGATGATCCCGCAGATGGTCAAGGCCGGCTATCCGCGCGTCTTCGCCACCAACGTCACCATCGCCGGCTCGGTGCAGGCCATCCTGATCCCGCCCAGCCACAACGCGGTGATCTATTCCCTGGCGCTGGGCGGCAGCGTCTCGATCGCCCACCTCTTCGTCGCCGGCATGCTGCCGGGCCTGCTGCTCGGCGCCTCGCTGATCACGCTCTGCCTGATCACGGCGCGGCGCGAGAACTATCCCAAGGGCTAGGTCATCCCGCTGCGTCAGGCGATCCGCATCGTCATCGACGCGCTCTGGGGCCTCGGCACCATGGCGATCATCCTGGGTGGCATCCTCGGCGGCGTCTTCACCGCGACCGAGGCGGCCTCGGTCGCCTGCGTCTACGCCTTCCTGGTGACCATGCTGGTCTATCGCGACTATCGCTGGCGCGACCTGCCACTGCTGGCGCACCGCACGGTGAAGACCGTCGCCATGGTCATGATGCTGATCGCCTTCGCCTCGGCCTTCGGCTACATCATGGCGTTGATGCAGCTGCCGCGGCAGGTGACGGACTTCTTCCTCACCATCTCGGACAACCGCTATGTCATCCTGCTGCTGATCAACATCCTGCTGCTGATTCTCGGCACGCTGATGGACCTGGCGCCGCTGCTGCTGATCTGTGCGCCGATCCTGGTGCCGGTAGTCACCAAGTTCGGCGTCGACCCGGTGCATTTCGGCATCGTCATGCTGGTGAACCTCGGCATCGGGCTGGTGACGCCGCCGGTCGGCTCGGTGCTCTTCGTCGGCTGCGCCGTCGGCAAGGTCACGATCGAGCAGGTCATGGCCAGGATCTGGCCCTTCTACCTCGCCATGCTGCTGGTGCTGCTGGCCGTGACCTACCTGCCGGCGATCTCGCTCTGGCTGCCGAACCTGCTGCTGAACTAGGCTGCGGCCCATGCCCCGCAAGACCCCAGAGACGCTGCGCAGCCGGCGCTGGTTCGGCCCCGCCGACCTGCGCTCCTTCGGTCACCGCTCGCGCCTGAAGCAGGCCGGCATCGACCCGGCCGACCTGGCCGGCCGGCCGGTCATCGCCATCCTCAACACCTGGAGCGAGCTGAACCCCTGCCACCTGCACTTCCGCCAGCGCGCCGAGGAGGTGAAGCGCGGCGTCTTGCTGGCCGGCGGCTATCCGGTCGAGCTGCCGGCGCTCTCGGTCGGCGAGACCTTCATGAAGCCGACCTCGATGCTCTACCGCAACCTGCTGTCGATGGAGGCGGAGGAGCTGCTGCGCGCCAACCCGGTGGACGGCGCGGTGCTGCTGGGCGGCTGCGACAAGACCCTGCCGGCACTGATCATGGGCGCGCTCTCGGCGAACCTGCCGGCCATCGCGCTGCCAGCCGGGCCGATGCTGCGCGGCAACTGGGCGGGCCGCACCCTGGGCAGCGGCAGCGACGCCTGGAAGTTCTGGGACGAGCTGCGCGCCGGCAACATCGACCGGCAGGACTGGGAGGCGATCGAGGGCGGCATCGCCCGCTCGGCTGGCACCTGCATGACCATGGGCACGGCCTCAACCATGGCCGCGGTCGCCGAGGTGCTGGGCCTGACCCTGGCCGGCGCCGCCTCCATCCCCGCCGCCGACAGCGGTCACCAGCGCCTCGCCACGGCCACCGGCCGCCGCATCGTCGAGCTGGTCTGGCAGGACCTGACGCCGCGGCAGATCTGCTCC
>JAKOWB010000299.1 GCA_029781795.1 Pseudomonadota bacterium | reverse complement strand
GCGGTCGCCGGCCAGCTCGCGCGGGCGGATGGCGAGGAAGACCGCCAGGGCCGCGACCATGAGCACGGCGACGAGCAGGAAGGCGAGGCCCCAGCCCATCGGCGACATGCCGCCGGCGAGATCCAGCGTCCAGCCGATCGCCAGCGGGCCAACGAAGCCGCCGCCGTAGCCCAGCATCGAATGGACCGCGAGCGTGGCGCCGCGCCGCGACGGCTCGGCCGTGCCGGCGGCGCCGGCGGTGAGCGACGAGGAGTCGAGCCAGATCACCATGCCGTAGACCAGCAGCAGCACGACCGCGATCCAGTAGCCCAGCGATCCCAGGAAGCCGAGGCCCGCGGCGAAGGCGATCGACAGCAGCATGGCGGCGGTGACCAGGCGGCGGCGGCC
Organism: Pseudomonadota bacterium; assembly: GCA_029781795.1. GTDB lineage: Bacteria > Pseudomonadota > Alphaproteobacteria > Kiloniellales > JACOMY01 > JAKOWB01. Next base: position 1,733 of record JAKOWB010000299.1, on the reverse strand, counting down.
GAAGCGGATCGAGGCTTCGTTGCCGATCACGCTCGCCGTCGTGCCCAGCAGCGCCAGCGCGGTCACGACCACGGTGGGCGAGATGGTCTGCGCCGCAGCCCCGGTGGCGGTGGCCACCCAGGCGAGAAAGGCGACGCCCCAGCCGCGCAGGGCGTTCATCTCCAAGGTGTGCACGCAGTAGGCCAGCGCGTACGCCATCGCCGAGCGGTTGCGCAGCACCGGCCGGAAATCGAACAGCGCCGGTCGCGTCGCGGCGGCGCTCGCCGGCGGCGTGCGGCCCGGCACCTGCGTGGCGACGGCGATCCACGCGGTCGCCGCCGTGCAGCCGGCGACGATGAAGGCGGCGTGCCATCCAAGGTGCTGGGCGATCAGGTCGCCGAGCAGGAAGGACAGCGCGCCCGACACGCCGATGCTGGCGGCATGCCCGGTGACCGCCCGGGACATCATCTTGGCGTCGACCTGGTCGGCCAGCAGCTTCAGGCCGGTCATGTAGGTGCCGGCCCAGCCCATGCCGGCCAGCGCCCGCAAAGCCAGCGCCGACCAGAAGCCCTCGGCGAGCAGGCCGAACAGCAGGTGGCCGACGATGGTGCAGCCGACGCCGAAGAGATAGACGCGCTTGGCGTCGATGCGGTCGGTCAGCGTCACCAGCACCGGCACCGCGAGCATGTAGGCGGCGTAGAACGCCGAGGTGATCCAGCCGGCTTCGCTGTTGCTGAGTGACCAGCGCCGCATCATCTGCGGCAGCAGCGCCGGCCAGAAATAGGCACCGATCTGCACCAGCACCTGCGCCGCGCAGACGATCGCGACGAGGCGGGCGGGGGATGTCATGAATGGGAGCGCCGGCGTCCCGCCGACATCTCCGAAGATTCACCACAGAGACACAGAGACACGGAGGAAGACCAGGAGAAGGCCGGACAGCCGTTCATGCCGGTCTCTGTGACCTCTGTGTCTCTGTGGTGAGTCTTCTTCATGCTGCCGCGCAACTGAAAGCCGCCGGCCGGGAATTGTCAACCGTAGTTCTAGAAGGTTGGAAATACCTTGGCCGTCATCCTGAGCGCAGCGAAGGATCTCGCGGTAGGACGGCCAAAACCAGATGCATGATCGTCCGCACCACCGCGAGATCCTTCGCCGCGCTCAGGATGACGGCAGGCGTCAATGCGCCAGCCGGCCCGGCGTGTCGTCGGCGAGCCGGTGGGGCAGCAGGAAGGTGATCGTCCAGCAGGCGATCAGCATGGCCGCCGAGCCCAGCAGGCAGGCGACCATGCCGCCCCACTGGTAGAGCGCGCCCGACAGCATCATGCCGGCCAGCCGCCCGGCGGCGTTGGCGGCGTAGTAGAAGCCGACATCCTCGGCCGCCTTCTTCGAGCCGGCATAGGCGAGGATCAGGTAGGAGTGCAGCGAGGAGTTCACCGCGAAGGGCAGGCCGAACAGCGCCAGCCCGATGGCGACGACCAGGTCGGGACGCCACAGGCCGGGCTCGCGCAGCAGCAGCGCCAGCGCGATCGGCACCGCCGCCAGCAGTCCGGCCCAGATTCGCGCGGTCGACACTTCGCGACTGAGCCCGTCGGCGCTGTGCGCGATCAGCGATGGCGCCGCCGCCTGCACCAGGCCATAGCCGATGGTCCAGGCCGCGAGGAAGCCGCCGACCTCGACGAAGCGCCAGCCCGCGGCGTAGAGGAACACCGGCAGGCCGACGACGAACCACACCTCGCGCGCGCCGAACATGAAGATGC
>JAKOWB010000291.1 GCA_029781795.1 Pseudomonadota bacterium | reverse complement strand
CAGCGCGAGCGCGTGGCTGGCCAGCATCAGCGAGCCCTCGATGGCCTCGGGCACCACCTCGGTGGCGCCGGCGGCGCGCAGCTTCTCCATCTCGCTGTCGTCGATGGTGCGCACGATCACCGGCACCTTGGGCGCATGCGCCTGCACGAGGTGCAGGATCTTCAGCGCGGAAGGCGTGTCCTGGTAGCTCACCACCACCGCGCTGGCGCGCGCCAGGCCGGCGGCCATCAGGCTCTGCAGCCGCGCGGCGTCGCCGAACACCACGCTCTGGCCGGCGGCGGCGGCCTGGCGCACGCGATCCGGGTCGAGGTCCAGCGCCATGTAGGGAATGCGCTCGCCCTCGAGGATGCGCGCCAGGTTCTGCCCGCTGCGGCCGTAGCCGGCGATGATCACGTGCGCCGCCGTGTTGATCGAGCGCTTGGCGATCGAGGTCATCGCCACCGACTGCATCAGCCAGTCGGTCGCCGACAGCTTCATGACGATGCGGTTGCTGTACATCACCAGCAGCGGCGTGGCGAGCATCGACAGCACCATGCTTGCCAGCACCGGGCTCAGCCAGCGCGGGTCGACCAGCTGGTTGCCCGCGCCCAGCGACAGCAGCACGAAGCCGAACTCGCCGGCCTGCGCGAGATAGAGGCCGGTGCGCAGCGCCACGCCCGGCTGCGCGCCGAACAAGCGCGCCAGGCCGGCCACCAGCAGGAACTTGGCGAGCACCGGCGCGAGCGTGAGCATCAGCACCAGCGGCCACTCGGCGATCACCGGCCGCCAGTCGAGCTTCATGCCGATGGTGATGAAGAACAGGCCCAGCAGCACGTCGTGGAAGGGCCGGATGTCGGTCTCGACCTGGTGCTTGTATTCGGTCTCGGCCACCAGCATGCCGGCGACGAAGGCGCCCAGCGCGAGCGACAGGCCGAAGTGCTCGGTCAGCCAGGCCAGGCCGAGCGTGACCAGCAGCAGGTTGAGGATGAACAGCTCCTCGCTCTTGCGCCGCGCCACCAGCGTCAGCCACCAGCGCATGGCGCGCTGGCCGCCCACCAGCAGCACCGTCAGCAGCAGCGCGGCCTTGACGCCCGCCACGCCGAGCGACATCGCCATGTCCTTGCCGGCCAGGTCGAGCGAGGGGATCAGCACCAGCAGCGGCACCACCGCCAGGTCCTGCAGCAGCAGCACGCCCATGACGCGGCGGCCGTGCTCGCTCTCGA
>JAKOWB010000282.1 GCA_029781795.1 Pseudomonadota bacterium | reverse complement strand
CGCCAGCCAGGCCTGCGGGATCTGTCACCAAGGATTACTCGGCCGGTTTCCGGGGCTTGCGCGCCGGCTTCGCGGGTGCGGCCTCGGTCGATGCCTGGGGCGCCTCGGTGGCCTTCATGGCGGCCAGCAGGGCGGCGTTCTGCTCGGTGAGGGCATCCAGCTTGCCGGCCAGTCGGGCGGCTTCCTCGCGGGCCTTGGCGGCATCCCTGCGGGCTTCCTCGCGGTCGGCCTCGGCCTTCGCCATGCGTTCGGCGGTGCGGTGGGCTTCCTCGGCGGCGGTCTTGCGCTGCTCCTGGTGCGCTTGCTCGGTCGCCTCGGCCTTGGCCTTCACGGTCGCCAGCTCGCCGGCCAGCGCCTGGGCGTGCTGCTTCTGGTCGATGGCCTCGGCGCGCAGTCGGTCGGCCTCGACGTGGGCGCGGTCCAGCTCGGCGCGCAACTCGCCAGCCCTGCGCTCAATCTCGACAGCGCGTGCCTCGGCGGTGTGGGCCTGTTCCTGCACCTGGGCGAGCGAAGCGCGCACGTCGGCCAGCTCCTGGGCGGACTGCTCGGCGCCGGCCTCCAGCTCGGCAATGCGGGATTGAGCGGCGGCCAGCTCGGCGGCCTGCGCCTCGAATGCCTGCGAGAGTTCGGCGCGCAAGGCTTCGGCCTCGGCACGCTCGGCCTCCCACGCCTGCTGTGCGGCAGTCAATGCCTCGTTTGCCAGCTCCTGAGCCTCGGACCACAAGGCAGCAAGGGCGGTTTGCTGCGCCTGCTGTACGCGCTCCGGGATCGCCACGGCCACGGCCGCCGGGGTCGCGGTCTGTATCCGTCGCCATTCCTTCATCACGGCGCTGGTGGTGTTCATGTCGGCCTTGGCGGCACGGCGGACGGCATCGACCGTGGGGAAGTCGGCACGGCCACCAGCCTCGTAAAGCTGATCGGCAGCAGCGATGATCCGGGCGCGGGCATCGGGGTTAATGGTGTCCATTGCTGACCCTCCTAAACGATGAATAACATAAGAAGAATAATAATATAATTATTATTATCTCGC
>JAKOWB010000274.1 GCA_029781795.1 Pseudomonadota bacterium | reverse complement strand
CCTTCGGCGAGATGGCGCTCCTGACCGGCGGCCAGCGGACCGCCGGCGTCCTGGCGATCGACGACCTGACCCTGCTGCGCATCGGCAAGGCGCATTTCGACCGGCTGGTGCAGGACAGCCCGGCGCTGATGGTCGCGGTCGAGAAGCTGAGCCACGGCCGCGCCCTGGAGAACCTGCGCCAGGAACCCGGAGCCGCGCAGGACTGGTCGCTGATCGCCCGCGCGCACGTCGAGCGCCTGAGCCGCCGCGAGATCGACCGCGGCCTGCACGAGGCGCCGAGCGGCGCCGGCTCCGCCATCCTCTTCGGCAACTTCCTGGACGTGACGCCAGCGGCCTTCGCCATCGGCGCCAACTTCGAAAGCTGGCAGCAGTTCTCCCTGCCGCTGGCGCTCGGCATCTTCATGGCCGACCTGCCGGAAGGCGGCACCAGCGCCGCCATGATGCGGCGGGCCGGCTTTCGCCGCGCCAGCATCCTGCGCCTCTGGCTGACGGTCATGCTGATCGGCGCCTGCGCGGCGGTGCTGGGACACCTGACCGTCGGCGCCCAGTTCTCGGTCTTCCTGGTGCTGGCGGAGGCCTTCGCCGGCGGCGCGGTGCTCTCCCTGGTTTCGCGGACCCTGATCCCGGAGGCCATGGAGGAAGCCGGGGCCGTCGCCGTGCTGCCGCTGATCCTGGGCTTCCTGCTGTCGCTCGGCGTGGTGCTGCACGGCTGACGACCGCCGGAGCCGGAAGCCCGAGGAAGAATCCCTCTGGCCCGGCAGACCGGGCACCGCGCTCATCGGCCCATAAGGGCAAATCCCTAGCCCTGTGATGCTTGATCCAGATCAACAACAAGTCTGAGTGCGAGGGTATGTAATTCCAGAAGCATACAACTAGGCGCTGATGGACAACGGACAATGCGTGGCACGGCTCAGACTTGGACTCGCAGGCCCCTCGACGAAGCAATGGCCGGCACGAGCGAGCCGGTCAGCGGCTGCCTCTTCGGCATCGCCAGGCAGGACGCCGACCTCGATGCCGTCGTCCAGCCCCTCGCGGTATCCGGGCCGCAGGGGCGCAGGACCATCGAATGCGTCATCCGCCGCCGGGACGTGGAAGCTATCGCCGGCGGGCCGGTGACGGATCTCCTGGCGGCTTTCCGCCAGATCGAGGCCGGCGTACATCGCTGCTTCCTGGCCAAGCTGGCGCGCGCGCAGTTCGTCGAAAGCGCCTTCCCGCGCCTGCGGCTCGAGGTCGCGGCGACCGAGCTTGGCCACCCCGGGCTGACGAAGCCCGCACCGGCGCCGGCAGGCGGCACCCATGTCTCGACGCGTGTCGAGGACGAGCCCACGCCCTGGCGCAAGGCGGTCCCCGCCAACTGGCGCTACCTGCAGGCGCTTGGAGCGGTCGCCGATTAGAACGCCGCGTTCGCCCGGCCGGTCGCTGCCGGGCGCGTCAGCTCGGCTGCTGGTAGGTGCCCTTGAGGCTGCCGGCCTTCTTCATCGCCGCCTCGGCCTCCGCCGTGGTCATCAGCACGGTGGTCATGCCGCCCGATAGCGCGCCGCCGGCCGCGACGGTCATTGCCACGGCGGTCATGCTGACGTTGTCGGGGTACTCCATGATGGCGACGATGTCGTACTCGCCGAAGGCGTAGTAGAGGTGGACCAGCTTGCCGCCGGCACTCTCCGCCATCTTGCGGATCATCTGCGTGCGATCCTGGGGATGGGCCACGAGCTTGGCGAAGCTCTCGGGCGTGTACTTGCCCTGGAACATGTACGTGGTCATGGCGTCTTCTCCCTTCGCAGGCCGCCCGCCCCTGCCGGAGGTTCTGGCCAGCCCGGCTTGAACGGCTTGGCGCGCATCCGCGCGTGCGCCGGATCGCGTGCGCCTGAATTAACAGGATACTCGACAACCCAAGGCAGCAGGACACTCTTGTTCCGAGCAAGCGTGCGTCGCAGCGCGCGGTCGCGTGCTGGCGGTACTCTGAGTTCCGGGAGAGAAAATGGCGCGAGTGACGGGGCTCGAACCCGCGACCTCCGGCGTGACAGGCCGGCGCTCTAACCAACTGAGCTACACCCGCGCAGGGCTCTCGTGGGGGTGCCCCCCGCGCGAGAGAGCGGTGGTCTACACGAGGGCTTTCCGCACTGTCAAGCAAAGCTCATGCCCGCTGGGCGCGGGGCAGGCGTGAGGCCGCGGACGCGGCTTTTTCGTCCCTGCCCCCTTGCGGTCCAGGGGCTGCCTGGGGGGTGATTCGCGCTGCCCACCCACCGCCGCCGGACGCGAGAGGAGCACCGCCCTTGGCCTTCCGCAGCCCCATCACCCCGGACATCGACCTGGCCGCGCCAGGCAAGCGCCTGGGCTATCTGCGCCTGCCGCACTCGGTGCACCGCTCGGCCTATGGCTTCATCCCGATCCCGGTCGGCGTCATCGCCAACGGTCCGGGCCCCAAAGTGGTCGTCATGTCGGGCAACCACGGCGACGAGTACGAGGGGCAGGTCATCACCTCCAGCCTGCTGCGTACCCTGGACGTGACGGACATCGCCGGCACCCTGATCGTGTTGCCGATGGCGAACTTCCCGGCGGCCGAGGCCGGCTCGCGCACTTCGCCCCTGGACCAGGGCAACCTCAACCGGGCCTTCGACCCCGACTATCCCCCGGGCCCGACGCGCACGATCGCGGCCTACCTGGAGCACGAGCTGTTCCAGGGCATCGACTTCTTCCTCGACCTGCACTCCGGCGGCTCCTCGCTGCGCTACATTCCCTCGGCCCTCGGCTGCTGGCCGGAGGAGCCCGAGCGCAAGCCGGCGATGGAACGCATCATCGCCGCCATGGCCATGCCCTACAGCCTGATCTTCGCCAGCGACAAGGGCGGGCGCTACGCCACCTCGGCGGCGCAGCGCAATGGTGGCCTGGCGCTGACCCTGGAAATCGCCGGCGGCGGCGAGGTCGCGCCCGGCGCGCTGCGGGCCGCCGAGGCCGGTACCCTGCGCACGCTGAAGGAGGTCGGCCTCTACCAGGGGCCGACCACGCCAGCGTCGACGCCGACGGTGATGATGACGCTGGACGACAGCCACTACCTCTACGCCGACGAGCCCGGCCTTTTCGAGCCGGCGGCGACGCTTGGCGAGACCCTGAGGAAAGGCCAGTTGGCCGGCCGCATCCACCGACCGGAAACCCCGGGCCGCGCGCCGGTCGAGGTCGCCGCCCCGGCCGACGGCCTGCTGATCTGCCTGCGCGTGCCGGCGCGGGTCATCCGCGGCGACTGCCTGTTGCATCTGGCGGCGCCGGCCTGATGGCGACCCTCTGATGGCAAGCGAGGTACGACAGGTCGGCATCCTGCCGGCCGACGACCAGGGCAACGGCTGGCTCGCCCCCCTGCCCCCGCGCGCGCCGCGTCCGCTGCTGACGGGCGAGCAGAAGGCCGACTGGCTGGTGATCGGCGCTGGTTTCGCCGGCCTCGCCGCGGCGCGGCGCCTGGCCGAGAACCGGCCGCGCGAGCGCGTGGTGCTGCTGGAGGCCCAGCGGGTGGGCGACGGTGCCTCCGGCCGCAACTCGGGTTTCGTGCTGGACCTGCCGCTGGGGCCGGGCTTCAGCGGCTTCGATCCGGCGGCGGCGCGCGACCACATCACCCTCAGCCGCGCCGCCATCGACCATCTCGACGAGCAGGTGCGGCGCCACGCCATCGCCTGCGACTGGAGCCGCAAGGGCCGCTGGTACGCCGCGCGCAGCCCGCGCGTGGTGGAAGAGGATCTGGTGCCCTATCAGCGCGAGATGGCGGCGATCGGCGAGGAACTGCGCTGGGCCGAGGCCGACGAGTTGAAGCGGCGGCTGGGCACGGCCTTCTTCAGCCGCGCCCTGTTCCAGCCGGGCGGCGCGCTGATGAACCCGGCCGCCCTGACCCGCGGCCTTGCCGACAGCCTGCCGGCGAACGTCACCTTGCACGAGACCTCGCCGGTCACCTCGCTCGCCTGGGACAACGGCCTGCTGGCGACCACGCCCGGCGGCAGCGCCCGCGCGCCGCGCCTGGTGCTGGCGGTCAACGGCTTCGCGCGCGAGTTCGGCTTCTACCCCCGCAACCTCGTCCTCACCGCGATCTCGGCCAGCGTGACTCGGCCGCTGACGGCGGCGGAGCGCGCGGCGCTGGCCGCCGAGGAGGATTGGGGCGTGCTGCCGGCAAGGGGCCTTGCCGGCACGACTCTGCGCTATACCCGCGACTTCCGCCTGGTGCATCGCAACCGCATCACCTTCAACGCCACCTTCCGGCAGACTCCGGCCGAGATGGCGCGCATCGAGCGGGTGCATCGAGACGGCTTCCAGCGCCGCTTCCCGCAGCTCGCCGCGGTGCCCTTCACCCACACCTGGACCGGCCACGTCGCCCTGGCGCGCAACCAGGCGCCGGGCTTCGGCCAGATCGCGCCGGGGGTCTTCGCCGCGGTCTGCCAGAATGGGCCGGGCGTGACCAACGGCACGATCTCTGGCCTGCTGGCGGCGGACCTGGCGACCGGCCAGGACAACCCGCTGATCGCCCTGCTGCAGCGGCGCGGCACGCCGTCGAAGGTGCCGCCGCGGCCCTTCTATGACCTGGGCGTCAAGGCGCGCTGGCTCAAGGAGATGTGGCGCGGGCGCAGCGAGCGCTAGGCGCGATCAGTCGTCGAGGTCGTTGTCCTCGCGCGTGGCGCAGGGCCAGGACGGCGGCGGCGTCAGGCCGTCGGGCAGCCTGGTCGTCTCGTCGCCGCAGGCTTCCATGATCTGCTGCTGCGTCAGGCCCTTGGCCTTCGAAAGATCGGCCCCGCGCAGGTCGGCACGGTAGATGTCCATGCCGGTGACGATGGCCCCGGCGAAGTTCACGCCCCTGAGGTCGGCGCGCGCCAGATAGGTGCCGACCAGATGCGCGGCCGAAAGCTCCGCACCGCGCAGCACCGAGCGGCCGAGTTCCGCCTTCTCCAGGTTCGCGCCGACCAGGCTGGCCCCGGCCAGGTTGGCGCGCAGCAGTTCCGCCTTCACCAGGATGGCCGTGTTCAGGTTGGCCTTCTCCATGTTGGCGCGGCTCATCATCGCCTTGGAGAGGTCGGCGCGCACCAGGCGCGCCTCGACCAGCAGGGTGCGAATCAGGTAGCTGTTGCTGAGGTTCGCGCCCGTCAGGTCGGCCCTGGACAGGTCGCTGTTGGTGAAGTTGGTGCCGACCAGGTTGGCGCCGCGGAAGTCGGTGCCGGCCATCCGCTTGTTCAGCAGCGGACAGTTCATCCAGTCGACCCCCGGGCCGGGTTTGTCGCTGCAGTCGGCATGGGCCGACGGGGCAAGGCCGCCCAGCAGCAGGATCGCAACCAGCAGCAACCAGACCTGACGCGCCACGGCGGCTCTCCCTCTCCTCCCGATCAGACCCCGGATCATAACGTGGTGGCGGCCCGGAGGGGATTCCAGACGCTGGCCCCGTTCTAACGCGCGATCGGGACGATCCCGCTGTCGCCCACCCCCAGCTTCCAGCCTTCCGCCTGTGTCCCGGCAAGATTGAGGTGACCGGTCAGGAAAAAGAGCCGGTCGCGGTCCAGGCCCTCGGCCGTGCAGAAGCGGTCCTGCAGGTAGAAGGGCGGCGTCGCCTGGTAGTAGAGGCGCACCCGCACGCCGGCCGGCGTGCCCTTGATGTCCTTCAGCGGCACGGCATAGGTCAGGCTGTCCTTGCCGCCGGCCATCGGCTGGTAGTCGGGATCGTCGCCCACCGCCGTCGAGCCGACGTCGACCGCCAGCTCGTCGTCGGCGCCGAGCGCCTTGGCAATGGCCTCGCGCTTCTCCAGCGGCAGGAAGCCCCGCGGCAGCAGACGGTTGTCCTTGACCTCGGCGCAGATCGACAGGAACGAGGTGGTGAGGTGCCCGGCCGGCGCGGCCTGGGCGTCGCACTGCTGCGGGCCGGTCTCCGGCGGGGTCGAGACCAGCTCCTGGTAGATCTGCGCCTGGTTCTCCGCCGTCACCGTCTGGTAGTGCGGCTGGTGCAGGCGCTTCTCCGGCTCGATCATCGCCGAGCAGTCCGGCGTCCACCACTGCTCGCCCGGCAGCGGCTGGCCCGCGGCGTCGACGATACGGCCGATGCCATCGGTGCGGCCCGAGGCCCAGAGCACGTCGCCCAGGCTGTCGACCACCTCGAAGGTCAGGAAGGCGCGGCGGAAGCCGACGCCGGAGGGGAACTTGTGGCCCGTCAGGTTGGTCAGCGTCACCGTGGCGCTGAGCGTGCCGGCCGCCTCCTTCACCGTGCCGACCTCCAGCTTCACCGTCTGGCCGGCGGCCTGGTCCAGCATCTGCTGCTCGGTGAAGAGCAACGGGTCGACGCCCTTGGACACCAGCATGGGATCCTGGGTGCGGATGCCGAGCACGTCGGGGAACTGCTGTGCGATCTTCACCAGGAAGACGTTGAGGCCGACCAGTGTGTGGCGGGCGAAGCCCGATCGCACCGGCAGGTCGATCTCGCCGGGCGGCTTGGTGAACTCGGCCTGCGGGAAGTTCGAGTACTCCTGGATCGAGGCGATCTTGGCCAGGGTCGGCGTGCCGTCGGCCTCGGTCGAGGGCATGTGGCAGCCCTGGCAGGATTCGGCCAGGTCCCCTGCCCCCTCGGGCAGCGGCCCGTCCGGCGAGGTGCCGGTGCGATAGGCGCTGAAGGCCCACTCGGGATAGGTCGTCTGCTCATAGATATGCGCCAGGGTCTTGCCCTTGAACAGCACCGGCAGGTGCACGGTATGGCAGGTGCCGCAGACCTCTGACTCCAGCATCACCGCGTTGTGCTCGGGCACTATGCCCAGCGCCGTCTCCATCGGCTTGGTCTGCGGCTTCTCGAAGGGGCCATAGAGCGCGTCGGCAGGCCCCACCAGGAAACTGCCGGTGAAGGTCTTGGCGAAGCCCTTGGCGTCCGGGTTCAGCACCGCCTGGCGCTCCAGGACACAGGCATTGCGCGATGCCTCCGCGTTCTCCTTCGTCGCCTGCTCGCCCAGCACCATGTGGTGGCAGGCGGTGCAGGAGATGCCGTCGCGCGCCAGCGCGCCATAGTCAGCCGTCCTGGGATCGGTGCCCTGGCCCGGGGTGGCGTCGAGCACCGCGCGCGAGAAGTCGCCGCATTCGCCGCTCGCCAGCTTGCTGTCGAGCTGCGCCTGGCGTTGGCCGAGGATGCCGTGGCAGCCGAGGCAGGTGGTCTCGACCAGCTCGGCGCTCTCCGGATGGAAGGTCTGGGTCTCGCTGGCGAGCTGCGCCAGGAAGAAGGGATCGCGCCCCGCCAGGCCCATGGGCGAGGTGCGCCAGGTGGCATAGGGCGAAAGGTTCCAGAGCTGCCCCGTCTCGGGGTCGAAGCTGGTCATGTCGAAGTGCAGCCCGGTCGAGCCGGCGTCGTGGCAACCGAGGCACTGGTCCGAGGTCACATACTGGTCGTGGTCGTCCGGCAGGCCCGGCCCCACCCAGACGTTGTCGTAGGTCTGCGAGGCCATGGGCGGGATGTTGTCCCAGCCCGGCTTGCCCTCCAGGTAGTTCACCATGTAGGCGGCGAGAAAGGCCGCGTCGTAGCGGTCGTGCGGCTGGCCGAGGCGCAGGCCGTCCGCATCGGGCAGCACGACTTCGGCATGGTGCGGCTGGGCCGGCTGGGCGCCGGCCTCGTCCTGCGACAGGAAGACAAGCGGCGTGCCGGGCTCGCCCTCGAGGTTGCGCGCCGACGAGAAGGTCAGGTTCTCGCGCGCCGAGGCATGGCAGTTCACGCAGTACTGGCCGAAACCCATGTAGGCCAGCCGGTTCTCCTCCGGCGAGGGCGGCCAGTCGGGGTTCCAGCCGCTCCAGCCGAACCAGCCCCAGAACCAGCCGTCGTGGCTGGCCTGGCTGTCCCGCACCATCACGGCGGCGCCGCTGGTCGGCAGCAGGTGCGTCGGGTCCACCGCCGCGCAGCGCTCGGCCGGCGCCGGGAACATCTCCTTCACGATGATGGCGCCGTCGGGCATCGGCGGCTCCTGGCCGTCGCCCTCCTCGGCGCGGTGCGCCTTGATCCAGGCCGCGGCCTCGGGCGAATACCAGATGACCACGGGCGCGTGGGTCCCGTGATAGGCGCCGCTCCAGCCGCTCGCCGTCAGGGTCGAGGTGTAGGGACCGGTGTCGCGCACCGACTTGTCGCGCACCCAGCCGGCTTCCTCGTCGCGATGGCAGAAGGCGCGCAGGTAGTCGCCAAGCTTCGCCTCGTATTCGTCCAGCGGCAGGCCATCGGGATTGCGCACGATCGGCGCCAGGCTGGCGCAGAGCGCCGTGTCGGCCGGCAGCAGCGCATGGCCCTGGTCGGCGGGGCAATCGGCGGCGCGTGCCGCCTGCCCCGTCAGCAGCGCGGCCAGCGCGGCGAAGGCGATACGGCGGATGGTCGATGGCATGGCAATCTCCCCTAGCCCAGTGCCTCGCTCGCCGCCGCCGACGGCTCCGAGTTCGATGTCTGACGTGTGATGAGCCACAGTCCCAGCAGCACCAGTGCAAGGCCCCCCAGGTGCTCCAGGGTCAGCTTCTCGCCCAGCACCACCACGCCCACCAGCACGCCGAGCGGTGGAACGAGATAGGCATAGAGCGCCGCGAAGGTCGGGCCGCCGCGGCCGACCAGGACGAAGTAGCCGAGATAGGCCAGCGCCATGGACACGAGACCCGAGGCCGCGACCGAGGCTATGGCCAGGACCTGCGGCGTGTGGAAGTCCCCCGCCTCGAGAAGCGCGGCCGGGATCGCCAGCATCAGCGCGCCGGCCGCCATAACCCAGACGGTCAGCGGCCCCTTCTCCAGGTCGCTGGCAGCCCGCGCCGTATAGAGGCCGCTGAACACGAAGGCGACGCCCCCGGACATCATGATCAGCATGCCGCTCCAGGTCGTGTCGCCCGGCACGTCGCTGACGCCGTCGCCGAGGCCGACGAAGACCACGAGGCCGACCAGCGCGACCAGCACGCCGGCCATGCGCTGGGCCGAGAAGGGCTGCTCGCGCGTGATGAACACGGTCACCAGGAGGGTGAGAATCGGCACCGTGGTGCCGGTCAGCGCGGCGATGTCCGGCGTGATCGACTCCTCGGCATAGATGACGCTGAGCCGCGGCCAGGCGACCGAGGTGGCGCCCAGCACCAGCGGCACCAGGGGACGGGTCCGCAGCAGCGGCAACAAGGCCTGCTTCATGCCGAGCCGCACCACCAGCGTCAGCACCACGGCGGCAACGGCCGCCATCGCAGCGCCCTCGGCGATCGGCGGCAGTCCCTGGTCGGCCCAGTCGATGAAGAGATAGTCGCTGGCCCAGGCAAGCGAGATCGCGAAAAGCAGAACGAAATTCGCCGCCACTACTGCCCCATCCCCGTCAGCGGGTGTCGAATAACCCCATACTGCAGGGTGACGGCGGCGAGGGCCAGCGAAGATCGCTTCGCAGTTGGAGCGCTGGCGCTACATCAGACCGAGTTTCTTGGCCACGAACTCGGCGGTCATGAGATCGAGGTGCCCGCCGCCGACGTTCTTGTAGACCGTCATTTCCCCCTGCGAACGCCGGCGCAGGTCCTTGCCGACCAGATCGTAGAGATCGCCCTCGATCGACTCTTCGCTGGCCTTGCCGGCCATGAAGGCGTCGACCAGCTCGCCGCAGCCGCCGATGGCGGCATCCTTGTTGTCGACGAAGAGGCGCCCGGCGGTCACCGCCTCGACGTCGGCTTCGCGCATCGACGGCAGGTAGGCGCCGACCAGGTCGAGGTGCGTGCCGGGCTTCAGCCAGGCGCCGCGGATCAGCGGCTCCTCCGACAGGGTGGCGGTGGAGATCACGTCGGCCTCGCGCGCCGCCTGCTCCAGGCTGTCGGCGATCGTCGCCGTGATGCCGAAGCCGGCCAGCGTCTTGACCAGTGCCTCGGCCCGGGCGCGGCCGCGGTTGTAGATCACGACCTCGGTCAGGCTGGGTCGCACGGCCCGGTGCGCGCGCACCAGATAGGGCGCCAGCGTGCCGGCGCCGACGATGAGGTAGCGCCTGGCGTCGGCGCGGCCGAGGAAGCGTTGCGCCAGCGCCGAATCCGCCGCGGTCTTCCAGTTGGTGATGGGATGGCCGTCGATCACCGCCACCGGTTGGCCGGTCTGGCCCTCGAACAGCGCCACCATGGTGACGATGGTCGGCAGGCCCTTGGCCGCGTTCGCCGGCATGACCGGGCCGAACTTGATGCCCAGCGCCTTGCCGCTGCGCCAGGCGCCGCGGCAGAGGAAGGTGGCGCCGCTGCCCGGCACCGGGTCGAGCAGCAGGATGTCGTCGGCCACGGCCCGCGTCTCGCGGTGGCAGGCCTCGAAGTGGTCGACCAGGGCAAGGGGCTCCAGCACGCCCTCGGCGGTGGCGCGGTCGATCATTCGCATGGCGTGTCTCCTAGAGGATGAACCAGAGCAGCAGCGGCAGGGTGACGAAGGACAGCAGCGTGGAGATCAGCACCACGCCGGCCACGCCCGGCGCGTCACGACCATAGCGCTCGGCGAAGAGGTAGTTGAAGACCGCCGTCGGCATGCAGGACTGCAGCATGACCACGCCGCGCGCCGGGTCCTGCAGGTCGAAGATCCAGCAGACCAGCAGGCCGATGCCGAAGCCGCCGATCAGGCGCACCAGCGAGAGGAAGAGCGCCTTGGGCAGGCTGCGCGCCTTGAGGCGCGACAGCGACACGCCGAGCGCCACCAGCATCAGCGGCACCGGGATGCCGGCCACCAGGTGCAGCGCGTTCTCGAACCATTCGGGCAGATGAAACCCGGTGACGATGATGACCAGCGACAGCGCCACGGCATAGATGATCGGCATGCGCGCCAGTGCGCGCGGGTCCATGGTGCCGGCGGCGATCGAGGTGCCGATGGTGAAGTTGCCGATGGCGCTGAGCGCGAAGAGGACGATCGCCAGCGCCAGCCCCTGGTCGCCGAAGGCGAAAAGCGAGAGCGGCAGGCCCATGTTGCCCATGTTGGGGAACATCAGCGCACCCTGGTAGTCGCGGATCGGCAGGCCGGCCAGCTTCAGCACCACCAGCGCCACGACGGCATAGCCGACGAAGAGGCTGACGCCGGCGGCCAGCATCTCGGCAAAGGCCGCCGGGCTCGGCTGCACCCGCACGAAGGTGTCGACCACCAGGCAGGGCGTGCCCAGCAGCATCACCAGCGAGGTGATCATCCCGGTGTCGAACTTGGCGCCCGAGCGCGCCCAGATGAAGCCGACCAGGGCGACCAGCAAGACCGGGGCGACAATGGTGGCGATCTCGCTGACCAAGGCAGGCTGTCCAGGCGGGGAAAGAAGCGCCGCACTCTAGGGTTGCCGCCACGCCCCGCCAAGCGCCGGATGGGCCGGCGGCCATGCGCCGGACGGGAAGCGGCCGGCAGCGAACGCGGATTGCAGCGGCCTCAGACCACCGCGAGGCGGCGCGCCGGCAGTTCGCGCTCGGGGCCGGCCGGCTGGCAGCCGGGCAAATGGCCGCTGGCCAGGACGCCGGCCACCATGCCCTCAAGGATCGCCAGCTGCTCCTCGTAGAAGGGCTCGTCCCGTACCTGGCCGGCCAGCAAGCCAAGACCGCGCAGGGTCGAGATGATGAACTGCAGCAGGGCGAAGCGGGCGTTGGGCGCCAGCGGCGTGTCGCCGATCACCTGGTCCCAGCTGCTGCGGTAGGCGCGGATGAGCGCCTCGCGCGCGCGCAGCACCGGCCGGGTGGCCTGCGGCTCCATGCGCGTGCCGAGCAGGATCTCGCTGGCCGCCAAAAAGCGCTCGCCCTGATAGAAACTCCAGAGGGTGCGCACGATGCGCCGCGCCCGGTCGTACTCGCTGCCGGTCACCTTGCCCAGTTCGCCAAGGCGCAGCACGACCTCCTGGAAGATCTCGGTCAGGGTCTCGATCAGCAGGTCCTGCTTGGTCGGGAAGTGGTACTGCACCGCGCCGACCGAGGTGCCGGCGCCGGCCGCGACCGAACGCATGGTGGTATTGCTGAAGCCGCCCCGTACGAGGCAGGCGACCGTCGCTTCGATGATGCGCGCCCGGGTCACCTGAGACCGCGCCCTGCCGTCCGCTTCCAGCATTTCCCCTCGCCGCCACCAAATGAGATCACAGGTGACGATACGCCTGTATGGAGGTCCGTCAAGATTGTTATCAAAACGGAATACAACGGCGTCCCGGACGGCATGGTGGGCGGTGAGGGTTTCGAACCCCCGACCCTCTCGGTGTAAACGAGATGCTCTACCGCTGAGCTAACCGCCCTTACGCGCCACCGTGGCGGCACCCTAGGCAGTCGTCTGCCGGCCGTCTAGCGCCCGTGCGCCTTCAGGAAGCTCTCCACGCAGTAGGCGATGCGCCGCTCGACCTCTTCGGGCGCGATCTTCACGTCCTCGCAGAACATGAGGCGCGTGTGCATGTTGCCCTTCAGCATGCCCATGAACTGCTCGGCCGCCAGCGCCGGGTCGGTCACCGCCATGCGGCCGCGCCGGGTCTCCGCCTCCAGGTAGTTGGCCAGGCGCGTCAGGGTCTTGGCCGGGCCGGCCTCGTAGAAGGACTTGGCCAGCTTGGGGAAACGCTGGGCGCAGGCGATCACGGCGCGCTGGAACTGCACCGATTCGGGCGAAAGGATCGCATCGCCGAAGCGGCGCGCCAGCTCGGTCAGCACGGCACGCGGACCGACCGCGTCCGAAGCCGTGGCCAGGGGCGCCGTCAGCTGCTCCGCCCGGTTGGCCAGCACGGCGACGAAGAGCTCGTCCTTGCCGCCATAGAGGTTGTAGATGGTCTGGCGCGACACCTGGGCGTCGGCCGCCACGGCCTCCAGGCTGGCGTCGTAGCCCTGCGCCAGGAACTGCCGCCTTGCCGCCTCCAGGATCGCTTCGCGCTTCTTCGGATCGGGCGGCCGGCCGCGCTGCGGGCGGGGGCGGAATTCGGATACGAGTGCGTCCATCAGTGGCCTCCTCCGGCCGCGGCGCCGGCGCGTCGCGGCTTGCGCACAAAGGGAATGATGCCCGCCGCGCCGATGAACATCCAGGTCAGCACGGTGAAGGCGTCGGCATAGCTCATGACATAGGACTGGGTCTGGACCATGTGGCCGACGAGTCGCAGGGCGCCGCCCTCGGGGTCGGCGACACCCTGGTCGGCCAGGCGTTGCGCCAGGCCGTCCAGCATGTCCCGCACACCGGGGCGGGCGGGGTTCACCTGCTCGGCGAGGCGGCTCCAGTGCAGCTGCTCGCGGTTGCTGAGCAGCGTGTTCAGCGCCGCCAGGCCGACCGCGCCGCCCAGGTTGCGCATCAGGTTGTAGAGGCCGGACGCGCTCTTCAGCTTCTCCGGCGGCAGGGTCCCCAGCGCCAGCGCGTTCACCGGGATCATGGCGATCATCACCCCGGCGCCGCGCAGCATCTGCGGCGCCATCAGCTCGTAGAAGTCCCAGTCGGCGGTCAGGTGGCTGAGCAGCCAGGTGGAGACCGCCATCATGGCGAAGCCGATGGCCAGCGGGATGCGCGGGTCCAGCTTGCGGCCCAGCGTGCCGGCGATCGGCGCGGTGAGGAACTGCGTCAGGCCGGTGACAAAAAGGATCTCGCCGATCTGCAGCGAATTGAGGCCCCGGACCGTGCCGAGGTAGAGCGGCAGCAGGTAGACCATGCCGTAGAGCCCGATGCCGACGGCGAAGGAGAAGACCGAGCCGCTGGCGAAGTTGCGGTTGGCGAATGCCGTCAGGTCGACGATCGGGTTGCGGTAGGTGACCGAGCGCCAGAAGAAGATCACCGCGCCGATCACCGAGGCGATGGCGAGCAGGGTGATGGTGCCGTCGTCGAACCAGTCGTCGCCCGGCCCCTCTTCCAGCACGTATTCCAGCGAGCCGAGGAAGACCGCCATGGCGGCGAGGCCCAGGGTGTCGAAGCCCTTCAGCAGGCCGCGGTTCGGCTTGTCGATCGGCGGCGAGGCCCAGACCGCGAAGGCGACGATGACGCCAGGGATCACGTTGATCAGGAAGAGCCAGTGCCAGGAGAAGACCTGGGTCAGGTAGCCGCCCAAGGTCGGCCCGATGGTCGGCGCCATGGTCGCCACCAGGCCGATGACGACGCTCATCACGTTCCGCTTGTGCGGCGGGAAGATCATGTAGGCGGCGGCGAAGGTGGTGGGGATCATCGCCCCGCCGAGGAAGCCCTGCAGCGCGCGCAGCACGATCATGGCGTCGATCGAGGTCGCCATGGCGCAACCGGCGCTGGCCAGGGTGAAGGTCGAGACCGAGAGCACGTAGAGCACGCGTGTCGAGAGCACCCGCGAGAGGAAGCCCGACAGCGGGATCATCACCACCTCGGCGATGAGGTAGGCGGTCTGCACCCACGAGATCTCGTCGACGCTGGCCGAGAGGCCGGCGCGGATCTCGGCGATCGAGGAGGAGACGATCTGGATGTCCAGGATCGCCATGAACATGCCGAAGACCATGGCGAGGAATCCCAGGCCCTCGGCCCGGGTCGCCGGCCGGCTGCCCAAGGGCGCCAGCGCCTTCGCCGGATCGTTCGCCGGCGCCGGCGGATCGGCGCGCAGCGTCGCGTCCGGCGCGGGGGCTGTCCCGGCCGGCAGGGTCTCGTCGCGGCGGACGACGGCGCTCACCGGGCCTCCGCCGCCGCCGCGCTCTTGAACAGCGAGATCTCGGCCAGGCTGGCGGCGGGATCGCCCGTGCGGGTATCGACCGCCACCTCGACCGACAGGCCCGGCATGAGCTGCTGGGCCATGTCCGGCGGCACCTGGAGGGCGATGCGCACCGGCAGGCGCTGCACGATCTTGGTGAAGTTGCCGGTCGCGTTCTCCGGCGGCAGCAGGCTGAACATCGAGCCCGAGGCCGGAGCGAAGGACTCGACCGTGCCCGTCAGTTCCAGGCCGGGATAGGCGTCGACCGTGACCTTGACCGTCTGGCCCGGGCGGATCGCGCCGATCTGCGTTTCCTTGAAGTTCGCCACGACATAGACGTCGGGTAGCGGCACCACGACCATGGCCTGGGCGCCGGCACGCAGGTAGGCGCCGACCTCGGCGCCGCGGTTGCCGACCACGCCGTCGACGGGCGCGTGGATCACGGTGTTCTCCAGGTCCAGCCTGGCCGACTGCAGGTCGGCCTCGGCCGCCTTCACCTCGGCGTCGGCCTGCAGCTTGCTGGCCTTCAGCACGCCAAGCTGCGCCTGGCCGCTCTGCAGGCCGGCCTTGGCCTGCGCCAGTTCGGCGTCGGCCTTGCGCTGGTCCGACAGCGCCTGCTCGTAGCGCTGCTGCGAGGCCGCCTTGGCGTCCATCAGGCGCTTGTAGCGGTCGAGGTCGGCGGCGGCGCGCTCCTGCTCCGCCTCGGCGCTGGTCACGGCGGCCTCCAGCTCGTGCAGCGCGGCCTCCTGCTGGGCGATCGCCGCCGCGCGCTCGGCCACCGCCGCCTGCTTGGCGGCAAGGTCGGCCTCGGCCGCGGCCACGGCGGCGCGGAAGTCGGCGTCGTCGAGGGTCAGGATGACCTCGCCCTTCTTGACGCTTTGATTCTCGGCCACCGGGAGCGTCGCGATGTAGCCGGCGACCTTGGGCGCGATCACCGTGATGTCGCTGTCGATCGTGGCGTTGTCGGTGCTCTCGATGAAGCGCCCCTCGCTCCACCACTGCCAGCCGAACCAGCCGCCGGCAGCGAGGGCCAGGACCGCCAGGGCGGTCAGGATGCGCTTGCGCATGGGGCGGAGCCTTTCTCAACGTACATGGACACGAGTGTCCAATAAATCGGGTCAAGAAAGCCGGACCCACGGGGGCCCGGCTGAATTCTTAATGGACATTAAGGTCCAGAAAGAAATTGTGCAAGTGCGAAACGGCTGCAGCCGCTGGCACGGCAGCTATGACGCAGAACGAAGAAACCGACCGCTAGAGCCCCAGCTGCTCTTTCAGCAGCTTGTTCACCATGGCCGGGTTGGCCTTGCCCTGGCTGGCCTTCATGACCTGCCCGACCAGCCAGCCGACGACCTTGGGATTGCCGTCCTTCATCTGCTGCGCCTGGTCCGGGTTCTTGGCCAGCACCTCGGCGACGATGGCGCCGATGGCGCCGGCGTCGCTGACCTGCTTCAAGCCCTTGCGCTCGACCACCTGGGCGGCGCTCTCGCCGGTGGTCCACATCTCCTCGTGCACTTCCTTGGCCAGGCGGCCCGAGAGCGTGCCGTCCGCCAGCAGGTCGAGCAGCCCGCCCAGCTTGGCGGCGTCCACCTTGGCGTCGGCCAGCGTGCCGCCCGACTTGTTGAGGAAGGCGAAGTAGTCGCCCATGACCCAGGCGGCCGCGGTCTTGCCGTCGCGGCCCTTGGCCACGGCCTCGAAGAAGACGCCGGTCTCCTGGTCGGCGACCAGCACGCCGGCCTCGTAGGGGGTCAGCTTGTACTGCTCGACGAAGCGGGCGCGCTTCTCGTCCGGCAGCTCCGGCAGGTGCCTGGCCAGCTCGTCGACCCAGCCCTGCTCCAGCTCCAGCGGCAGCAGGTCGGGGTCGGGGAAGTAGCGGTAGTCGTGTGCCTCCTCCTTGGAGCGCAGCGAGCGCGAACGGCCGGTGGTACCGTCGAACAGCCGCGTCTCCTGCACGATGCTGCCGCCCTCCTCCAGGATCTCGAGCTGGCGGCGCGCCTCGTACTCGATGGCCTGCTGCACGAAGCGGATGGAGTTGACGTTCTTGGTCTCGGTGCGCGTGCCCAGCGGCGCGCCGGGGCGGCGCAGCGACAGGTTCACGTCGGCGCGCATGGAGCCCTCCTCCATGTTGCCGTCGCAGGTGCCGAGGTAGCGCAGGATGGCGCGCAGCTTGCGGAGGTACGCGCCGGCCTCCTCGGGCGAGCGCAGGTCAGGCTTGGAGACGATCTCCATCAGCGCCACGCCGGCCCGGTTCAGGTCGATGTAGGTGGCGTTGGGGTTCTGGTCGTGCAGCGACTTGCCGGCGTCCTGCTCCAGGTGCAGGCGCTCGATGCCGATCTCGCGGCTGCTGCCGTCGGCCAGGTCGATCGAGATGGTGCCCTCGCCGACGATCGGCTCCTTGTACTGGCTGATCTGATAGCCGGCCGGCAGGTCGGGATAGAAGTAGTTCTTGCGCTCGAAGACCGAGCGCAGGTTGATCTTCGCCTTGAGGCCAAGGCCGGTGCGCACCGCCTGGGCCACGCACTCGCCGTTCAGCACCGGCAGCATGCCGGGCATGGCGGCGTCGACCAGCGAGACCTGGGTATTGGGCTCGGCCCCGAAGGCGGTGGCGGCGCCGGAAAAAAGCTTGGCGTTCGACACCACCTGGGCGTGGACCTCCAGCCCGATGACCATTTCCCAGGGACCCGTCTTGCCTTCGATCAGAGCCATACCGCTTCTCGTGCCTTGGCGTTGCAATCCGGCGCCGGTTAAAGCACGGCGGGCCGGCGCCGCCAAGCCCGGGCCCCTTCCCGGCCCGCCCCCGGCAGGGCAGCATGGTCCCGCAGCCGCAGGAGCGCGACGATGCCCGAGATCCAGGATTTCCACGCCCACGTCTACTTCGACGCCGCCAGGGTGGAGCAGGCTCGCGCGCTCTGCGAGGCGGTCCGCGACCGGTTCGGCATCGCCATGGGCAGGGTGCACGAGAAGCTGGTCGGGCCGCATCCGCGCTGGAGCTGCCAGCTCACCGTGCCGCCGGAAAAGTTCGGCCAGGTCATCCCCTGGCTCGCCCTGCACCGCGGGGGTCTAACCGTCTTCACCCACCCCAACACCGGGCAGGACCTGGAAGACCACCGCGACCGCGCGATCTGGATGGGCGAGCTGCTGCCGCTTCATCTCGAAATCTTCACCCGCGGCACTTGAGCCGCCCCTCGACAGGCGGCAGGCCGGAGGGGCACTCTGACGCCGGACTGGGGGACTTTTCACCGATGCCGGTCTTTCCGCGGCTGGTCGCGCTCTATGAGCGGCGCGGCTATGAGATCACCACCGGCCTCTTCCCGCCGCACTTCGGCAATTGGCGCGACGTGGCCTTCACCTGGCTGCTGCGCGATGGCCAGGCCTCGACCCGCAACCTCGGCATCGCCCAGCAAGAGCTCTATTTCCTGGAGTGCCTGCTGGCCGGCTGGCGCCCGCCCAACATCTTCATCATCGGCAATTCCTTCGGCTGGTCGACCCTGGCGCTGGCGCTGATGAGCCCGCGCAGCCGGGTCATCGCCATCGACGCCTGCTTCACCGCCGACACCAACGCCGGGATGGTGCTGACCAATCTGATCGCGCAGGAGGAGCGGCTGAACGCCCGCGCCTTGCGCGGCGTCTCGCCGCGCGACGTGCCGCAGATGGTGAGCGAGCAGCTCGGCGGCGCTATCGACCTGGCATTGATCGACGGCAACCACACCAACGCCTCGGCGATCGAGGATTTCCAGGCCGTAAAGCCCTTCCTCCGCCCCGGCGCCATCGTGCTGTTCCACGACGTGCAGACCTTCAATCTCTTCGACGCCATGAAAGAGGTGGTGCGGATGAGCGGCTGGAGCGGGCAACTGCTGCTCGGCACGCCATCGGGCATGGTGGCGCTGTTCGACCGCAAGGCCCTGCCGCCCGGCGTGCAGGAGACGCTGAAGGCCTATGCACCCACCAGCGGCGCGATCAAGGCGCTGCAGGCCGACCTGGCGCGCCGCAAGGAGGAAGCGGCGGCGCGCAAGGCCAAGGCCGGGGCCTAGCCCATGCCTTTCCTGCCGCTCGGCGACGACAACAGACGGCAGCATATCGAGACGCCCTGGATCACCTGGGGCCTGATCTTCGTCAATTTCTGCGTCTTCATCCTGCAGCAGGGCCAGGGGCGCGCCGATGCCGGCGACCTGGTCTATGGCTACGGGCTGATCCCCTCGGTGCTGCTCGGCGATGCCGATCTGGCCGACGGCCTGCCGCACCTGCCCTCCTGGCTGACGCTGGTGAGCTACCAGTTCCTGCACGGCAGCTGGGACCACCTGCTCGGCAACATGCTGTTCCTCTGGATCTTCGGCGACAACGTCGAGGACGCGATGGGGCACCTGCGCTTCGTCGCCTTCTACCTGCTGGGCGGCGTCGCCTCCGGCCTGGCCCACGCCTCGCTGGACCCGGCCAGCCCCGTGCCGCTGATCGGCGCCTCGGGCGCCATCTCGGCCGTGCTCGGCGCCTACCTGCTGCTGCACCCCTTCGCCCGCATCATCGTGCTGGTCTTCCTGCTGCCGCTGCGCCTGCCGGCCTGGGTACTGCTGCTGGTCTGGTTCGGCTTCCAGTTCGTCGCGCTGGGCGGCGACGAGGACGGCGTGGCCTGGGTCGCGCACATTGCCGGCTTCGTGGAAGGCGCCGCCACGGTCGCCTTCTTCAAGTACCGCGACACGCCTTTGTGGGGCCGCCAGCCGCCGACCCGGGTGATCGCGCTCGGCCGGGCCCGCAGCCGCGCGCCTTCGGCCGGCCAGCGCCCGCGCGACGAGCACCGCGGGCGCCGCGGGCCCTGGGATTGAGCATCGCCGGCCGAACACGCGGCGCGGCTTTCCCGCCGCTGCAAGGCGTCAGGCCACCACGCCCTGGCCGCGCAGCTCGCGCTCGTAGGCGGCGAGCGCCTGCTCCAGCCCGGCGGCGATCTCCGACACCTGGGCGGCGGTCACGATCAGCGGGGGCGAGATCATCAGCCAGTCGCCATAGGCGCCCTCGCTGGTGCGCCGGCAATAGACCGCCAGGCCCTGCTCCATGGCGATGGCCTGGAAGCGCGCCGGCGCCAGGAGCGGCAGCGGGATCGGTGCCTTGCTCGCCTTGTCGGCGACCAGCTCCATCGCCAGCAGCAGGCCCTTGCCACGCACGTCGCCGACGATGGCACTGCGGCTGGCGATGCCTTCCAGCGCCGCCTTCAGCTCGGCGCCGCGGGTGGCTGCGTTGACGATCAAGTCCTGCTCCACCACCTCCCGCAGCACGGCATGGCCCACGGCACAGGACAGCGGATTGGCGAAGTAGGTGAAGCCGTTCATGAAGCCGCCGGCATCGGCCACCAGCTTGACCTTGTCGGCCGGCGCCAGCAGGCAGCCCATCGGCGTGTAGCCCGCGGCGATGCCCTTGGCCAGGATCACCAGATCCGGCCGACAATCCGGCCAATGCTCGGCGGCGAGAAACTTGCCGGTCCGCCCGGCGCCGCTCATCACCTCGTCGAAGATCAGCAGGACGCCGTGGCGGTCGCAGATCTGCCGCACCAGGGTGAAGTAGATGTCCTCGGCCACCAGGGCGCCGGTGGCGAGGCCGCCGACCGGCTCCATGATGAAGGCCATCACGCTCTCCGGCCCCTCATCGAGGATGCGCTGCTCCAGCGCCTGCGCGCAGTGCCGGGCATAGGACTCGGCCGTGTGGTTCGGCGGCAGGCGGTAGGTGAAGGGGGTCGGGACCTTTGGCATGGGCTTCAGCAGCGGGCCGAAGACCCGGTGCTGGTGCTCGTCGCCGGTGACCGCCAGGGCCCCAAGGGTACCGCCGTGGTAGCCCGGCTCGCGGCCGATCACCTTGCAGCGTTGCGGCTGGCCCATGGCCAGCCAGTACTGCCGGCAGAACTTGATCGCCGTCTCCGTCGCCTCGCTGCCGCCGGAGACGAAGAAGGCGCGCTCCAGGCCCGGTCCGGCGAGCTGCGTCAGCAGATCGGCGAGCTGCTCGTTCGCCTCGCTTTCGAACTGGCCTGGAAAGGCGAAGGCCACGGCCTCGGCCTGGCGACGCATGGCCGCCAGCACCCGCGGGTTGCCGCTGCCCAGGTTGTTGGCGACCGGCCCGGAGGAAACGTCGATGTAGCGCCGCCCCTCGTCGTCCCAGAGGTAGATGCCCTCGCCGCGCGCGACGCGCGGACGGCGCGGCGTTCCGCTCTTCGCCAGGAAGACCTGGATCGGCCCGCCGCGGGGCGCGACACCCAGTGGCAGTCGGGAACTCTGGCCTTTCATCGCATACCTCGACTCTTGCTCCGTTTCCCCTGGAAGGTCGCTGCTTCCGGGCGCGCCGTCGAGTCTTTCGCCAAGCGGCGGCGGCTCGTCAGGGGCCGCGCGCCGGTGCTAGCGTGCGTGCGCGATTGTGCAATGCGGCAAGGGAACCGGTATCCTGAGGCGTGGCAGCATCCTGGTCGTCGGGGCGGGTTTCGCCGGCGCCACCTATGCCCGGACCCTGGCGGAGGCCGGCTGGGGGGTCGAGGTCATCGACCGCCGATCCCATCTCGCGGGCACCGCCCTCGATCTGGTCGACCGGACCGGCACCCGACGGCACGTCTTTGGACCGCACCTGTTTCACACCAGCAACAGCCGCGTGATGACCTGGCTTCGGCGCTTCGGCCGCTTCCAGCCCTATGAGCACCGCGTCACTGCACTGGTCGCGGGCATCGGCTGCCTGCCGCTGCCGATCAACCGCGTCACGGTGAACGGGATCTTCGGCACGGCGTACCGCGACACCGCCGCCGTGGCAGCGCATCTGGCCCGCATCGCCGTGCCCTGCGACAAGCCGCGCAATGCCGCCGAGCATCTCTACGCCCGCATCGGCCGGCGCCTCACCGACCTCTTCTACCGCCCCTATTCGCTGAAGATGTGGGGCCGTCCGCTGGAGGAGCTGGACGCGGCGGTGGTTGCCCGCGTGCCGATCCGCCACGACGACGAGGATCGCTACTTCCTGTCCGAGCGCTTCCAGGTCCTGCCGGTCGAGGGCTACACCCAGGTGGTCCGGTCGATGCTGGACCACCCCGCCATCCGCGTGACCCTCAATCGCCCCTTCGATCGCGCCGACCTCGCGGGCGTGCGGCACTGCTTCACCTCGATGGCGATAGACGACTACTTCGGCGCCGCGTATGGCGCCCTGCCCTACCGTTCGCTGCGCTTCCACAACCGGACCGTGGCCGCAGGCTATCACCTGGGGCCGACCGCCCAGGTCAATCTCACGGATGCCTCGCCCTATACGCGAGAATCCGACTGGAGCAAGCTGCCCGGCCACCACGACGGCCGGACGGCGGAGAAGACAGTGACCCTGGAGGAACCCTGCGATCCCGCCGACAACGGCGGCGAGCGCTTCTACCCTTTGCGCGACAGCGCCGGTGCCAGCGACCGGCTCTACCGCCGCTATGCCGCCCTGGCGCGCAACGAGCCGAAGCTGACCTTCATCGGCCGCTGCGGCACCTTCCGCTACCTCGACATGGACCAGGTCATCAACCAGTCGCTGCAGGGCGCGCGCGCCTGGATCGCCCGTCATGGCTGAGGCGGGACGCGGACTCGTCATCGTCCGCTGCGGCAGGAACTCGCTGCACGACCGCTGGCGGCAGGGCGCTCGCACTGCCGAATGGGACCTGCAGCTGGTGCCCTATCAGGCCGGCGACGCCGCTTGGCCGCCGGTCATTCCAGGTCACAAGTGGGACGGCCTCGCCCGCTACCTGGCGGCGGACCGGCGCTGGCAGGACTACGACTACATCTGGCTGCCCGATGACGACCTGGAGACCGATGGCGATGCCATCGCGGCGCTGTTCGACGCCTGCCGCGCGCGCAACGCGCCGCTGGCGCAGCCCGCGCTGACCGAGGATTCCTACTGGAGCTACATCATCACGCTGGCGAACCGCAGCTTCGCGGAACGCGAGACGAGCTTCGTCGAGGTCATGGCGCCGGTCTTCCGTCGCGATTTCCTGGCGCAGGTGCTGCCGACCTTCGGCCTCAGCCACCGCGGCGCCGGCTGGGGCCTGAGCTGGCTCTGGGCCGCGCCGCTGCGGTACCGCGACAACTGGATCTTCGACCGCATCACGGTGCGCCACGCGCGCCCGGTCGGCGCGCTGCGCAACAAGGCGCTGGACCTCGAGCTCTACAACGCCATGCAGGACCTGATGGCACGGCATGGTCTGCGACCGCTGCGGCGCACGCTGCGCGCCTGGGACGCCGACGGCCGCCTGCACGAGGCTGACGAGGGTCCCTTCCTGCTGCGCTACCTGCAAGGATACAGCTACGTGATCGAAGCGCAGCCCTGGATGTTCCGCCGCACCATCAAGGACCAGGTGGAGCGCCCGCGCATCCCGCGCCGCGGCTGGCGCCGCCTCGCACAGAACCTGCACTGGCCGCGCTGGAGCCGCCGGCCTTGAGCGCGCCGCGCGGGCTGGCGATCCTGCGCAGCGGCGCCGGTTCGCTGCACCCGGCCTGGCGCAAAGGCGCCGCCGCCGCCGGCTGGGACCTGCAGCTTTCGCCCTGGCAGGCCGGCGCGGCGGACTGGCCGCCGGTAAGGCTTGGCTTCAAGTTCGACGGCCTGCACGCGCACCTGACGGAAGACCCGCGCTGGCGCGACTATGACTATGTCTGGCTGCCGGACGACGACCTGGCAACGACGGCCGAGGACATCGCCCGCCTCTTCGCGCTCTGTCGTCAGTACGACGCGGCGCTGGCGGCACCGGCGCTGTCGGCCGATTCGCACTTCGCCTTCGCCATCACCATGCACAACCGCGCCTTCGCGGCGCGCGCGACGAGCTATGTCGAGCTGATGATGCCCTGCTTCCGCCGCGACGTGCTGGAGCGCCTGCTGCCGACCTTCGCCCTCAACGCCAAGGGCTGGGCCTTCGGCGTCGACATGATCTGGGCAGAGATCCTGGACCGCCGCGGCATCTACATCTTCGACGAGGTGCGGGTGACCCACACGCGGCCCAGCGGCGGGCAACGCGATCCGATCGCACAGGAAGCCATGCGCCGCCACGCCCGGCGCCTCATGGCCCGGCACGAGGTCAGGCCGCTGAAACGCACGCTGGCCGGCTACGACGCCGAGGGGCGGGCGACGCCGGCGGACGGCGGCAGCTTCCTGCTGCGCTACCTCGAGGGTTACGACTACCTGATCGCCAGGGACCCGGAACTGCTGGCCCGCCTGGTCGCCGACCAGACGCGCACGCCGCGCGTCCTGCGCTCGCCCTGGAAGCGCCTCACCAAGCCCTTCAGGCGGAGAGCGGCCCGCCCGGCATGAGGCGCACGCCGGGGCGCAGGCGCTTGTAGTCGAGCTTCAGGTGGTCGACCGGATTGGGGCCCGGTGCCGCCACCACGATCACCGCGCCGGCGATGGGCTGGAAGTGGGCGCGGAAGTGCACCGAGGACTTGAGGGCCACGATCGGCCGGTCCGCCGGCTCGACGCCGAGGCAGCGGAACATCTCCTGGTCGGCCGCCTGGGTCTTGCGGCTGGCCACCACGACCTGCACGCCGCCGGTCTGCAGCAGCGCCATGGGACCGAGCTGCATGCGCGCGCCCTCGTAGAAGGGGCCGGTACAGGTGAAGGCACCGTCGCCCAGCTTCACCACCAGCGCATCGGTCTCGAAGGGCGCGTGGCCCGGCAGACCGGACTTGCCACCCAGCCTGAAGCGGCCGACGCCGCCCTCGCCCAGATGGTGCGCCTGCGCGGCGCTCTCCGGGTCGATCAGCAGGCCCAGCACCGCGCCGCTCGCCTGGCGCTCCACCAGCGCGCGCAGCAGGCCGTTGGTGTCGCCGTTGCCGCCGGCGCCGGGATTGTCCTGCGTGTCGGCCATGACGATGGTCTTGCCCAGGATGCGCGCCTCCTCCTTGGCGAAGGTCACCGCCTCTTCCGGGCTGTAGATGCGGCTGCCGAAGGCCGCCTCGGCGGCCAGCACGTCGGCCTCTAGCGCATCGGCCGCGTCGTCCACGGCGGCCTGATTGGGGCCATAGGCCACCACCGCCGGGCCGCAGTGATAGATGTCGGCCGGCGCGAAGCCGCAGGCGAAGGAGAGCTCGCAGCCGTGCGCGCGCTCCAGCTTGCCCAGGTGGTTGTAGAGGCTCTTCGCCGGCTCGATCATGGTGCAGCCGGCGGTCAGCGGGATCAGGAAGGGGATCTGGCGGAAGGCCTTGTGGGTCAGGTCCCCCTGCTCCAGCAAGCGCTTCAGGAAGCGGAAGGAACGGGCGCCGGTCGCCGCCATGTCGACGTGCGGATAGGTGCGGAAGCCGACCAGACCGTCGGACAGCGCCACCATCTCGGGCGTGATGTTGGCGTGCAGGTCGAAGGAGACGATGACCGGCAGCTTGTCGCCAACCAGCGTGCGCACGCGGGCCAGCAGCTCGCCCTCGCCGTCCTCCAGGTGCTCGGTCACCATGGCGCCGTGCAGGTCAAGGTAGAGCGCGTCCGGCGCCTCGATGCGGGCGAGATCCTCCAGCATCTGCCCGACGATGGTCTCGTAGGCCTCCTCGGTCACCACGTTGCTCGGCGTGGCGTTGCCCCAGACCAGCGGCAGCGGCGTGTGGCCGGCGGCGCGCGCCGCCTCGACGAAGCCGGTGACCGGCAGATTGATGCCGGCGGTGGCGGCGAAGAGCTGTTCGCCGCGACAGAGCGCCGGCCAGCCGCCCGGCGTGGTGAAGGCCGCAAGGTCGGCCTTGGAGGGCGCGAAGGTATTGGTCTCGTGGTGGAACCCGCCGACGGCGATGCGCAAGACAGCTTCTCCTGTCAGGTGACCGGCGCCACCTTGGCGGCGGCGCGGCTGAGGTGCAAGGACCAGAGGCCGTTGCCCAGGATGGCGGCGACCACCAGCGCGCCGCCCCAGAGCGTCGGGTTGGAGGGCACCTCGCCGGCGCCCAGCCAGGCCCAGAGCGGCCCCAGCACGATGGTCATGCGCGCGGTCAGCGCCGTCTCGGCGGCCGGGAGCTGCCGCGCCGCCCAGGCGACCAGGATGTACTGCACGCCGAGCTGCAGGCAGCCGAGCGCGGCGCAGACCAGCAGGTCGTGACCGGTGACCGCCAGCCCCGGCGCGATGAGGGCTGCGATCAGCGCCACCGCCAGGCTGGCCGCCAGGATGGCCGGCACCTGGTCGATCTGCGTGCGCCGGCGCATGGCGACGTACATGGCGGCGGTGGTGAGGCAGCAGGCGAAGGCCAGCAGGTCGCCGGCCAGGCGGCCGCTGTCCAGGCTGTGCCCCACCATGACGGCGATGCCGGCGACGGCGACCAGCATGAAGAGCACGGCCGAGCGCGCCACCCGCTCGCCCAGCGTCGCCCAGGCCAGGATGGCGGCGACGAAGGGCGTCATGCCGTTGATCAGCACCACCTTGGCCACCGTGGTCTCGATCAGCGCGAAGATGAAGGTGATGGTCGCCAGCACGAAGCTGACCGTCATCATCACCCCGGTCCAGCCGGTGGCGAGGTAGGCGCGCGGCAGCCCCCGCCCGTAGCGGATGGCGAGCCAGACCAGCAGCGTCGCCGAACAGAAGAGCGCGCGCCAGAACAGCACGGTCCAGCCGTCCGCCTGCTCGATCCAGCGCATCAGCACCCCGGCCGTCGAGGTGAAGAAGGTGGCGGTGATCAGCGTCAGAAGCGCGAGGCGGTGATGGGGTGAGGACATGATGCCGAGCCCCTCCGTTCACCCTGCTCCTCTCCCGCGAAGCGGGGAAGGTCGGGAGGGGGCTTTCGCCTTGTTGCTTGAGTTGCCTGGAAACGACCTGACGACCGCCCCCTCCCTGCCCTCCCCCATGCTGCGCATGGGAGAGGGTTCAGAGCGCAGGGCAGGCTGTCAGATATCCGCGTAGCAGTGGGTCTCCGCCTTGCCGCCGGGGTGCGTCACGGCGCCCTTCTCGGCCGAGCTGACGAGTTGGGCGTACTTCAAGATGGCGCCGCTGTTGTAGTCGTGGCCACGCGGCGTCCAGGCCTTGCGGCGCTCGGCCAGCTCGGCGTCGCTGAGGCGTACCGAGAGCGTCCCGGCCTCGGCGTCGATGTCGATGATGTCGCCGTCCCTGATCAGGCCGATGGCGCCGCCGACCGCCGCCTCGGGCCCGACGTGGCCGATGCAGAAGCCGCGCGTCGCGCCGCTGAAACGGCCGTCGGTGATCAGTGCCATCTTGTCGCCGACGCCCTGGCCATAGAGCGCGGCCGTGGTGGAGAGCATCTCGCGCATGCCGGGGCCGCCCTTCGGCCCCTCGTAGCGGATGAGTGCCGCCACTACTAGCTATTTGTAATATCTGTTCATCCGTGAGATTTCGCATGGATCGCGCCAAGGCCCTACAATTTGAATGTGAGGCAATGACTGGCTTTTCATAAAACCGCAAGACATCTTTTAGGCCCTCATCGTTAAGGTGACTAACATCGATATACATTCCTAGGCTTTCTGCCTCGCGAAGTAGCTGGACTCCAA
>JAKOWB010000258.1 GCA_029781795.1 Pseudomonadota bacterium | reverse complement strand
GACATCCTGGCCGACCTCGACCAGGCGCTGGAGGCCGCCGGCAGCCCCGCGCTGGCTGCCTAAGGCCACCCGAACCGGCCCCGGGGTTCTCCCCCCACCCCGGGGCCGGCCCTTCTCCAACACCCGAAGGCCCGACCCAAGCCGCTCCTCTTGCCCGAGAACCACCCCGCCGCCGCGGCGCTGACGCACGAGGGCCTGCCTCTGCTCTCGCCGGCGGCGAGCCGCGGTTGCTGCGGCGGGCGGCCGCTGCGCGTCGGCCTGATGAACCTGCTGCCGCGCAAGACCGTCACCGACGTGCAGTTCGCGCGCGTCCTGGGCAGCGGCTGGCGCATGGTCGAACCGGTCTTCCTGCTGCCGCCGGGCTATCGCAGCGAGAGCACCTCGATCGAGTACCT
This sequence comes from Pseudomonadota bacterium, assembly GCA_029781795.1. GTDB lineage: Bacteria > Pseudomonadota > Alphaproteobacteria > Kiloniellales > JACOMY01 > JAKOWB01. The sequence goes on along the minus strand of JAKOWB010000258.1, from coordinate 914 downwards.
GCAGGCCTTCTATCGCACCTGGACGCCGGCGCTGCAGCTCGATGCCCTCATCATCACCGGCGCGCCGCTCGAGCGCCTGGAGTTCACCGAGGTCACCTACTGGCGGGCGCTGACGGAGATCTTCGACTGGGCGGCGGAGCGGGTCGGCAGCACGCTGGCGATCTGCTGGGCCGGACAGGCGCTGCTGCATCACGCGCATGGCGTGGAGAAGCACCTGCTGCCCGAGAAGCTGTCCGGCGTCTATCAGCAGCAGGTCTCCTGGCAGGGTCATCCACTGCTGCGCGGCCTCGACCGCGGCTTCGCCGTGCCGGTGTCGCGCCACACCTCGATCCGCGCCGCCGAGTTGCCGGCCGGCAAGGGCCTGGCCCTGCTGGCCAGCAGTCCCGAGAGCGGCCCCTGCCTGGTGGAGGACGCGCCGCGCCGTGCCTTCGCCATGTTCAATCACCTGGAGTACGACGGCGACACGCTGCTGCGCGAGTACCTGCGCGACCGCGAGGCCGGCCTGCCGGCGCGCCCGCCGGTCGGCCTGCTGTCGCCCGGCCTCGCCGCCGGCATGCTGGAGCGTCCGCCCGCCACCTGGCGCCCCGCGGCCCGGCGCTTCTTCGCCAACTGGCTCGACCTCGTCGCCGCCGCCAGCCTGCAGCGCGCGGCCTGACGGGCTTTACGCGTTCCTTACGCCGCGCCGGCGCCTTCCGCATGGCGCCCTGACGCCGGGGCGCCCCACCTTGCAATCGAACCGCAAGGAGGCTGCCATGGCCGATCTCCTCTATCTGGCGCTGGGCGTCGGAATCTTTCTGCTCTTCGCGCTGGCGGTGCGCGGCGCCGAGCGGCTCTAGCCATGACCGGCGACTACATCCTGGGCGGTCTGGTCGCCCTCGGGCTGCTCGGCTACCTGGTCTGGGCGCTGCTGCGCG
>JAKOWB010000250.1 GCA_029781795.1 Pseudomonadota bacterium | reverse complement strand
AGCGCAGCGAGGGATCCAGGGAAGCTGTCTGGATCCCTCGCTGCGCTCGGGATGACAGTCGCGTTTCACTGTCGTCTTCTGCGCCGCCGTCGGTCCGGCGTCTTGGGCCGCGCACCGCTGTCGCGGACCTTGCGCAGCAGCAGGCGCAGCGGCTCGAGCATCGGCGCCACGATCTGCGGCCGGCCTTCCAGGATCGACAGGGCGAGCGCGCCGGCGTCCAGGGTCGAGACGCTCTCGCGCCGGGGCTCGCGCCGCAGATCGCCATAGAGCGAGGGCGCGCGCGGATTGAGCACCAGCCGCCGGGTCTTCAGCAGCCAGGCGTTGCGCCACCACAGCGCCTTGGCCTGCGCCCAGTTGCCGTCGAGCAGGATCAGCCCCTCCAGGCCGCCCAGCACCCCTTCCTGGTCAGCAAGCTCGGCGCCTTCGGCGTCGACCGCCAGCAGCGGCGGTGCGTCGGGTGCCGGCGCCTGGGTGCGGGTGCCGAGATAGAGCGTGCCCCAGCGCCGCGTCTCTGCCGGCCGGCCCAGCGCCTTGGCGAGATTGGGCCAGGACAGGCCGGTGCGCAGTGTCGCGCGCTGGAGCTGCCGGCAGAGGATGCCCGCGGTCCCCAACTCGCGGTCCTGCTCCTGCGGGTGGCGCAGCACCAGCAGCTCGACGCGATTGTCGATGGTGGCCAACGCGGCGCAGACGCACAGACCGGCCGGCTTGCCGCAGCGCGGGCAGTCCTGGGCCTCGGGGTGGACGATGTCGTTCATCGGGCGGCTTGTAGCGCGATTTCGCCCGGCGCGGGCGGCCTGCAGCGCAGACTTGATCTGGCGGGGCCGGCCGTCGAAGAATCCGCCTGCATCAGGGGAGTGAATCGATGGCCAGCGTCGCGGTGAAATCGGAAATCGCCGGCAAGGTGTGGAAGATCGAGAGCAAGATCGGCGATTCCGTCGAGGAAGAGGGCCAGATCATGATCCTCGAATCGATGAAGATGGAAATTCCCGTGCTGGCGCCGCGCGCCGGCAGGATCAAGGCTTTCCTCGTCGCCGAGGGCGATTCGGTCGCCGAGGGCCAGCCGGTCGCGACCCTGGAGACCTGACCGCCTCTGTTTCTTTTGATTGCATATCGCGTGTAGTTTCCTACGGTCAGTCGTAGGGACACGGTCAGCCGTGCACTATTCGTGGTAGTCTATTTTACATGCTATATGCAGTCTTCACTGAAGGCTCGCTCATTGCAGAGGCTTGCATTTTAGGCGGCTTGCCCGAGGCGGGTCGCAGGGCTCGCTGCCACCTGCGGCCCGATCCGGAGGTTGAGTATGGCTGTACAGCCGCAGGTGTTCCTGTCGCTGATGCCCGCCGGACGCGGCGAGAGCCGCCTCGCCCTGACGGTCGTACTGCTGTCCGTCGCCGCTTTCGTCGCCGCCGCGCCCTTCGCCACCGAGCAGTTGGCGCGTGTCGACGCCTTCATCCCGATCTATCAGTCGGCGCTGGCGATCTGCGACCTGATCACGGCCGTGCTGCTGTTCGGCCAGTTCAGCATCCTGCGCCGCCGCGCCCTGCTGGTGCTGGCCAGCGGTTACCTGTTCACCGCCGCCATGGTCGTCGTGCACACGTTGAGCTTCCCCGGGCTGTTCGCCGCGACAGGGCTGCTCGGCGCCGGCCCGCAAAGCACGGCCTGGCTGTACATGTTCTGGCATGCCGGCTTCCCGCTGGCGGTGATCGGCTACGCGCTGTCGATGCCGCGCAACGGCGACCTCGCCGAGTCGCCGGGCGCGGCGCGGGCCGACATCGTCACGGCGGTGGCATGCGTCCTCGTGATCGTCAGCGCGCTGTCGAGCCTGGTGACGGCGGGCCACGCGCGGCTGCCGCCGATCATGCAGGACAGCCACTACACCCCGCTGATGGTGGTCGTCGTCGGCCTCGTCTGGCTGTTGAGCCTGTTGGCGCTGGCGGTGCTGTGGCGCCGCCGTCCGCACAGCGTGCTCGATCTCTGGCTGATGGTGACGATGTGCGCCTGGATGTTCGACATCGGGCTCAGCGCCGTGCTCAAC
>JAKOWB010000246.1 GCA_029781795.1 Pseudomonadota bacterium | reverse complement strand
ATCTCGTTCACCGCGGTCACCACCTTGGCGGCGCCGACCAGCGCGTCCTTGCGCCGCGCCATCGGCGTCGGGCCGGCATGTGCCTCCTGCCCGGTCAGGGTGATCTCGTACCAGCGCTGACCCTGCGCGCCGGTCACCACACCGATGGTCTTGGCGTTGGCCTCCAGGATCGGCCCCTGCTCGATGTGCGCCTCGAAAGAGGCGGCGCAGGGCCGGCCGCCAAGGCCTTCGCCCTGGTAGCCGATATCCTTGAGCGCCTTGCCAAAGGTCGTGCCGGCCTCGTCGGTCTTGGCCAGCGTGTCCTCCAGCGAGAAGACGCCGGCATAGGCGCCCGAGCCCATCATCGCCGGGGCGAAGCGGCTGCCCTCCTCGTTGGTCCAGACCACCACCTCGACCGGCGCCTCGGTCTGGATCCCCAGGTCGTGCAGCGTGCGCAGCACCTCCAGGCCCGCCAGCACGCCATAGGCGCCGTCGAACTTGCCGCCGGTCGGCTGGCTGTCCAGGTGGCTGCCGGTCATCACCGCCGGCTTGTTCGGATCGCGCCCGGGGCGGCGGGCGAACATGTTGCCCACGGCATCGATCGAGACCGTGCAGCCGACCGCCTCGCACCAGCGGGTGAAGAGGTCGCGGCCCTGGCGGTCCAGATCGGTCAGCGCCAGGCGGCAGACGCCGCCCTTCTGGGTGCCGCCGATCTTCGCCATCTCCATCAGGCTTTCCCACAGGCGGTCGGCGTTGATGCGCAGGTTGTCCATGATGTCCCGTCAATTCCGGTGTTCGGCCAGCCGCGGGCGGCCCGCGGCGGTGGCAACGATGACGCTCTCGAGGAAGGTCCGCAAGCCGCCGGGGCCCTCGACCACGGTGTCGTCGCGGCTGGTCTCAAGGCGGATCTCGCCGGCGCCGGCGGCCAGGGCCTGGGCGCGGGCCTGCGCCTCGGCGGCGGCCAGGGTGGCGGCGGCGGCCTGCTCCAGTTCGGGGAAGTCCCGCACGCCCTCCGGCAGGTGGGCGCGGAACTTGCCCTCGGCCGGCTGGGTGATGACCAGGCGGGCGCGCTGCACGATGCCGCTGGCGACCGCGCCGACGGCATTGCAGACCTCGGCATGCTCGGGCAGCAGCAGCGCCGTGCCCAGGCGCTGCGCG
>JAKOWB010000243.1 GCA_029781795.1 Pseudomonadota bacterium | reverse complement strand
AGTTCTCCATCGAGGCCAAGGTCATGCTCTGGCTGAACGCCGGCAGCGGCACGGTGCTGGCGGTGACGCCCACCCACTTCGCCATCGAGGGCAAGATCCAGGTGGTCGGCGTCGAGCGCCCGCTGTCGGTGCAGCTCTCGCTGGGCGAGCCGGCGCTGGACGAGAAGGGCGTCGTGACCGGGCCCTGCACGCTGCGCCTGGGACCCGAGGCCGACGGCCAGGCGGTCTATCGCGTCGAGGGCGAGGAACTGGTGCTGCTGGGCGAGGTCGATGGCAAGACGGTGCGCGTGGCCTTGAAGCCGGACGGCAAGCGCACGCTCGTCAGTCTCGACGGCGAGCGCAAGGCGCACCTCAGGCTGACGGCGGGCTAGGCCTGCTTCTTCTGGCCGATCTTCGTCTCCTCGCCGGCGATCAGGCGGGCGATGTTCTGGTGGTGCCGCATCCAGACGAGGGCCGCCAGCAGAGTCGCGGCGCCGACCAGGTGCCAGTCGCCGAGGAACAGGGGGCTGCCCGCAATCTCGTCCAGCCGCGCGCCCCAGGGCAGGATCCAGGCGTAGAGCGGCGCCAGGGCCAGGCTGACCAGCGCGGCGAGCGAGGAGTAGCGGAAGAGCAGGGCGACGACGAGCCAGGTGAGGCAGCAGAGCAGGCCGACGCCCGGCGACAGGGCAAGCAGAGTGCCCAGGGCCGTCGCCACGCCCTTGCCGCCCCTGAAGCGCAGCCACACCGGGTAGAGGTGGCCGAGGACGGCGCAGACCCCGGCCACCAGCGCGGCCTTCGGTCCGGCCGACCACCAGGCGAGCAGCACCGCCGCTGCGCCCTTGCCGGCGTCGAGCAGCAGGGTGGCCAGCGCCAGGTCCTTGCGCCCGGTGCGCAGCACGTTGGTCGCGCCGATGTTGCCCGAGCCGATCCGGCGCACGTCGCCAAGGCCCGCGGCCCTGGTCAGCAGCAGGCCGAAGGGCAGCGAGCCCAGCAGATAGGCGACCAGGGCGACGAGGACGACCCAGGGCCAGGATAGCGTATCGAACAAGCGTGCCTCCCCCCGCGCGGCGGCGGCTCAGGCGCCCCGCAGCAGCGCGCGCACCAGTCCGGGATCGAACTGCCGCTGGCCCGGCGGGCCGGCCGCCAGCCCGAAGC
>JAKOWB010000231.1 GCA_029781795.1 Pseudomonadota bacterium | reverse complement strand
TCCAACAGCGCAGCGTTGGCGATCTCCCGGATCGCTCGAAGCGGGTGTGCCCGACCAACCCGGGCATCCAGGTCCACGTACGAGAACAGCGAACCAGACCTCTCATCAGACCCGCGCATCACGTCCCCCAAGACCATGCTCAAGGAACTGAATCATTCTCAATCACGCTTCGCCATGGACTATTTCAACAGCCTGCTAGGCCGATCGGGCGGCCGGCAGGCGGATTTCCAGCGACGAGGTCGACAGCGCGGGCATGGGCGCCGAGAGGTCGATCCGTCTCTCGCGGCGGATCCGGCCGGGGCGCTGGCTACAACAGCGGCGGGGTGCAGGCGCAGACCACGATCGCGGTGCGCCGGCCGGCGTTGCGCAGGCGGTAGGGGATCCGGCCCAGCAGCTGGAAGCCGCCGCCCTCGCCGATGCGCTGCTCGCGGCCCTCGACCTCCAGCACCACGCTGCCCTGCACCACCACGGCGGCCGTCTCGCCGTCGTGCACGATGGGCTCCTCGCCGGTGCTGGCGCCGGGCGCGTAGCGCTCGGAGAAGAGCTGCAGGCGCTTGTCGCGCCGCTCGCTGCCCAGCACGCGCAGGTCGGCGCTGCCGCGCGTCACCACGGCAAGATCGGCCGCCTCGTAGAACAGCGCGTTCGAGCGCGAGACCGGCAGGGCGAAGAACTCCGCCATCGAGATCGGCAGCGAGGAAAGGATGCGATGCAGCGAGGCGAGCGAGGGCGCGTGGCGCTCCTGCTCGATCAGCGAGACGGTGCCGTTGGTCACGCCGGCACGGCGCGCCAGCTCGCGCTGCGACAGGCCGGCCTTCTCTCGCACGGCCTTGAGCCGCGCGCCGACGCCGAGGGCCGCGGCCTCGCTTGCCGGCTGGGTCGTGCTGCGCTGAGGGGCCCTGGGCGCGCGTCGCGGCTTGGCGGCGGCACGGGGGCGGGGTTTGGCGGCGGTCACGTGGCGAGGCTGCCCTTTCTGAGGCGTTGCACGGCTTCCTAGCACGGCGCCGCGCGGCGCCAGAAGCCCGGTGGATGCCGGGTTGCACCGGCCAACGTACCATGACAAGAATCAAAAAAGATTAAACACGCACGGCAACCCCGGCATGGGAGGCGACGACATGACTGCCCTGGACGATTTCCGGCGCCTGTCCGGCAAGCTCTTCATCGACGGCGGGCTGCAGGCCAGCCAGTCGACGCAGCGCCTGCCGGTGATCGATCCCGCGACCGAGGAGAAGGTCGGCGAGATCGCCGACGCCAGCGACGCCGAGGTCGACCAGGCCATCGAGATCGCCAACCGCGCGCGCAAGGTCTGGTGGTCGCTGGATACCCGCAGCCGCGCCGTGGCGCTGCACGAGGTCGCCGCCCGCATCCGCCGCGACAAGGCGCTCTATGCCGAGTGCCTGACGCGCGAGGAGGGCAAGCCCTTCAAGGAGTCGGTCGACGAGGTCTCGTGGTGCGCCACGGCGATCGACTACTACGCCGAGCTGGCGCGGCACGAGGCCGGCCGCTTCGCCGGCGCCACGGTACCGGGGCAGATCCACTTCAGCATCAAGGAGCCGCTCGGCACCATCGCCATCATCCTGCCCTTCAACTATCCGCTGGTGCTGCTCTGCTGGGAGGCCTCGGCCGCGCTGGCGGCGGGCAACGCGGTGATCGTCAAGCCGCACGAGCAGACCAGCCTGACGACGCTGAAGTTCATGGAGCTCTTCGAGGGGCTGACGCCGGGCCTGATCCAGGTGGTGACCGGCGGCGGGCGGGTCGGCCAGCGGCTGGTCGCCAGCCCGGGCACGCACGGCGTCGCCTACACCGGTTCGGTCGCGGTCGGCCAGGCGGTGGCCCGGACCTGCGCCGAGACCTTCAAGCCCTGCCTGATCGAGGCCTCGGGCAACGACCCCTTCATCGTCATGCCCTCGGCGCCGCTGGAGATCGCGGCGCGCGGCGCCGCCTTCGCCGCCTATCTCAACTGCGGCCAGGTCTGCACCTCGGCCGAGCGCTTCTACGTGCACGAGGCGATCCACGACGCTTTCGCCGAGCGACTGGCCGAGGAGGCGCTGAAGCTGCGCGTCGGCAACGGCCTGGAGGCCGTCGACATGGGCCCGCTGGCGACGCTGAAGCAGCGCGAACGCTTCGAGGCCATGATGTCGCGCGCCCGCCAGCAGGGTGCCCGCGCCCTGGCCGGGGGCGGCCGGCCGGCCGGCCTCAACCGCGGCTGGTTCGTCGAGCCGACGGTGCTGACCGGCTGCACGCCGGACATGGAGATCCTGAACGAGGAGCCCTTCGGCCCGGTGGCGCCGCTCTGCCGCGTCGAGTCCTTCGACCAGGCCATCCAGCTGGCCAACCGCTCGCGCTACGGCCTCGGCTCCAATGTCTACACGCTGGACATGGACGAGGCCTTCCGCGCGGTGCACGAGATCGAGGCCGGCATCGTCTGGGTCAACGCGCCGCTGCTGGACAACGACGCGCTGCCCTTCGGCGGGCGCAAGCTGTCGGGTTCGGGCCGGCAGCTCGGACCCGAGGGACTGGAGCAGTTCCGCAACACCAAGTTCGCCATGCTCGATCCCAAGGCGACGCGGCAGGACTTCTGGTGGTTCCCCTATGCCGACGGCGAGGCCTTCGGGGGTCGCAAGGGCTAGGATGGCGCGGGCGCGGCGTTCGCACTGCGCCCAACCCAGCCCTGCGCCGGTAACCCTTGGCAGCGGCCGCGGCGCTGGCCAAGACTAGCCGGGTCAGGCGCGATCCAACCCACAAGGCACCATGTCCAGCTTCCCGCACGTCTTCCAGCCGCTGACCATCCGCGGCCACACCATCCGCAACCGCATCTTCTCCACCGGCCACGACACCAAGATGCCGGAGAACTTCGGCGTGTCGGACGCCCTGGTCGCCTATCACCTGGCGCGCGCCAGGGGCGGCGCCGGGCTGATCATCGCCCAGGTCGCCGGCGTGCATCGCACGGCCATGTACACGACCTACATGCTGATGGCGACCAGCGATGCCTGCATCCCCGGCTACCGCAAGCTGGCCGAGGCGCTGCACGCCGAGGGCACCTGCGTCTACGGCCAGCTCTTCCACCCGGGCCGCGAGATCATGGAAAGCCAGGACGGCGCGCTGCCGGTGGCCTATGCCCCCTCGGCCGTGCCGAACGAGCGCTTCCACGTCATGCCGCGCCCCATGAGCAAGGCGATGATCCGCGAGGTCATCCAGGGCTACGCCGACGCGGCGCGGCGCCTGACCGGCGCCGGCCTGGACGGCGTGGAGATCGTCGCCAGCCACGGCTACCTGCCCTCGCAGTTCCTGAATCCGCGTGTGAACCTGCGCAATGACCGCTACGGCGGCAGCGAGCGCAATCGGCTGCGCTTCCTGGAAGAGGTGCTGGACGCGGTGCGCGCCGCCGTCGGCCCGGACAAGGCGGTCGGCATGCGGATCTCCGGCGACGAGGCCGACAGCGAGGGCCTGACGGAGGTGGAATCGCTCGCCGCGATCGTGGCGCTGGAATCGCGCCTCGACTACGTCAACGTCATTGCCGGCACCTCGGCCTCGCTCGGCGGCGCGGTGCACATCGCCCCGCCGATGATGGTGGCCAACGCCTATGTCGCGCCCTTCGCCGCGACGGTGAAGGCCAAGGTGCGCATCCCGGTCTTCGTCGCCGGCCGCATCAACCAGCCACAACAGGCCGAGCAGGTGATCGCCGGCGGCCAGGCCGACATGTGCGGCATGACCCGCGCGCTGATCGCCGACCCCGAGATGCCGAACAAGGCGCGCGAGGGCCGGCCGGACGACATCCGCGCCTGCATCGCCTGCAACCAGGCCTGCATCGGCCACTTCCACTTGGGCCACGTCATCTCCTGCATCCAGCATCCGGAGACCGGGCGCGAGCTCACCTATCCGGAGCGCGAGGGCCGGCGCGCGCAGGCGACGAGGCGGCGCAGGGTGCTGGTCGCCGGTGGCGGCCCCGCCGGCATGAAGGCGGCGGCGGTGGCGGCCGAGCGCGGCCATGAGGTCACGCTCTACGAGGCCGGCCCGCGCCTCGGCGGCCAGGCGCTGCTGGCGCAACTGCTGCCCGGCCGCGCCGAGTTCGGCGGCCTGGTCACCAACCTGGAGCGCGAGCTGCAGCGCGCCGGCGTGCGCGTGATGAAGAACACCAGGGTCGACCGCGCGCTGGTCGAGCGCGAGGCGCCCGAGGTCGTGATCCTGGCCACCGGCGGCAAGCCGCGCTGGCCGGTGATCGAGGGCGCCGAGAGCGGCCACCTGGTCGATACCTGGCAGGTGCTGAAGGGCGAAGCCAACGTCGGCTCCTCCGTCGTGGTCGCCGACTGGCGCTGCGACTGGGTCGGCATGGGCATCGCCGAGAAGCTGGCGCGCGACGGCTGCCGCGTGCGCCTCGCCGTGGCGGGGTTGGTTGCGGGCCAGGTCATTCCGCAGTACGTGCGCGACCACTGGGCCGGCACGCTGCACAAGCTGGGCGTCGAGGTGATCCCCTATGCCCGGCTCTACGGCGTCGACGGTGGGACCGCCTATTTCCAGCACATCGCCTCGGGCGAGCCGCTGATCCTGGAGGGCGTCGACACCCTGGTGCTGGCGCAGGGCCAGGAGCAGGTGGACACGCTGTCCGACGAACTGCGCGGCCTCGCCGCCGAACTGGTGCCGATCGGCGACTGCCTCGCCCCGCGCTCGGCCGAGGAAGCCGTGCTGGAGGGCCTGCGCGCCGCCATGGCGCTGTAGCGCGCCAGGCCGAGTGGATGAAGGGGGCGGCCCTCTGCTATGGTGTCGCCAGCGTTATCCCTTGGGGCGGGGGGCAGCATGGCGCGAACAGGGTTCCGGTCCGGGGCGCGGCGTCGCTTGACCCTGGCCGCGATGGTGCTGGGCGGGCTCTGCTGCGGCCAGACAGCCGCCGCCGAAACCTTCACCTGGATCGTGCGCAGCCTCTATCCCTACCGGGTGCAGCTCGAGTTCTACTCGCAGGACTACGATCGGGCCTGGCCGGGCGGCGACAACGTCTATGTGCTGCAGGACGACAAGTTTCACCAGTACACGCTGAACTGCGACTACGGCGAGAAGATCTGCTACGGCGCCTGGGTCGACGGCGACATCAGCACCTACTGGGGCAGCGGCTACTACGGCCAGGAGTACTGCGACTCCTGCTGTTCGACCTGCGACGGCGGCACGCGACAGACGACGCTCAATCCTTGACGGCCTCAGGCGTCGGCGCCAGCGGCAGGGCCAGCACCGCCTCGAAGCCGTCGCCGCGGCCACGCGCCGGCGAATGCAGCGTCAGGCTGCCGCCCGACTGCCGGGCGATGGCGTCGGCGATGGCGAGGCCGAGGCCGCTGCCTGCCCCCCGCGACTGCCCGCGCACGAAGCGGTTGGTGAGGCCTGCCAGCAGGCCTGGCGGCACCGCCGGGCCTTCGTTCGCGACGCTGAGGCTGCCGTCCGGCAGCAGCGCCACGCGCACGGCGCCCTGGCCGTGCAGCAGGGCATTGTCCAGCAGGTTCTGCACCGCGATGCCATAGGCGTCGAGGTCGCCATCGAGCCAGAGTGCCTGGCGCCCGCCGGGGTCGAACTCCAGCCGCGCCCCGGCATCGCCGCGGCGCGCCTGCTCGTGCAGCAGCATGCGCAGCACCGGCAGGGCGTCGAAAGGCTCGCGCGCCAGCGCCGCGCCGGACTCGGCACGGGCGAGCTGCAGCAGCTTCTCCACCAGCCGGGCGAGACGCTGCAGCGAGGCCACCAGCCCGGCCACGCGCGCCTGCTCGCCGTCCGTCAGGCGTTCCTGCAGCAGCTGCGCCTGGGCCAGCGCGGTGGCGATCGGCGTGCGCAGCTCGTGCGCCGAGTTGGCGGCGAAGGCGCGCTCGCCGGCCAGCGCCCGCTCCAGCCGCGCCAGCAGCAGGTTCACATCGTGCACCGCCGGCGCCAGTTCGACCGGCAGGCCGGCTTCGGGCAGCGGCGCCAGATTGCCGCCATGCCGGCGTTCCAGTTCGCCTTGCAGCGCCAGCAGCGGCCGTGTCGCCTGGCGCAGCGTCCACCACAGCGCCAGCCCTGCCAGGGGCAGCAGCGCCAGCAGCGGTGCCAGCAGCCAGAAGAGCCCGTCCCACAGCGCCTCGTCGCGATGCGACAGGCGGTCGGCGACCTCGATGGCGAGACCGCTGTCGGCGACCTCGGTGTAGACGCGAAAGCCGCCGCTGGTGGCGAAGCCGGGACGCGGCGGCAGCAGGAAGGGCTGCTCGGGCGCCTGCAGGGAGCGCAGCAGCAGCCGGCCCTCGCGGTCGAGCACCTGGTAGAGCAGGTATTCCTCCTGCTGCGGATCGCCGATCTCCTCGGCGCCGACGGCGCCGTCGCGCAGCAGGGCCAGGTGCGCCTCGGCCAGCGGCAGGAGGCGCTCGGCCGCCTCCTGCAGCGCGCCGTCGAAGATCTCGCCGCTCTCGTAGCGCATGTTCAGCGTGGTGGCGGCAACCGCGACCAGCCACAGCAGGCCGAGCAGCAGCGCCAGCCAGGCGCCGAGCCGTCGGGCGATGCTCCAGCGCCTCATGCCGGCGCCTCGTCGCCCAGGCGGTAGCCGAGTCCGCGCTGCGTCACCACGATGTCGCGGCCGAGCTTCTTGCGCAGGCGGCTGACGTGCGCCTCCACGGCGTTGCTTTCAACCTCGTCGCCGAAGGCATAGAGCGCGTCCTCGAGCTGCGCCTTGCTGACGATGGCGCCGGGCCGGCGCAGCAGTGCCTCCAGCAGCGCCCATTCGCGCGCCGTCAGCTCGACGCGCTCGCCGGCCAGGGTCGCCTGGTGGCGTGCGATGTCGAGCGCCACGGCGCCGACACGGCGCAGCGGGCTGGGGTCGCCGCTATAGCGCCGCGCCACGGCGCCGAGCCGCGCCGACAGCTCCGCCAGGTCGAAGGGCTTGACCAGGTAGTCGTCGGCGCCGGCGTCGAGCCCGGCGATGCGGTCGCGCACCTGGTCGCGCGCGGTCAGGATGATGACCGGCCGCCGGTCGCCCGCCCGGCGCAGGCGCCGGAGAAGATCAAGGCCCTGGCCGTCGGGCAGCTGCAGGTCGAGCAGCACCAGGTCGTAGTCCACCGCCGCCAGCGCCGCCCCCGCCTCGTCCAGCCGTGCGACGCCGTCGACCGCGTGGCCCTGGCCGCGGATGTGCTCGGCCACGGCGGCGGCGAGATCGCCTTCGTCCTCGACCAGCAGAATGCGCAAGGCGTTGCCCTCCCCGAAAAGCGACAGGCATCGGCCGGCGAGCTTACCGCAGCCTGACCGCCGCGGCTGCCTGCCGTCAGGGTGGCGTCAGGCGCTCGCGCTATCCCTCGCGGCCATCGCAACCCTGACAAGAGGTGTCTTCATGAAGTCCCTGTCCCTTGCCGCGCTGCTCTTCGCCCTGGCCGGTGCCGCCACCGCGTCCGCCGCCGACCTCTGCTCGGTGCCCGAGGCGGAATGGCAGCCCAAGGCGGCGCTGCAGGCCAAGCTCGAGGCCGAAGGCTGGAGCGTCAAGACCATCAAGGTCGACGACGGCTGCTACGAGGCCTATGGCAAGGACTCCGCCGGCAACAAGCAGGAGGTCTATTTCAACCCCAAGACCTTCGAAGTCGTGCTGAGCAAGTAGGGCAACCGGCGATGACGACGCATCCGCTCGCCGCCGGGGCGGCGCCGGCCGCCGGGGTCCGGGTCTGGGACCTGGCGGTGCGGCTCTTCCACTGGTCGCTGGTGGCCAGCTTCGCCGTGGCCTGGATCAGCGGCGACGACTGGCGCGACCTGCACCTCTGGGCCGGCTACGCGGCGGCGGCGCTGGTCGCCTTCCGCCTGGCCTGGGGCCTGGCGGGAACGCGCTATGCGCGGTTCCGCCAGTTCGTGCGGCGGCCGCGGGTCGTCGTCGCCTACCTGCGCGACCTGTTGGCCGGCCGCGAGGCCCGCTACCTCGGCCACAACCCGGCGGGCGGGGCGATGATCGTCGCGCTGCTCGCCGCGCTGGCCGGGCTCTGCCTCACCGGCTGGCTGCAGACCACCGATGCCTACTGGGGCGTGGAGTGGGTGGAGGAGACCCACGAGCTTCTGGCCAACCTGCTGCTCGTGCTGGTCGGGCTGCACGTCCTCGGCGTGCTGCTGGCCAGCCTGCGGCATCGCGAGAACCTGGTGCGTGCCCTGCTTACCGGCCGCAAACGGCCGGCCGTGCCGGGCGACGTCGCCTAGCGAACGCGGCACCGCCAGGTCGGATGCCATGCCCCGGCACCCCGCGGATGGCGGCCGCGGGGACTGGCGCCCGGGCGCAGCGTGCCGCACGCACGTCGCGCCCGGGTTGCCGACAGTCAGGCGCCGGGCCGGCGCTCGCCCAGCGGCTGGCAGAAGCGCAGCAGGTAGCCGTCGGGGTCCTGCACCAGGAGCTGGCGCTGGCCGCACTCGACCGGGCCGGCGCGGTACCAGCGCTCCTCGGCCGGGCGGAACAGCGGCCAGCCGGCGGCGGCGAGCGCCCCTTCGAGGGCGGCGAGGTCGTCGACCTCCATCTGCAGGTTGAGGCCGCGGCCGAGCGGCGGTTCCAGCGCGCCGGTGGTCCAGGAATCCGGGGCGATAACCTCCAGCATCACCTGCAGCGGCCCGCGTTCCAGGTAGGCGAAGCCCGGCTCCGGCCGGCCGTAGGCGACGCGAAAGCCGCAGAGACCGACCCAGAAGGCGAGGCTGCGGTCCAGGTCGGCGACGTTGAGTTCCGGTACCAGCGGTGCCCAGGCGGCCGGTGGCCGCACCGGCGCCTCAGCCCAGGCCATGCTTCTGCCGCCAGTCCACCGGATAGAGGGCGTAGCAGACCACGGCCTTGTCGCCCTTGTAGACGATCGGCGTCTTCTCCGGGATCCAGATCACGTCGCCGGGGTGGGCGACGATGTCCCGTTGTCCATCCGGGCCCTCCACGCCGAGGCGGAAGACGCCCTCCAGCACCACGATCATCTCGTCGTAGAGCACGGTCCATTCCACCGCGCAGCCGTCGAAGCTGGCCAGCCCGATGCCCATGGTCCGGCTGACCTCCGGCCCGACCAGGCGGGCGATGGAGGCCGTGCCGGGCGGGCCGCCGAAGCTGTCGAACTTCATCTCGCCGCGCTTGAAATGCAGGGTCTTGGACATGACATCCTCTCGTCGCTGGCTGCCGCGGCCGGGATCATGACGGAAGGCCGTGCCCGGCGGAACCGCCCGGGTGGCGCGCGGTGAAAAATCCTGCGACAGGCCGCCGCCGGCCCGCTTGACAGGCCGCCGCCGCCTGATTATCTCCAGCCCCGGCAGCCCTTGGCACTCGCCAAGCGGGAGTGCTAACAGGGTCGTCAAGCCGCTGATTTCACAGCGAGACCTTTGTCTTTCGGGAGGAGGTAAGTGCCATGAAGTTCCGTCCGCTGCACGACCGCGTGGTCGTCCGCCGCGTGGAGGAGGATGAGCGCACCAAGGGTGGCATCATCATCCCCGATACCGCCAAGGAGAAGCCGATGCAGGGCGAGGTGATCGCCGTCGGTCCCGGCGCGCGCAACGAGAAGGGCGACCTGGTCGCCCTCGATGTGAAGCCCGGCGACCGCGTGCTCTTCGGCAAGTGGTCCGGCACCGAGGTGAAGCTCGACGGTCAGGAACTCCTGATCATGAAGGAGAGCGACATCATGGGTGTGATCGAGACCGGCGCCGTGGCCAAGAAGGCCGCCTGATCCCCCCTCATCCGCAACCGCTTTACTAGGAGTTCGCAACAATGGCTGCGAAGGAAGTCAAGTTTTCCGGCGACGCCCGCGCCCGCATGCTGCGCGGCGTCGACATCCTGGCCGACGCCGTCAAGGTCACGCTGGGCCCCAAGGGCCGCAACGTGGTGATCGAGAAGGCCTTCGGCGCGCCGCGCATCACCAAGGACGGCGTCACCGTCGCCAAGGAGATCGAGCTGGCCGACAAGTTCGAGAACATGGGCGCGCAGATGGTGCGCGAGGTGGCGTCGAAGACCAACGACATCGCCGGTGACGGCACCACCACGGCGACCGTGCTGGCCCAGGCCATCGTGCGCGAGGGCGCCAAGGCCGTGGCCGCCGGCATGAACCCGATGGACCTGAAGCGCGGCGTCGACGTCGCGGTCGAAACCGTCGTGGCCGACCTCAAGAAGAAGGCCAAGAAGGTCACCACCAATGCCGAGGTCGCCCAGGTCGGCACCATCTCGGCCAATGGCGACAGCGACATCGGCGCGATGATCGCCAAGGCGATGGAGCGCGTCGGCAACGAGGGCGTCATCACCGTCGAGGAGGCCAAGAGCCTGACCACCGAGCTCGAGGTGGTCGAGGGCATGCAGTTCGACCGCGGCTACCTCTCGCCCTACTTCGTCACCGACAGCGACAAGATGCGGGTGGTTCTCGAGGACCCCTACATCCTGATCCACGAGAAGAAGCTCTCCAGCCTGCAGCCGCTGCTGCCGGTGCTGGAGGCGGTGGTGCAGTCGGGCCGGCCGCTGCTGATCATCGCCGAGGACATCGAGGGCGAGGCCCTGGCCACCCTGGGGGTCAACACGCTGCGCGGCGGCCTGAAGGTCGCGGCGGTGAAGGCCCCGGGCTTCGGTGACCGCCGCAAGGCCATGCTGGAGGACATCGCGATCCTCACCGCCGGCCAGGTGATCAGCGAGGAGCTGGGCATCAAGCTGGAGTCGGTGACCCTGCCGATGCTGGGCCGCGCCAAGAAGGTGGTGATCAACAAGGAAGACACCACCGTCGTCGACGGCGCCGGCAAGAAGAAGGACATCGAGGGCCGCGTGGCGCAGATCCGGGCGCAGATCGAGGAGACCACCTCGGACTACGACCGCGAGAAGCTGCAGGAGCGTCTGGCCAAGCTGGCCGGCGGCGTCGCGGTGATCCGCGTCGGCGGCGCCACCGAGGTCGAGGTGAAGGAGAAGAAGGACCGCGTCGAGGACGCGATGCACGCCACCCGCGCCGCGGTGGAAGAGGGCATCGTCCCCGGTGGCGGTTCCGCCCTGCTCGGCGCCATCAAGGCGCTGGCCAAGCTCGAGGGCGAGAACGGCGACCAGAAGACCGGCATCGAGATCGTCCGCCGCGCGCTGCAGGCGCCGGCGCGCCAGATCGCGCAGAACGCCGGCTTCGACGGCGCCGTGGTCGCCGGCAAGCTGCTGGAGTCCAAGGAGGCCAACTACGGCTTCGACGCCCAGGCCGGCGAGTACGGCGACCTGGTGAAGAAGGGCATCATCGACCCGGTGAAGGTGGTTCGCACCGCCCTGCAGGACGCGGCCTCGGTCGCCGGCCTGCTGATCACCACCGAGGCGATGGTGGCCGAGAAGCCGAAGAAGGAAGCGCCCCCGGCCGGTGGCGGCTCGGGCATGCCCGGCGACATGGACTTCTAAGTCCAGTCTTCCGAACGGAGCAAGGAAGGGCCGCGCCGCGAGGCGCGGCCCTTTCGCTTGCTGGCGCGCGCTGGCCTGCCCGACCGCTATCCGCGCGGCCGTGGCGCGGCCGCCCGCCCGGCATGGCGCCGGTGCCACGGTCCCCAGCCGGCGCCCATCTCGGCAGCGCAGAAGTGCTGGCCGGCGTCGGCTTCCGCCGCGCGCAGGGCCAGCCAGGCCAGGGCCTCGCCCGGATCGCTGCTGTGGCTTTGTCCGCCCCACCCCGCGAAGCTGGCGTGGAGCGCCGGGACGGTGAGGACACCAAGCGCGTCGCCCCAGGCATTGGCGCGAATGGGCCCTGGCCTGCCGCCATTGCTGCCGCTCCGAGCAGCGCGGACCGTCGCCGCTGCCTGTCGGCCAGGCTGTCGCCTGCCGCCTTCGATCGACCGGCGACGGTCTGGCGGCGGGCACCGGCGGCAGGCGGGAGGCCACGCGCGGCATGCCCCGTCCAGGCCCGGAGCTGGAAACCGGCAGAATCCAAGAGGATGGATCCCGTGAGCGAGCGTCAAACCCGCGCGAAAAGGAGATCTTGTTCAGTCATTCGCCGCAGCGGCTGCGTGGCTTGGTGCGACATCTGGCGGAACCGGCATCGAGGCCGCATTCTGGAGCCATCTTCGCTCTCAGAGGACGCGCGATGCGGCAGCCCGACCAACCGACCGAGTCCGACCTGGTGGTTGCCGGCGCCGGTATCGTCGGCCTCGCGCTCGCCTGGCAGGCCGCCTGCCGCGGCCTCAGGGTCGTGGTTCTCGAGCGCGGGCGGCTTGGCGGCTCGACCTCGGCCGGCACCTTCGCCTGGGTCAACGCCAGCTCGAAGACCGGCGCCAAGGCCTATCACGCCCTGAACGCCGGCGGCCTCGCCCGCTACGAGGCCCTGGCCGCGGAGCACCCGGCCATCGGCCTGGGCGGCGCCGGCTCGCTGCAGTTCGTCGAGCGCAGCCGCGCGGATCTTCACGCGCAGCTCTGTGCCGACTTCGAGGCGCTAAGGGGTTTCGGCTACCCGGTCGCCTGGCTGGACGCGGCGGCGATCCGCCGACGCCTGCCGGATCTCGCGGTCGCCGACGATACCGAGGGACTGCTGGCGCCGGCCGACCGCTGGCTGGAGGTGCCGCGCTTCCTCGCCTGGCTGGTGGCAGCGATCGAGGCGGCCGGCGGCAAGGTCCTGGAGCACTGCCCTGCCCGGGCGGTGCGGCGCGATGCGGCCGGCGCCATCGCCGCGGTGGAGACCGCCCAGGGCCGCATTGCCACGCTCCGCCTGGCGGTGACCGCCGGCATCGACACGCCTTCGCTGCTGTCGCTCGCCAGCGGCGGCGCCATTGCCGCCGAACGCTTTCCCATGCGCAGCGTGCCGGGTTTCCTGCTGGAGAGCCCGCCGCTGCCGCTGGCCGCCCGCCTCGACCTCGTGCTCTGGTCGCCCGACCCTGCCGGTATCCACCTGCGGCAGACCGCTGCCGGTGGCCTGCTGCTGGGTGCCGACGACCTGGATGCGCTGGTGGGCGAGGGGGGCGACGCCGCGGCCATCGCCGAGGCTCGGCGCCTGCTGTGGCAGCGGGCCAGGGACTGGCTGCCCGGCCTCGACACCGCGACGCTGGATGCCGGGGCGCGCTGGCGCATCGGCCGCCGCGCCATGCCGGCCGACGGGCATTCCATCGTCGGGCCGCTGGCCGCGGTGCCGGGCCTCTTCGTCGCGGTGACCCACTCGGGCGTCACCTTGGCCCCCTGGATCGGCGAGTTGCTGGCGGGGGAGCTGGCAGGCGGCGCGCCGCACCCGGCGCTGGCGCCCTTCCGGCCGGCGCGCTTCGGCCTCTAGTCCTCGAAGCGCCCTGGCACGAAGCCCTCGACGAACTCCGCGTAGTCGCAGGTGATCTCCTCGCCAGCCGCGATGTCGCGGGTGGCGAAGGAGCTCTCGCCGCTGTTGTCGGTGTTGGCCTCGGCGCTGTGGTTCATGAAGCGGCCGTTGTCGCCGTCCAGCACGCGGTAGCCGGCGGTGCCGCGCTGCCGGTAGCCGTATTTCCTCAGGAAGGCCTGCGTGCCTGGCGGATAGAGCGCCAGGTGCGCCTCCGGAAAGATCAGATCGAGCAGCGGATCGAAGCGCCAGACCAGGGTGCCGGCGGCGATCGGTTCGGCCGCAAAGAGCCCCAGCCCCTCGATGGCCGAGGGGGCGACATAGGTAGCAACGGTCAGCATGGTTGGAGTGCCTCGTGGCAAGGCGGTGGCGACGCTGGCGAGAGCCTGCGTGGCGCCGGGTTAAGTCGCAAGTGCGCCTTTCGCGGGTGACGGCGGCGGGTCATGGCGGATTGAGCCGCTTGCCCGCCTCTGGCAGCATGCCGCCCGTTCCGGAGGACCTGACTTGTACCGTTCGCTGCTGATCGTCGACGACTTCTACGCCGAGCCGATGAAGCTGCGCGCCGCGGCGCTGGGCCTCGACTATCCCGAGGTCACTGGCACCCGCACCTTTCCCGGCCGCACCTCGGCCACGGCGATCGCCCCCCAGGGCTTCGACCAGGTGGTGGCCTCGCTGGTCGGCGAGCGCATCGTCTCGCACACGGCGGCAGGCGCCTTCCACTGCCACTTCCGCCTGACCCAGGCCGGCGAGACCGGGCGATACCATGTCCACGTCGACCCCTCGGGCCTCTCCTGGGTCGGCGTGATCTACCTCTCGCTGCCGGCGGACTGCCAGGGCGGCACCAGCTTCTTCCGCCACAAGGCGCTGGGGCTCGACCGCACGCCCTCGCGGCAGGAGGAGATCGACGCCGTGGGCGTCGCGACCGTGCCGGCACTGCTGCAGCGCGACGGCCCCGACGCGGACGCATGGGAGCATCTCATGACTGTGCCGATGCGCTTCAACCGCGCGGTGATCTATCGTCCCTGGCTGTGGCACTCCGCCGGCCCCGGCTTCGGCGACCGGCCGGAGAACGCCCGCCTGATCCAGCTGCTGTCCTTCCGCTACCCCGAGCCGCAGAGGTGATTCATGCGCAATGACCGCCAGGCCTATCTGAACGGCCAGTTCCTGCCCGAGCGCGAGGCCAAGATCTCGATCCACGACCTCGGCTTCGCCTATGGCGACGCGGTCTACGACACGGCGCGCACCTTCGGCGGGCGCCTGTTCAAGCTGAAGGAACACATCGAGCGGCTCTACGATACGCTGCGCTATGTGCGCATCGACCCGCGCCTCTCGCCGGCCGAGATGACGGCGCTGACCGAGGAGCTGGTGGAGCGCAACCGCCACCTGCTGGGCCCGGACGACGACTACTGGGTGACCCAGCGCATCAGCCGGGGCGTGGCGCGCTACGACGGCGAGGAGCCGGAGTACGAGGGCCCGACGGTGATGATCGAGACCGTACCGCTGCCCTTCAAGAGCCGCGCCGCCTATTACCGCGACGGCATCCGCGTCGCCACACCCTCGGTCCGCCGCGTGCCGCCCGAGGTGCTGAGCCCCCGCGCCAAGACGGTCAACTATCTCAACATGACCATGGGCGACCTGGAGGTGAAGGCGCGCGACCCCGGCGCCTGGGGCGTGCTGCTCGACGTCAACGGCAACCTCTGCGAAGGCATCGGCGCCAACATCTTCCTGGTGAAGAACGGCCAGGTGCTGACGCCGAAGGAGGACTATATCCTGCCCGGCGTCAGCCGCCGCTGCGTCATGGACCTTTGCGGCGAGCTGGGCCTGCCGCTGGTCGAGAAGGACCTGGCGCTGCACGACGCCTACATCGCCGACGAGTGCTTCCTCACCTCCACCTCGCTCTGCATGTGCCCGGTGGTGTCGGTGAACGGCGCCAAGGTCGGCGACGGCAAGGTGCCGGGGCCGGTGACCAAGAAGCTGCTGGACGGCTACAGCCGCCTGGTCGGCCTGGACTTCGTGGCGCAGTACCTGAAGCGGCTGTAGGCCTTGAAACCCTCCCCCATGCTGCGCATGGGGGAGGGATCAAACTCACGCCACCAGTCGAGAAAGGCTGTCGCCCTCGACCAGGGCCACCACGCGCTCCAGGTCCTGGCTCAGCGGACGGTCGTCGTCCAGGCGGGCGACCACCTTGCGCACCGCGTCGCGCAGCGCGACGGCGACCGGCGCCGGGCGATCGGGGTTGCGCTGGTCGAAGGCCTCGCTGGCGACGATCAGCTCGCTGGCGATGATGTTCCGCCAGAAGGGCAGGGCGCGCCAGAACTTGCGCACCGCGACCGGCGTCATGGGTTCATGGTCCTCGACGTCGTAGCCCGAGGAATCATCGCTCGATGCCGGGTGCGAGAGCAGGTGCAGCTCCTTGGCCTGGCAACGCGCGTTGTGGCCGACCAGGGCGAGGCCGATGCGCACCGTCCCCTCGGCGCGGGCCGAGAGGTAGTCCGGCAGGTCGGTGAAGCGCTTGCCCATCAGGCGGCTGGTGCGCTGCGCGCCGATCGAGCCGACCTGCGAGAGCGAGATGGCCAGCAGGTCGAAGGCCTGCGCCAGGCCCGGCGTCTGGAAGTTGCCGGTGGAGACGATCTCGCCGTCCTCCCACAGCACCGCGGGATTGTCGCCGGCGCCGTTGATCTCCACCGCGACGTGGGGCTCGGCGAAGGCCAGGGCGGAATGGAAGGCGCCGAAGATGTGGCTGGCGCAGCGCAGCGAGATGGGATCCTGGATGCGCCGCGCGGCGCCCTTGTCGGC
This sequence comes from Pseudomonadota bacterium, assembly GCA_029781795.1. Lineage (GTDB taxonomy): Bacteria > Pseudomonadota > Alphaproteobacteria > Kiloniellales > JACOMY01 > JAKOWB01. The sequence continues at coordinate 77,451 of JAKOWB010000231.1, read as the reverse complement.
GAGGCCGCCCGCGCCGATGAAGCCGCGCAGCACGGCCGCCGCCTCGCCCTGGCCCGGCGCCGGCCGGGCCGCGACGATGCGCGGGTCGATCGGCGAGAGGTTGGCGCGGAAGGCCTCGAAGGTCAGCACCGCCGTCGCCTCGTGCAGGCGCAGCAGGCGCCGCGCCTCGGTGAGGGCGAGGGCGCCGAGGCCGGCGGAGACCGAGTTGGCCGAGCAGAGGCCGAGGCCCTCCTTCTCCTTCAGCTTGATCGGCTCCAGGCCGGCGCGCTTCAGCGCCTCGGCCGCCGGCAGCACCTCGCCGCCGAACTCGGCCAGGCCCTCGCCCATCACGGCGATGCCCATCTCGGCCAGCAGCGCCAGGTCGGAGGCGCCGACCGAGCCGACCTCGTGCACCACCGGATGCAGGCCCTTGTTCAGGAAATCGGCCAGGCGCTCGGCGATCAGCGGCCGGACGCCGGCGCGGCCCTGGCACATGGAGGCGAGGCGCGCCAGCAGGAAGGCGCGCACGGCGGGCACCGGGAAGCGCTGGCCGCCGCCGCAGGCGCGGGCGCGCAGCATGACGGTCGACATCTCGTCGCGCTCGCCGTCGGCGACGCGGGTGACGGCGCGCCCGCCGAGGCCGCGGGTCAGGCCATAGACCGGCACGTCCTCGGCCAGGAAGCGGTCGATCAGGGCGCGCCCGCTCTCCAGCCGGGCGCGGGCCTTGGGGCCGATGGCCACCGGCCGGCGCCGCCAGGCCACCTCGGCGACCTCGGCGGGGGTGAGCGGGACGTCGTCGATGACCAGCGGCTGCATGGGCGATCCTCGGTGTTTTCTTGGTTGGGCGGGCCCCCGATGTCGGCTGGGGGACAGGAAAAGGCGCGCGATCTTGCGACTGCGAAACCGGGGCGTCTAGATTGGCCCCCCACCCGGAGAGAGCAGCCCACCCATGCAGTATGTCTCGACGCGCGGCACCGCGCCGGCCCTGGCCTTTGACGAGGTGCTGCTGAGCGGCCTCGCGCGTGACGGCGGACTCTACGTTCCGGCTGCCTGGCCGGGGCTTTCCCGCAGCGAACTGCGTCGCCTGCAGGGCGCCGACTACCGCGTCCTGGCGAAGCGCGTGCTGACGCCTTTCCTGGGCGGCAGCAGTGCTTTGCCGGTGCTGGATGAGCTGCTGGCCACGGCCTACGGCAGCTTCGGCCATGGCGCTGTGACGCCGCTGGTGCAGCTCGCCCCCAATCTCTGGCTGCTGGAGCTGTTCCACGGCCCCACCCTGGCCTTCAAGGACGTGGCGCTGCAGCTCCTGGGGCAGCTCTTCGAGCGCGTGCTGGGCCAGCGCGGCGAGCGGGTCACCATCGTCGGCGCCACCTCGGGCGACACCGGCTCGGCGGCGATCGAGGCGGTGCGGGACCGCGCCGCGGTCGACATCTTCATGCTGCACCCCCGGGGCCGCACCAGCGAGGTGCAGCGCCGGCAGATGACCACGGTCATGTCGCCCAACGTCACCAACATCGCGGTCGAGGGCTCGTTCGACGACTGCCAGGACCTGGTGAAGGCGCTGTTCAACGACCTGGCCTTCCGCGACGAGCTCAGGCTGTCCGCCGTCAACTCGATCAACTGGGCGCGTATCCTGGCGCAGGCGGTCTACTACTGCGCCGCCGGCCTGGCGCTGGGCGCACCGGACCGCGAGGTCGCCTTCGTCGTGCCCACCGGCAACTTCGGCAACGTCTATGCCGGCTACGTGGCGAAGCAGCTCGGCCTGCCGGTCGGCAGGCTGGTCGTCGCCTCCAACCGCAACGACATCCTGGCCCGCTTCTTCGCCAGCGGCACCATGCGGATGGGCGGGGTCGAGCCCTCGCTCTCGCCCTCCATGGACATCCAGGTCTCCTCCAACTTCGAGCGCCTGCTGTTCGACCTCATGGACCGCGACGGTGCCGCGGTGGCCAGGATGATGCAGGACTTCCGCGCCACCGGCCGCTTCACCCTGGACCCGGTGCGCCACGCCCGCGCCCTGGCGCTGTTCGACGCCGGCCGGCTGGACGATGCCGGCACGCTGGAGGAGATGCGCCGCGTCAAGCGCGAGACCGGCCTCACCATCGATCCGCACACCGCCGTGGGCGTCGCCGTGGCGCGCGAGAAGGCGGCGCGCCTGGGCCAGCCGACCGTGGTGCTGGCCACCGCCCATCCCGCCAAGTTCCCCGACGCGGTGCAGCAGGCGACCGGCGAGCGCCCGGCCCTGCCGCCGCGCCTGGCCGACCTCTACCAGCGGCCGGAGCGCATGGAGAGCCTGGCGAACGAGGCGGAGGCGCTGAAGCGCCTGATCCGCGCCCGGGTCGCCGGCAAGAACGCCTGAGGAGGCCTGGATGAGGGGCATTGGCCAGGGGCAGGGCGAAAGCTTCGCCCGCTACTACCTGCGCCAGATCGCCTTGGGCGAGGGCTGCAACTGCGCCGAGGCCCTGGTGGGCCGGGGGTCCGACCGGCCCCTGGCGGGGGGTGGGGGACTGGACCGACCGCGCAAAGGCTCTATGGTGGCCCGGTTCAAGGCCCTGTTCCGTCGAAAGCCAGCCGCCCCATGAGCATCCAGGTGACCCGCCTCGCCAACGGCCTGACCGTGGCGAGCGATTCCATGCCCGGTGTCGAAAGCGTCTCCATCGGCGTCTTCGTCGGCGTCGGCACGCGCAACGAGACGCTGGAGGTCAACGGCGTCGCCCACCTGCTGGAGCACATGGCCTTCAAGGGCACGGCGCGGCGCAGCGCGCGCGCCATCGCCGAGGAGATCGAGGCGGTGGGCGGTCACCTGAACGCCTGGACCGGGCGCGAGACCACGGCCTACTACGCCCGCGTGCTGGCCGCCGACGTGCCGCTGGCGCTCGATATCCTGGCCGACATCCTGCAGAACTCCGCGTTCGATCCCGAAGAGCTGGCGCGCGAGCGCCAGGTGGTGCTGCAGGAGATCGGCCTGGCGGAGGACACGCCGGACGACATCGTCTTCGACCTGTTCCAGGAAACCGCCTTTCCCGAGCAGCCGCTGGGCTGGCCGGTGCTGGGCCGCGCCGAGGTGGTGGGCGACCTGGGCCGCGACGCGCTGACCGCCTATCTGAAAGGCGAATACGGCGCCGACCGCATGGTGCTCTCGGCCGCCGGGCGGATCGAGCACGCCGCGCTGGTCGCGCTGGCCGAGCGGCACCTCGGCGGCCTGAAGCCACTGGGCGAGGCCAAGCCGGTCGCGGCGCGCTATGTCGGCGGCGAGCTGCGCAGCGAGCGCGAGCTGGAGCAGGTGCACCTGGTCCTGGGCTTTCCCGGGGTCAGCGCGCACGACCCGGATTTCTATGCCGCCAACCTGCTCTCCACCCTGGTCGGCGGCGGCATGTCCTCGCGGCTCTTCCAGGAGGTGCGCGAGAAGCGGGGCCTGGTCTACTCGATTTACTCCTTCCTCTCGCACTTCCAGGACGGCGGTCTCTTCTCGATCTATGCCGGCACCGGCGAGAGCGAGGCGGCGGAGCTGCTGCCGATCGTCGCCGACGAACTGGGCAAGGTGGCCACGAAGGTCGATGCGGCCGAGATCCAGCGCGCCCGGGCGCAGGCGCGCGCCGGCATCCTGATGGCGCGGGAGTCGACCTCGGCCCGGGCGGAGGCATTGGCCAACCAGATCCTGACCTATGGCCGCCCGCTGCCGACCGAGGAGATCCTGACGGCGATCGAGCGGGTGGACGAGGCCGCGGTCGAGCGCCTGGCGGCGCGGCTCTTCACCGGCAAGCCGACGCTGACGGCGCTGGGCCCCATCGGCCGCGTCGAACCCTATGCCCGCCTGGCCGAGCGGCTGGCCTGAGCCGCGTGCCATGCGCATGCCGCCTTTCCGCGATGGCTGGCTGCGGCACCTCAGGCTCGATGGCGAGCGGGTCTTTCTGCGCCCGATGCGCGGCAAGGACTGGCGCCAGTGGTCGCGCCTGCGCTTCGGCAGCCGCGACTTCCTCATGCCGTGGGAGCCGACCTGGCCGCCCGACGCGCTGACCCGCGGCGCCTACCGCCGGCGGCTGAAGGCGCAGAACCTGGATTCCCGCCACGGCGCCGGCTACACGCTGCACGTCTTCCGCCACCAGGACCTGGCGCTGATCGGTGCCATCACGCTGGGGCAGATCCGCCGCGGCGTGGCGCAGACCGCGACCCTCGGCTACTGGATCGGCGAGGCCTATGCCCGCCAGGGCTACATGACCGAGGCGCTGGCGCTGATGCTGGTCTTCGCCTTCCGCGAACTGGGGCTGCACCGGGTCGAGGCAGCCTGCCTGCCGTCGAACGAGCCGAGCCAGCGCCTCTTGCGCCGCCTGGGCTTCAGCGAGGAGGGGCTGGCGCGCAGCTACCTGCGTATCGCCGGCGAGTGGCGCGACCACCTGCTCTTCGCGCGCCTCAGCGACGATCCCCCGCCAGTGCGCGGCTGAACGCAAGCTCGTCCCTGGCGAAGCGGCGGCGCAGCGTGTCGGAAGGAGATTCGTCGAAGAGACCGCGGTAGTCGGCCGAGAAGTGGCCCATGTGCCAGAATCCGGCGTCCTGCGCGAGGTCCTGGATGACGATGGCCTCGGGCGCCAGCCGCAGCAGCTGCCGGCGCACCGCGTTCAGCCGCAGGATCTTCAGGTAGCGCTTGGCGCCCACGCCGAACACGTCGCGGAAGGCGTACTCGACGGTGCGCTCGCTGGCCCGCGCGGCGGCGCAGATCTCGCCCAGGGTCATGGCCTCGCCAAGGTTCGCGCGCATGTACTCGGCCGCCCGCATGGCCACGGGACGCCGATGGTGCCAGACCTGCTGGTCGCCGCCGACCTCGAGGTAGCGCCCGATCAGGCTGCCGATCGCGTCCAGCACCTCGGCCCGCAGCTGTTCGATCGTCATCGGGTTGTCGGGCATCGGCTGCTCGCCATGCAGCATGGCGGCCAGTGTGCCAAAGAGGCGCCAGAGGTCGGGCCGCGTCAGCACGCCGGCGTCGCCCACCCGCGCGGTCCGGAAGCGCGCGAGGTCGATCGGCTCCGTCACGCGATGCGAAACGGCGGCCTCGACCAGGGTACCGGGCAGGATCATGTTCAGGTCGTTGAAGCCCACCGGGTGCAGGTAGTCGAGCTCGGCGCCGCTGTAGCCGAACAGGACGTCGTTCCTGGTGAGCGGCCGGCCGCCGAACTGCCGACCCGGCGGGCAGGCAATGTCGAGGCCGATGGCGAACTGGCCCGGCGGGGTGCTGCCGGTGGCACGCACCCGGCCGCCCAGGCGGTTCGAAGCCAGGCCCACGTCGTCCAGCAGCAGCATGGCGCAGGTACTGACGCCCTGCGGCCGGGACAGGATCTCGTGCTCGATCTGCCACTTCGGCATGTTGGCGAAGACCTGGTCCAGGTCGAACGCCGAGACGACATGCCGGCGCCAGGCGCGCGCCGCCGTCTGCGCGCGGTGATCCGGCACCGGGGACAACAGGCCGCCGTCCATTGCTTCCCCCTCTGTCCCGATTTCTTGCGGGATCGGGATAGGAGGATCGTAGGGCCCCGCTGTAGTGATGCAATAGGTATTCAACCGGGGGGTTGCCATGTCCACGCGGCGGGTTACTGCGAATCTCTCTCATCGCCGAAGCCTTGGTCTGGCGTTCGCCGCCCTGACGCTGGTCTCGCTGCTGGCCACCCGGCCGGCAACCGCTGAGGATCCCTGGCAGTTCACCCTTACGCCCTACCTCTGGCTGCAGGGCACCAATGGCGATCTGGAGGTGCGCGGCCGGGACGTGCACCTGGACGATTCCTTCCTCGACATGCTGGACAGCAGCGACACGCTGATCGGCGGCTTCGCCCACCTGGAGGGCCGCAAGGACCGCTTCGGCTTCTGGATCGAGGGCAACTACTCCTATACCTCGACCGAGGACGAGCTGAAGGGCGGCATCGACACCCGGGTGCGGACCGGCCTGACCATCCTGGAGGCCGGCGGTTTCTATACCCTGGCGGCGGGCGACCTGGACGCCGACCGCCACTGGCGCATCGATGCCCTGGCGGGCGTGCGCTACTTCTCGTTCAACGCCAAGGTGGACCTCGGCCCGCTCGACGCGGAGAAGACGCAGGACTGGGTCGATCCGCTGCTCGGCATCGGCGGGCAGTATGACCTCGGCAAGGACTGGACGCTGATCGCGCACGGCGACATCGGCGGCTTCGGCGCCGGATCCGACCTGACTGCCAACCTCTACGGTCTCGTCGGCTATCGCACCGAGATTTTCGGTGCGCGGGTGCTGTCGAGCTTCGGCTACCGCGGCCTCTACATCGACCGCTCGGACGGGCCGGCGAACAGCGCCAATTTCTGGCTGCATGGCCCCGTGCTGGGCCTGACCTTCCGCTTCTGAGCCACAGGGCCGAAGCGGGCACACGACGACGGGAGGGACGGACTATGATCCTGGACAGCATCAAGCCGACGCGACGCCAGCTCCTGGCGATGGCGGCGGGCGGCATCGCGGCACCCTATGTCCTGACGCGCCCGCGCCAGGCGGCGCAGGCGGCGACGCCCGGCGCCGAGGGTCCGCTGAACATCATCTACGTCTTCAGCGACCAGCAGCGCTTCACCAAGTCCTGGCCCAAGGGCTATTCGCTGCCGGGGCTGGAGTGGCTGAAGGCCAAGGGCACCAGCTTCGTCAACCACTACACCTCGGCGATCATGTGCTCGCCGTCGCGCGCGGTAATGATGACCGGCCTGCAGAGCCCGGATAACCTCATCTTCGACAACTTCGACATGCCCTACATCCCGGAGATGACGGCGCCCACCATCGGGCAGATGCTGCGCAAGGCCGGCTACTACACGGCCTACAAGGGCAAGTGGCACCTGGGTCGCCAGTTCGACACCGAATCGATCGAGCGGCCGCTGACCGAGGAGATGGATCGCTTCGGCTTTTCCGACTTCTACTCGCCGGGCGACCTGATCGGCCACACCCTGGGCGGCTATACCTACGACAACTTCACCACCAGCGGCGCGATCAGCTGGCTGCGCTCCAAGGGCCGGCCGATGGCCGACGAGGGCAAGCCCTGGGGCCTCTTCGTCAGCATGGTGAACCCGCATGACGTCATGTACTTCAACACCGACCTGCCGGGCGAGAAGGTGCAGGACAACGGCCACCTGATGCTGCAGGCCGCGCGGGCGCCGGAGAACGCGCTCTACCAGGCGACCTGGGACATCGCCCCGCCGGCGACGCTGCGCCAGCCCTACGACGCGCCGGGCCGGCCCAAGGCGCATGGCGAGTTCGACCGCGTCTGGGACTACGTTCTGGGACACATCCCGCTCGAGGACGAGCGCTGGATCCGCTTCAACAACTACTACCTCAACTGCATCCGCAACGTGGACCAGCAGCTGAAGCTGATCTTCGACGAGGTCGAGGCCCTCGGCCTGCTCGACCGCACCGTCGTCATCTTCACCGCCGACCACGGCGAGATGGCCGGCGCGCACGGCCTGCGCGGCAAGGGCGCCTTCGCCTACCAGGAGACGCTGCACCTGCCGTTCCACGTCGTGCATCCGGCGGTCGCCGGCGGTGGCGAGTGCCGCGCCGTCACCAGCCACATCGACCTGGTGCCGAGCTGGCTCTCCATCGCCGGGCTGGACGAGGGGCGCCGGGCCAAGGTGGCGGGCCGCCCGCTGCCCGGCAAGGACATGATGGCGCTGCTGACCGATCCCGCGACGCAGAAGGAGAACGCGCTGCGCGAAGCCGCGCTCTTCACCTACAGCGCGCTGGTCGGCGTCGACGCCGGCGTCTTCGACTTCGCCGCCGCCGCCAAGAAGGCGGGCAAGGACCCGATGGAGGAGGCCAAGCGCACCGGCTACAAGCCGGATCTCACCAAGCGCGGCACACTGCGGACCGGCATCGACGGGCGCTACAAGTTCACCCGCTACTTCGCGCCGCTCCAGCGCAACAAGCCGACCAGCCTGGACGAGCTCTACAAGTGGAACGACGTCGAGCTCTTCGACCTGGAGAACGACCCGCAGGAGCTGACCAACCTGGCGGCGGACCCCAAGGCCAACCCGGCGCTGGTCGAGGCGCAGATGAACAAGCTGGAGGCGGCGATCAAGGCCGAGATCGGCGTCGACGATGGCCGCGAGATGCCGCAGATCGGCAACATCAACTGGGGCATCGACAAGGTCGACCTCTAGCAGTCAGCCGCCCGGGCTGTAGCGCGCGTAGCCCGGGGGCACGGCAAGGCAGGTGCCGGCATCCAGTTCGATCTGGCTGCCGGCGCCGGCGATCAGCGCCACGACCTCGCCCGGCGGCAGCTGGGCGAAGGGGGCGGCACTGGGAAAGGGGCGGTAGCCGAGCGCCGCCGCGCTCCGGTTGTCGAGGAACACCAGGCTCTCGCGCCCGGCGGCGGGCACCCGTTCGGGACAGGCGCCGGGCACCAGCGCCGGCAGCAGGCCGGCGCCGCCCATGTCGGCGACCAGCGCGGTCGCGCCCGGCGCGACCCGCTCCAGTCGCGCCAGGGTTTCGGGGACGGTCAGGCGGCGGTCGGCGCCCTCCGCCGGGAAGGCCTGGCCCATTGCCTGCATCACCGCGGCGAAGGGCCGGTTCCGGACGATCCGGTCGGCCAGCGCGGCCAGCCGGAACTGGAACCAGGCGTAGTTCTCCAGCCCGCCGCCGGCATAGAAGCTGTCCAGGTCGAAGAGCTGGTCGAAGGGGCCGGGATTGGCAAAGCGCGGCGGCACGCCGGCCAGGATCGGCGCCAGGTCGGGCCGCTCGGCGCGGACATAGGCGGCGAGGAAGAGGTTGGCCGTCAGCTCGTCGATCCAGTGGTTGCCGGCCGCGAGCCCGAGGCCGGGCGAGACGAGGTGCCCGACCTCGTGGAAGGTCAGCGCCTCGTTCAGCAGCGCCGCGTCGAGGTCCCACTTGGCGAAGCCGGGAAAGCGCTCGACGCTGTCGGGCATGACCACGACGTTCCAGGCGCGCTCGGCATGTGGCACGGGATAGGGCAGCGATACCATCGCCTGCCAGTCGGCGGCGTCCAGCACGGCCACGGCGACCTCGCCCTGCCAGCCGAGTTCGGCGCGGTACCAGGCCAGCGCGGCGGCGATGGCGGCGCCGTAGGTCTGGGCAGCCTCGATGGCGGTTGCCGAATGATAGACATGCACGCCGGCCACGGTGAGGGCCGACAGGCCGCTTCGCCGCAGGTAGTCCTCGCTGAGGCCGTCGGCGGGTGGCGCGGCGCGCGATCCCGACGGCGGCAGCAGAAGGCCGAACAGCAGGGCCGCGAGAGCGAGCCGGACCAAGGGGGGCCCGACGCGTCGCCCGGCCGACCTCAGGGGCCGAACAGCGCGAAGGAGACGCTGACCATCACCTGGCCGCTCCAGGCGCCGTCGTGGCCGAGCTGGCTGGTGCCGTAGTAGTTGGCGTTGACGAAGGTGCCGGGATCGGCCTGCGGGTTCTCGATCTGCGGCGCGCCGCTGAGATAGGTGCCCTCGGCGCCGATCTTGGCGACGGCGGCGCCCCAGAGGTCGAACTCGATACCGGCCGAGAGCGTGCCCTGCACGGCAAACCAGTTCTCGCTGTCGCGGGTCTGCTGCACGGTGGCGCCGCCGTTGGTGTTGCGCGCGTCGAGATCGCCGTCCATGTAGAGGCCGGCAACCTTGGCACCGAGGTAGAGCGTGGTGCGCTCGGCCAGCGGCAGCGCGAAGTCGATCGAGGCCTGCGGTCCGACGAAGTTTGTCCGCGCCTTCTCGATGGTGTGGAACCCCGGCTCGTCTTCCGGATAGGAGGCGTCGTAGCTGGCGGCGCTGTAGCCGCCGGTGGCGCCGAGGCCGAAGGTGAAGCGGCCGAGGCCGCTGTCCGGGCCGTAGTCCCACAGCAGCATCATGTCGCCGGCGATCTGCTCGGCCTCGCCCTTGACGTGGAACAGCACCGGATCGCCCGGCGAAGTCACGCCCGAGACCAGGAAGCCCTGCACGCCGATCACGTCGTAATACGCGCCTGGGCCGCCGAGGATGGTGCGGCTGTCGCGATCGCTCACCGAATAGCCGTGCACCGTTCCCTCGAAGCGCGAGGCCGAAAGGAAGTCGACGCCGGCTTCGTCGAGATTGACGCCGAGGGTAGCGGCACCGCCGAAGCCGGCCGCCTTCATGGCGTAGGACTCATCGGGATTGGCGATGAAGAAGTACGGCGCTGTGTCGGTGACGCCGCCGAAGCTGTTGACCTCGGGCAGGAAGAGGAAGCTCGCACCGGTCGAGAGCCGCAGGTAGAGCGGCGAATCATCGGGCGCGAACTGGAATTCCTCGGCGGCGGCGGGCAGGGAGAGCGCCAGCAGCGCACTGGCGGCGAGCAGACTGGAGCGCATGTCAAATCCCCCTCGGCGGGCGGTGCATACTGCTGCAATAGACCCTGCATGCCTGGCTGATCAACCGCGGGTCGTCCGCCTGTCGGCAGGACGGCAGAACCTGTGGCCAAAGAGCCACAGTCGGTGGCGGACCTCAGGGACCGAAGAGCGCGACGGATACGCTGACCATCACCTGGCCGCTCCAGGCGCCGTCGTGGTCGAGGTAGCTCGGCGGGCCGTAGTAGGTCGCGTTCACGAAGGTGCCGGGATCGGCCTGCGGGTTGACGATCTGCGGCGCGCCGCTGAGGTAGCTGCCCTCGGCGCCGATCTTGGCGACCGCCGCGCCCCAGAGACCGAACTCGATGCCGGCCGAGAGCGTGCCCTGCACGGCGAACCAGTTCTCGCTGTCGCGGGTCTTCTGATAGGTCGTGTCGCCACGCGAATTGCGCGCGTCGAGGTCGCCATCTATGTAGAGGCCGGCGACCTTGGCGCCGAGATGGAGCGTGGTGCGCCCTGCGAGCGGCAGCGCGAAGTCGATCGAGGCCTGCGGGCCGGCGAAGTTGGTGCGGGCCTTCTCGATGGTGTGCAGGCTGTCGTCGTCGGGATAGCTGGCATCGTAGGTGACGGCGCTGTAGCCGCCGGTCACGCCGGCGCCGAAGGTGAAGCGGCCGAGGCCGCTGTCCGGCCCGTAGTCCCAATAGAGCATGACGTCGCCGGCGATCTGCTCGGCCGTGCCCTTGACGTTGAAGATCACGTCGTCGCCGGAGGAGGCGATGTCACCGGGGACGATGAAACCCTGCACGCCGATGACGTTGTAGAACTGGCCGGAAAACGCCTGGGAGTTGCTGTCCCGCACCGAGTAGCCATGCACCGTTCCCTCGAAGCGCGAGGCGCCGAGCAGGCCGAGGCCGGCCTTGTCGAGGTTGACGCCCAGGCCGGCACTGCCGCCGAAGCCCGCGCCCTTCAGGGCATAGGACTCGTCGGGGTTGTCGGCAAAGGAGAAGTTAAGAAAATCATGCACGCCGCCGAAGCTGTTGACCTCGGGCAGGAAGAGGAAGCTCGCGCCGGTCGAGAGCCGCAGATAGAGCGGCGAATCATCGGGCGCGAACTGGAACTCCTCGGCTCCGGCGGTCTGTCCAAGCGCCAGCAAGGCGCAGGCAGCGAGCAATCCATGGCGCACGGCTCGATCACCTTCGAACGTGCAGTATTGGAGTATGTAACTACGCCTCTATCCGGGTGTCGGCAACCGCCAAGGAGACGCGGGCCACTAGGCGTGTCCGGCGTCGAAGGTCAGGCGCGCCGGGTCGATGCCGAGGCGGGCGATGGCGCCCTCCCACTTGGCGGCCTGGTCGGCGTCGAACACCAGGCGCTCGTCGGCGTCCGCCACCAGCCAGCCGTTGTCCTGCAGCTCCTGGTCGAGCTGCCCGGGGCCCCAGCCGGCATAGCCGAGGGCGAAGAGGTGCTGGCGGGGACCGCTGCCCTGGGCGATGTCGCGCAGCACGTCCAGCGTCGCCGTGAGGGCGATGCGGCCGTCGACCTCCAGCGTCGAGTCCTGGCGGTAGTCGGCCGAGTGCAGCACGAAGCCGCGGCCGGACTCGACCGGCCCGCCGAAGTGGATCGAGATGGGCTCGCCGCCGCGGCGGTTCTCGATGCCGAGCTGCTGCAGCAGCTCCTCGAAGTTGACGCTGTCGAGCAGCTTGTTCACCACCAGGCCCATGGCGCCCTCGGCGTTGTGGGCGCAGAGGTAGACGACGCTGCGGGCGAAGCGGCTGTCGCGCATGCCCGGCATGGCGATCAGCAGGCGCCCCGTCAGGTAGCCTTCGTCCCGCTTGCCTGGCTCGCCGCGCTTGATGACCATGCTGCCGTCCCGAACCCTTCCGCTGCGGCCCTTCGCCGCCGATTGCGACACGCGAATGTGACGCTCTCTGGGCGTCACCGACTATATATAGCACGCGAGCTTCCCGTCCCCACCCCTGGGGACAATGCGGGAAAGGGGAACAGGGTTTCGATCGCCGTGCTGCGCGTGCTCTTCGCCCTGCTGTTGCTGTCGCTGCCACGCCTCGCGCTGGCGGCCGACGGCGCCTGGGCGGAGCAGCCCATGGCCAAGACGCGGCTCATTTCCGCCGGCAACGCCGTCGGCGACGGCGCCGAACTCGCCTTCGGACTCGAACTGCAACTGCAGGAGCACTGGAAGACCTATTGGCGCTCGCCGGGCGATGCCGGCATTCCGACCAGCCTCGACTGGTCGGGGTCGAGCAACGTCGCCGGCGTCCGCTTCCTCTGGCCGGCGCCGATCCGCTTCACGCTGTTCGGGCTGGAGACCTATGGCTACGAGAACGAGGTCGTCTTCCCCCTGCAGGTGAGGCCCGAGCGCCCGGGCGAGCCGGTGACGCTGCGGGCGCACGTCACCTACATGGTCTGCTCGGACGTCTGCATCCCCTTCGACGAGCAGCTCTCCCTCGCCTTGCCCGCCGGCGACGCCACGCCGGGACCGGAGGGCTATCGCATCGAGTCCTGGCGCGCCCGTGTGCCGGGCGAGGGCGGCAAGGTCGGCCTCGCACTCGAGGGCGCGCGTCTCGACGGCCGGATCGACGCGCCCGAGCTCACGGTCACCGCCACCTCGCGGATTCCCTTCCAGGCGCCGGACCTGATCGTCGAGGGACCGCCGGGCTACGGCTTCAAGTCGCCGAAGGTGACGCTGGCGGCCGACGGCCTCTCCGCCAGCTTCGCGCTGCCGGTCAGCCTCGGCCCGCAGGTCAGCCGTCCGCTGGAGGGCAGCCCCCTCACCGTCACGCTGATCGACGGTCGCCGCGCGATGGAGGTCCAGGTGACGCCGGGCGGCACGCTGACCGCCGCGGCCGAGGGCGCTGCCTTGCCGGTCGCGCTGGCGCCGAGCGACTGGCCGACGCTGCTCGGCATGCTCGCCCTGGCGCTGCTCGGCGGCCTGGTCCTCAACCTCATGCCCTGCGTGCTGCCGGTGCTGTCGCTGAAGCTGCTGGCGGTGGTGGGGCAGGGCGGGCGCGACCGCGCCGCCATCCGGCTGTCCTTCCTCGCTTCCGCCGCCGGCATCCTGGTCGCCTTCCTCGGCCTCGCCGGGCTGGTGATCGCCCTGCGCGCCGGCGGCATGGCGGTGGGCTGGGGGCTGCAGTTCCAGGCCGCGCCCTTCCTCGCCGTCATGGCCATCGTGGTGACGCTCTTCGCCGCCAACCTCTTCGGCCTCTTTGAGATCGCCCTGCCGGGCAGCATCGCTCGACTGGGCGAGCGCGGGCGCGAGCATTCGCTGGCCGGCCACTTCGCCACCGGCCTGCTGGCGACGCTGCTGGCGACGCCCTGTTCGGCACCCTTCCTCGGCACCGCCGTCGGCTTCGCGCTGGCGCATGGCACGGGCGAGATCCTGGCGATCTTCGCCTGCCTCGGCCTTGGCCTCGCGGCGCCCTATCTGCTGGTCGCGCTGCTGCCGGGCCTGGCGCAGCGCCTGCCGCGGCCCGGCCTGTGGATGCTGCGGCTGCGCCAGCTCATGGGCCTGCTGCTGCTCGGCACGGCGGTCTGGCTGCTCTCGGTGCTGTGGAACCAGGCCAGCGCCGCCATCGCGGTCGGGGTGGCCGCAGCCCTGCTGCTGCTGCTCCTCCTCCTGGCGCTGCGCCGCCGCGGCCTCGGCCGGCAGTTCGCGCTGGCGGGCGTCGTGCTGGTGGCGCTGGCCGGCGCGGCCGTGCCGCTGGCGCTGCCGGCCTCCTCAACCACCCGGGCGCTGGAGGAGGGCTGGCAGGCCTTCGACGACGCCGCCATCCCGGGCCTGGTCGCCCAGGGCAAGAGGGTCTTCGTCGACGTCACCGCCGACTGGTGCGTGACCTGTATCGCCAACAAGACCCTGGTGCTGGACCAGGCCAGCGTGAAGGCCTTGCTGGCGGCGCCCGACGTGGTGGCGATGAAGGCCGACTGGACGCGGCCCGACCCGGCGATCAACGCCTACCTGGAACGCTTCGGCCGCTTCGGCATTCCCTTCAACGTGGTCTATGGGCCCGGCGCGCCGCAGGGCATCCCGCTGCCCGAGCTGCTGACCGAGGCGGCCGTCGGCGAGGCCCTGGCCAAGGCGGCCCGCCCCTAGCTATCGTCCCGGCTTCCGCCCAAGCAGGAGTCTCTACCCATGACGATCAAGGTTGGCGACCGGGTTCCCGACATCCGCCTGAAGCACATGACGGCCAACGGCCCGGCCGAGATCACCGCCAAGGACCTCTTCAAGGGCAAGACGGTCGCGCTCTTCGCGCTGCCCGGCGCCTTCACCCCGACCTGCTCGGCCAGGCACGTGCCGGGTTTCCTGGCGCAGCACGACGCGCTGAAGGCCAAGGGCGTCGACACCATCGCCTGCCTCTCGGTCAACGATGCCTTCGTCATGGGCGCCTGGGGCAAGGACCAGCAGGTCGGCGACAAGATCCTGATGCTGGCCGACGGCTCGGGCGACTTCACCAAGGCGGTGGGCCTGGACCAGGACCTGACGGCCAACGGCATGGGCCTGCGCTCCAAGCGCTATGCCATGATCGTGAAGGACGGCGTGGTCACGCACCTGGCGGTGGAACCCGCCCCGGGCCTGGACGTCTCCTCCGCCGAGGCGACGCTGAAGGCGCTCTGAGGTGCCCTTGGACCGCGGCGCCACAGGCCCTATGTTCCCGGCAACGACAATCCCGGCAATGGAGAGGTGATGCCATGACGATCAAGGTTGGCGACCGCGTTCCCGACGTGCGCCTGAAGCACATGACGCCGAACGGCCCGGCGGAGATCTCCACCGCCGAGCTCTTCAAGGGCAAGACCGTGGCGCTCTTCGCGCTGCCCGGCGCCTTCACCCCGACCTGCTCGGCCAAGCATGTGCCGGGCTTCCTCGGCAAGTCGGCCGAGCTCAAGGCCAAGGGCGTCGACACCATCGCCTGCCTCTCGGTCAACGATGCCTTCGTCATGGGCGCCTGGGGCAAGGACCAGAAGGTCGAGGACAAGATCCTCATGCTGGCCGACGGCTCGGGCGACTTCACCAAGGCGGTCGGCCTCTCGCTCGACCTCACGCCGCACGGCATGGGCCTGCGCTCCAAGCGCTATGCCATGATCGTGAAGGACGGCGTGGTGAAGCACCTGGCCGTGGAGGAGAACCCCGGCGGCCTCGACGTCTCCAGCGCCGAGAAGACCCTGGCGGCGCTCTGAGCGCTCGACTTTGACAGCCCCTCTCCCGTATCCCCCCTCTCCCCGCACCAGCGGGGAGAGGGTCGGGGTGAGGGGCGATTTCTCGTTTCAGCCTCGGCGCGGGTGAGGCGCTGTCGAACCGACCGCCCCTCACCCTGCCCTCTCCCCGCGAAACGGCGGGGAGAGGGGACCGCCGTGCGATCCCTTCCTATTTCGGTCCCTTCAGCACGTGCACCACGGCGGCGTCGCGCATCGCCGCCAGCTCGTCGAAGCTGCGGCCGGCGACCATCTCCTCGACCCCCTTGGCCAGGCGCTGGATCACCTCCGGCGTCACCTTCGGCTCGCCGAGGCTGGCCCACCAGGTCTCGAACGAAGGCAGGTAGCGCTGCCAGAAGACCTCGACGCCGGCCGGGCCGGCGGCCAGGTTCGTCACCATGTGCGGGCCGATGGCGGTCCAGCGCACGCCGGGCCCGGCGGTCAGCGCCAGGTCGATGTCCTTCACCGAGGCGACGCCCTCGGCCGCCAGCCACACGGCCTCGCGGATCACCGCCGCCTGCAGGCGGTTGGCGATGTGGCCGGGCACCTCCTTGTTCAGGCGCACCGTCACCTTGCCGATCGAGCGGTAGAAGGCCTCGGCCCGGTCCACCGCCTTGGGATCGGTCCTGGCGTTGCCGTAGAGCTCGACCAGCGGCACCAGGTGCGGCGGGTTGAAGGGGTGCGCCAGCACCAGGTTGCGCGGGTCCTTGAAGCCCTTCTGCATCTCGCTCATCAAGAGGCCCGAGGTCGAGGTGCAGACCAGCGTGTCGGCGCCCAGCGCCGGCTCGATGGCCTGGAAGAGCTTGTGCTTGATCTCGATGCGCTCGGGCACGTTCTCCTGCACCAGGTCGGCGCCCTTGACCGCCTCGGCCGGGTCGGCGTGGAAGGTGATGCGGTCCTGGCTGGCGCCCGGCGCGAGGCCCAGCTCGGTCAGCGCCGTCCAGGCGTTGGCGAGGTAGGCCTTGGTACGCTCCAGCGAAGCGGGGTCGACGTCGTGCAGCCGGACCGACAGTCCCTTGGCCAGGAACAGCGAGGTCCAGGACATGCCGATGACGCCGCCGCCAAGCACGGCGACGCTGCGGATCTGATGTTCAGCCATGATGCGCGCTTTCCTCCCGCGTAAAGTCGTTGGCCCGCAGCCTCGGGCATTTGCGGGCAGGGTGCCACGCCCTGAAAGTTGCAGGAGGGGCCGGGCGTGCTTACCGCAGAATTGGCTAGCTCTGCTCCCGCAGCGCCTTGATCGCCTCGCGCGCCAGCGCATCGGCCCGCTCGTTCTCGGCGTGGCCGGCGTGGCCCTTGACCCAGTGCCACGCGACCTCGTGCTTCAGGGTGAGGGCGTGCAGGCGCTCCCAGAGATCCTGGTTCTTCACCGGCTTCTTGTCGGCGGTCTTCCAGCCGTTGCGGCGCCAGCCATGCACCCACTTGGTGATGCCGTCGCGCAGGTAGTTGCTGTCGGTGGTGATGGCGACCTGGCTGCGGCGCTTCAGTGCCTCCAGCGCGGCGATGGCCGCCATCATCTCCATGCGGTTGTTGGTGGTCAGCGTCTCGCCGCCCGAGAGCTCCTTCTCGTGCGCGCCGGCGCGCAGCACGACGCCCCAGCCGCCGGGGCCGGGATTGCCCGAGCAGGCGCCGTCGATGAAGGCCTCGACCCGGGGCGGCTCGCTCACTGGACGCCGTAGTCCGCCGGCCCGCGCACCGCGCGGTGGAAGCGCAGCTTGGCGAGGTATTCCTTCGGGTCCTTGGGCTGCACGAAGGCGCCCGGCGGATGGTTCAGCCAGTCGAAGAGGCGGGTCAGCAGGAAGCGCAGCGCCGCGCCGCGCGCCAGCAGCGGCAGCGCCGCCAGCTCGGCGTCCGACAGCGGCCGCACCGCGCGATAGGACTGGATCAGGAGCTGCGCCTTGGTGACGTTGAAGGCGCGGTCCGGCTCGAAGCACCAGGCGTTGAGGCAGATCGCCAGGTCGTAGGCGTAGAAGTCGGTGCAGGCGAAGTAGAAGTCGATCAGGCCCGACAGGCGCTCGTCGAGGAAGAAGACGTTGTCGGGGAAGAGGTCGGCGTGGATCACCCCGGCCGGCAGGTCCAGCGGCCAGTCGCGCGCCAACTCTCCCAGGTCGGCGGCGATCTCCGCGGCGAGGCCGGGCGCCACCTCGTCGGCGCGCTCGTGCGTCGCCTCGGCCAGGCGCCGCCAGCCGGCGACGGAAAGGTCGTTGGCGCGGCGACCGGTATAGCTCTGCGTCGCCAGGTGCAGTTTGGCCAGCGTGCCGCCGAGCGCCTGGCAGTGCCAGGGGTGGATGCGGCGCGGCCAGAGCCCCTCGAGGAAGCTGAAGAGCGCGGCCGGGCGGCCGTTCAGCTCGCGCAGCACCAGGCCGTCGCGGGTCGGCAGCGGCTGCGGCACGTCGATGCCGGCGGCGGCGACGTGCTGCATCAGGGTCAGGAAGAAGGGCAGGTCGTCGCGCCGCACCCGCTTCTCGTAGAGCGTGAGGATGAAGTTCGCGTCCTCGGTCTGGATCAGGTAGTTGGAGTTCTCGACGCCCTCGGCGATGCCCTTGCTGGCGACCACGCGGCCGAGGCCGTAGGGCTGCATGAAGCGCGCCAGGTCCTCGTCGGTGACTTCGGTATAGACGGCCATGAAGGGGCGCCGCGGCCGGTCAGGCGGCGTTCTCGGTGAGCTGGCGCGGCAGCTTGAAGACCACGTTCTCGTTGCGCACCACGACCTCCTCCATGGTGACCTCGTAGCGCTGGCGCAGCGCCTGGATCACCTCGTTCACCAGCACCTCGGGCGCGGAGGCGCCGGCGGTGAGGCCGACCGTGTCGACTCCCTCGAGCAGCCGCCAGTCGAGATCCGACCCGCGTTGCACCAGCTGCGCCCTGGCGCAGCCCTGCTGGCGCGCCACCTCGACCAGGCGCTGCGAGTTGGACGAGTTGGGCGCGCCCACCACCAGCATGAGCTGGCTGCGGTGGGCGATGGCCTTCACCGCCTCCTGCCGGTTGGTGGTGGCGTAGCAGATGTCCTCCTTCTTCGGGCTCTGCACCTCGGGGAAGCGGCGCTGGATCGCCTGCACGATCGAGGCCGTGTCGTCGACCGACAGCGTGGTCTGGGTGATGAAGGCCAGGCGCGAGGGGTCTGGCACGTCCAGTTCGGCGACATCCTCCTCGGTCTCCACCAGGATGATGGAGCCGGGGGGAAGCTGGCCCATGGTGCCGATCACCTCGGGGTGGCCGGCATGGCCGATCATGATGATCTGGTTGCCCAGGCGGTGCTGGCGCTCGGCCTCGCGGTGCACCTTGCTGACCAGCGGGCAGGTGGCGTCGAGGTACATGAGCTCGCGCCGCGTCGCCTCGGCCGGCACCGATTTCGGCACGCCGTGGGCCGAGAAGATCACCGGCACGCCGTCCGGCACCTCGTCCAGTTCCTCGACGAAGACCGCGCCCTTCTGCTGCAGGTTCTCGACCACATAGCGGTTGTGGACGATCTCGTGGCGGACATAGACCGGGGCGCCGTACTTCTCGATGGCGCGCTCGACGATCTCGATGGCGCGCTCGACACCGGCGCAGAAGCCGCGCGGCCCGGCCAGCAGGATGGTGAGCTTCGGCTTGGTCGGGTGGGCGGCGCTGACTTGCATAATTGGGTCCTCGGGGCGCGGCGGCCCCGTCCTTGTGAATCCGGGCGGATGCGCCCTAGAGTGCCAGCCCAGGGCCTCGCGGCATAGCCGGGCGCGGCGGCCGGACACTAATACAGGCCGGCCGGGAGAGAAAAGCGCAGATGACGGAGCCCATACCGGCCCAGAAGGCCCCCTATCGCGTGACCGTGGAAGCGGGGAAGACCTACTGGTGGTGTGCCTGCGGGCGCAGCGGCAAGCAGCCCTTCTGCGACGGCAGCCACAAGGGCACCGGCCTCTCGCCGCAAAAGTACGACGCCGGCAAGGACGGCGACATCTGGTTCTGCGGCTGCAAGGCCAGCCACAACAAGCCGCTGTGCGACGGCACGCACAAGAAGCTCTAGGCGGCGGGTCAGGCGGGTAGGAGTTCTGGTGGCGTGATGGTGCGATTCGGTAAGGCCGCCGCGGCGGCGACGGCTCTGGTCCTGCTAGCGGGCTGCGGCGCCTTGACGCGCGAGCCGCCGCCGCCCTGTCCGGTGGCGGTGGCGGTGGACGATGCCTCGCGCCTCACCAAGTTCCGCGGCGAGGGCCGCGACCTCACCGACGTGGTGTTCGACGCCGCGATCGAGAGCGTGACCTATACCTGCGAGTACGACGGCGACGAGGCCATCGACATGGAGGTGACGGTCTCCCTCGTCGCCTCCGAGGGGCCGGCCAACATCACCGACAGCGCCGATTTCACCTATTTCCTGGCGGTGGCCACCAGCGACCGGCAGATCCTGGCGCGGCAGGATTTCGACGTCTCGATCCCCTTCCAGGGGAACCTGACGCGCGTGCGCCTGACCGACGTGCTGGAGCCGCGCATCCCGCTGCGCCCCGGCGAGAGCGGCCCCAGCTTCCGCGTCTTCGTCGGCATCGCCCTGACCGAGGCCGAGCTGCAGTACAACCGGGCGCGGCAATAACGCCTGCCGCAGTGCACAGCCGCCCGGTTGACGGCGCGGGTGGGTAAGGGCGACAGTCACCCCGCCGACGATGACCTCGCGGGAGAGACCGGGCCCTACGCCCGGCGCCGAAGGAGCAACCGCCCCGGAAACTCTCAGGCAGAAGGACCGCAGGTCTAAGGCGCCTCTGGAAACGGGGGACCGGCAGCGTCGCCGCAGAGTCCGGCGCGCGGCCAGCCCCTCACCGAAGGAGTAAACCGTCCGGGACGCCGCGCGACCCTCGCAAGGGCACGCGGCTGGGCCACAGGGTTGGCGACGTCCGGCTGACGCCGGGCACGGGCGGCGAATCTCTCAGGGCGATGACAGAGGGGGCCGCCTGCCTGCCGCGAACGCGGCGGGCGGACGTGGCTTCCCGTCACCCGACTCCTGGAGAGGCGCATGCCCGACGGCGGCATCCCGACGCGCAGGACCCCGCTCTACGACCTGCACCTTGCCCTTGGCGGCAAGATCGTTCCCTTCGCCGGCTACGAGCTGCCGGTGCAGTACCCGACCGGCATCATCGCCGAGCACCAGCACACGCGCACGGCGGCCAGCCTGTTCGACGTCTCGCACATGGGCCAGGTCACGGTCACCGGCGACGAGGCGGCGCGCTGGCTCGAGGTCATGCTGCCGGGCGACATCCAGGGCCTGGCGCCGGGACGCACGCGCTATTCCCTGCTGCTGAACGAGGTCGGCGGCACCATCGACGACCTGCTGGTGACGCGGCCGCTGGACGACCAGGGCGGGCGCCTCATAACGCTCGTGTTCAACGCCGCGCGCAAGGCGGTGGACGTGCCCTACCTGCGGACCCGCCTGGGGCCCGCGGTGAGGATCGAGCTGCTGGAGGACCGCGCGCTGCTGGCGCTGCAGGGGCCCGAGGCGGCGGCGGTCATGGCGCGCCTCGCCCCCGGCTCGGAGCAACTCGTCTTCCTGTCGCAGGCGCCGCTGGCGGTGGCCGGCATCGACTGCCGCGTCAGCCGCTCGGGCTACACCGGCGAGGACGGCTTCGAGATCTCGGTGCCGGCCGAGCGCGCGCTGGAGCTGGCGGAAACCCTGCTGAAGCAGCCGGAGGTGAAGCCCGCCGGCCTCGGCGCGCGCGACTCGCTGCGGCTCGAGGCCGGTCTCTGCCTCTATGGCCACGAGCTGGACGAGACCATCTCGCCGGTCGAGGCGGCGGTGGCCTGGACCATCGGCACGCGCCGCCGCCAGGCGCGCGACTTCCCCGGCGTCTCGCGCATCCTGCGCGAGATCGCCGAAGGGCCCTCGCGCATCCGCGTCGGCCTGAAGGTCGAGGGGCGCCAGCCGGTGCGCGACGGCGCCGAATTGACCAGTCAGTCCGGCAGCGTCGTCGGCCGCGTCACCTCCGGCGGCTTCGGCCCCTCGGTCGGCGGGCCCATCGCCATGGGCTACGTCGCCACGCCCTTCGGCAAGGTTGGCACGTCACTCAACGCCACGGTACGCGGCAAGCCGCAGCCGGTGACCGTCGTGCCGCTGCCCTTCCATCGCACCAGCTATCGCAAGACCTGAGGAGAGAGCCATGAGCAAGCGCTACAGCAAGGACCACGAGTGGGTGAGCGTTTCCGGCGACATCGCCACGGTCGGCATCAGCAACTTCGCGCAGGAGCAGCTGGGCGACGTGGTCTTCGTCGAGCTGCCCGAGGTCGGGCGCAGCGTCGCCGCGCACGACCAGATCGCCGTGGTCGAATCGGTGAAGGCGGCGAGCGAGGTCTTCACCCCGGTCGGCGGCACCGTGACCGAGGTCAACGCCGCGCTGGTCGACGACCCGGCCAAGGTCAACGCCGACCCCGAGGGCGCCGCCTGGTTCTTCAAGCTGAAGCTGAGCGACGCCGGCGAGCTCGCCGCGCTGATGGACGAGGCGGGCTATGCCGCCTTCACCGCCGCCGGCGGCCATTGAGGGAGCAGCAGCCATGTCCGGTCTCACGTCCCTGCTGCAGCACGACGACTTCGCGCGCCGCCACATCGGTCCCGGCGCGGCGGAGCAGGCGGCGATGCTGCAGAGCCTCGGCCACGCCGACCTCGACGCCATGACCGCCGCGGCGGTGCCGGCGCAGATCCGCAGCGCGCGGCCCCTGGCGCTGCCGCGCCCGCTGACCGAGCGCGAGGCGCTGGAGCGCCTGGCCGGCTACGCGGCGGAGAACCGCCAGGCGACCTCGCTCATCGGCATGGGCTACTACGACACCATCACGCCGCCGGTCATCCAGCGCAACGTGCTGGAGAACCCGGGCTGGTACACCGCCTATACGCCTTACCAGGCGGAGGTCAGCCAGGGCCGGCTGGAGGCGCTGCTGACCTACCAGCAGATGGTGATGGACCTCACCGGCCTCGACCTCGCCAACGCCTCGCTGCTGGACGAGGCCACGGCGGCGGCCGAGGCCATGACCACGATGCTGCGCGTCGGCAAGTCGAAGAGCCACCGCCTGGTGGTGGCGCCCGACCTGCACCCGCAGACCCTGGCGGTGATCCGCACCCGCGCCGAGCCCTTGGGCATCGAGGTCGTGGTGGCCGATCCCATGACCGCCGAGGGCGAGTTCTTCGGCGTGGTGGCGCAGCATCCCGCCAGCGACGGCCGCCTGGTCGACGTCAAGGCGCTGGCCGAGCGCGTGCACGCCAAGGGCGCGCTGCTGACCGTCGCCACCGACCTGCTGGCCTGCGTGCTGCTGACGCCGCCGGGCGAGCTGGGCGCCGATCTCGTCGTCGGCTCGGCGCAGCGCTTCGGCGTGCCGCTGGGCTATGGCGGGCCGCACGCCGCCTTCTTCGCCGCGCGCGATGCCTACAAGCGGCAGATTCCCGGGCGGCTGATCGGCGTCTCGGTCGACCGCCACGGGCACACCGCGCTGCGCATGGCGCTGCAGACGCGCGAGCAGCACATCCGCCGCGAGAAGGCGACCAGCAACATCTGCACCGCGCAGGTGCTGCTGGCCAACATCGCCGCCTTCTACGCCGTCTGGCACGGCCCCGAGGGCCTGACCACCATCGCCCGGCGCGTGCATCGCCTGACCGCGATCCTGGCCGCCGGCCTAGCCAGGCTCGGCTTCAAGCCGCGCCACGCGGCCTTCTTCGACACGTTGGCGATCGACACGCCCGCGGCCGAGGCGATCTTCACCCGGGCCGCCGCGGCCGGCGTGAACCTGCGCCGCCTCGGTCCCGCCGCGCTCGGCCTCTCGCTCGACGAGACCTCGACGCCGGCGCTGGTCACGCTGCTGCTCGACCTCTTCGCCGGGCGGCAGTCGGGCCTCGACCTCGGCAAGCTCGACGACGAGACGCCGGACGCACTGGCCCAGCCGCGCTCCACGACCTTCCTGACGCATCCGACCTTCCAGCTCTACCGCTCGGAGACCGAGATGCTGCGCTGGCTGCGCCGGCTGGAGCACAAGGACGTGGCGCTGAACCGCTCGATGATCCCGCTCGGCTCCTGCACCATGAAGCTGAACGCGGCGGCCGAGATGATGCCGGTCACCTGGCCCGGCTTCGCGCGCATCCATCCCTTCGCGCCGAAGGACCAGGCGCGGGGCTATGCCCAGCTCTTCAAGGACCTTGAGGACTGGCTGAAGGAGATGACCGGCTTCGCCGCCGTCTCGCTGCAGCCCAATGCCGGCAGCCAGGGCGAGTATGCCGGCCTGCTGGCCATCGCCCGCTATCACCAGAGCCGCGGCGAGGCGCACCGCAAGGTCTGCCTGATCCCGGCCTCGGCGCACGGCACCAACCCGGCCTCGGCGCAGCTCGCCGGGATGGAGGTGGTGGTGGTGGCGACCGACGGCGACGGCTCCATCGACCTCGCCGACCTCAAGGCCAAGGCGGCGCAGCATGGCGCGCGCCTGGCCGCCTTCATGGTCACCTACCCCTCGACCCACGGCGTCTACGAGGGCGAGATCAAGGAGATCACCGCCGTCATCCACGCGGCCGGCGGGCAGGTCTACATGGACGGCGCCAACTTCAACGCGCTGGTCGGCCTGGCGCGCCCGCGCGAGCTCGGCGCCGACGTGATGCACATGAACCTGCACAAGACCTTCTGCATCCCGCACGGCGGCGGCGGCCCCGGCATGGGCCCGATCGGCGTGGCGCCGCACCTGGTGCCCTTCCTGCCGGGCCATGTCGTGGTCGACGGCGGGCATGGGCAGGAGGGCGCGGTCTCGGCCGCGCCCTGGGGCTCCTCGCTGATCCTGACGATCTCCTGGGCCTACATCGCCATGATGGGGCCGCACCTGACGCGGGCGACGCAGGTCGCAATCCTGAATGCGAACTACATCGCCCGCCGGCTGCAGGCGCACTATCCCGTGCTCTTCACCGGGCAGAACGGCATGGTGGCGCACGAGTGCATCCTCGACCTCCGCCCGATGAAGGAGGAGAGCGGCATCGGCGCCGAGGACGTGGCCAAGCGGCTGATGGACTATGGCTTCCACGCGCCGACCATGTCCTTCCCGGTGGCCGGCACGCTGATGGTCGAGCCGACCGAGAGCGAGAGCCAGGCCGAGCTGGACCGCTTCTGCGACGCCATGATCCGCATCCGCGAGGAGGTGACGGCGGTGCAGCAGGGCCGGTGGCCGGCGGACGACAATCCGCTGGTCATGGCGCCGCACACCCTGGCCGAGGTGGCGGGCGAGACCTGGAGCCACGCCTATCCGCGCCAGGTCGCTGCCTTCCCCTTGCCCTGGATCGCCGCCGACAAGTACTGGCCGGCGGTGGCCCGCGTCGACAACGTCGCCGGCGACCGCCATGTGGTCTGCGCCTGTCCGCCGATGGAGGCCTGGCAGCAGGCGGCGGAGTAGTCAGCCGACTAGGTCGCGAAGATCCCCTCCAGCCAGGCGACGGCGGCTTCCACCGCCGGCTCGCCGCGCTGGTCGGCGTGGCGCAGCAGCCAGACCTCGCGGGTCAGGGCAACGGCCGGGTCGAGGCGCCGGAGCGCCGGCTCGGCGTCGGCCAGGCGGCAGGGCAGCAGGCTCTTCCCCAGGCCGGCGGCGAGCGCCTGCCACAGCGTCTCGGCATCCTGCACCGCCAGCGGGGCGCGCGGCCCCTCGGCCGCCGCCAGCCAGCGCGCCGGCGGGATGTGGGCCAGGCCCTCCTCGTAGCCGATCCAGGGCAGGGGCTCCGCGCCGCGCCGGCGCGGGACCCGGCGCGGACCATAGACCGCATAGTCCAGCCGGCCGAGGCGCCGCGCCAGGGTGGCGCCGCCCTGTTCCGGCCGGGCGAGGCGCAGCGCCAGGTCGGCCTCGCGCCGGGTCAGGCTGAGGTTGCGCGGCTCGGCCAGCAGTTCCAGCCGCAGGCCCGGGCGCGCCGCCGTCAGCGCGGGCAGCGCCGGCACCAGCAGGCGATTGGCCAGCAGCGGCACGGCGGTCAGGCGCACCAGCCCGCCGCCGCCATCCCCGCCTCCATCCAGCTCCGCCGCGGCGCGCTCCATCCGCTCGGCCCGTGCCAGCGCGGCGGTACCGGCGGCGGTGGGCCTGAGGCGCCCCTCGACCCGGTCGAAGAGGCGCGTTCCCAGCGCCGCCTCGGCCGCCGCCAGCCGCCGCCCCACGGTGGTCTGGTCGACGCCGAGGCGCCGCGCCGCGCCGGCCAGGGTGCCGGCCCGTCCGGCGGCCAGCACGAAGCGCAGATGGTCCCAATCCATAGCTGCATTCTCGCAGATCGACTGGGCAAAGGTCCGGATTTTTCGCAGGTCGGCAGCGGTGGAGGATGGCGGCCAGGCAAAGGAAAGGACCCAGGCCATGCTCTTCGCCGTGCTCTTCACCGACGATCCCGCCCGCGCCGGCGAGCGGCCGCGCCTCATGCCGGCGCACCTGGCTTTCCTGGAGGCCAACCGCGCGGCGGTGCTGGCCGCCGGCCCGCTGCTCGACGGGGCCGAGGGGGCGGGCGGCCTCTGGCTGGTCGAGGCGGCCGACGTCGCCGCCGCGCGGGCGCTGGTCGAGGCCGATCCCTTCTGGCCCAGCGGCCTGCGCGACAGCGTCCGCATCCTCGCCTGGCGCCAGGTCTTCGCCGGCGGCAGGCGTCTGATCTGAGGCGAGCCCACTCCACTGTCATCCCGGCCGAAGCGCAGCGTAGAGCCGGGAGCCATGACTGAGCTTGGGCGGCATGAAGGACCCTGCGCCGGCGATGGCCGCCACATGCGCCCCGGCTCTTCGGCCGGGGTGACAGGGAAGAGCGGGGCAGCAGGTGGAAGTGGTCAAGCCGCGGGGCGCGCGCTGTCCAGCGGCCATGACCGAGACGCCGACGATTCGCATGGCCGGGGCCGCCGACGCGCCCGCCGTGGCGTTGCTGGTGCACCGCCTGCTGGGCACCCTGCTGCCGCCGGAGAAGGTGACGCCGCTGGCGAGGTTGGAGGCCACCAGCGCTTGGCGGCCGGGCGAGGATATGCTCCACGGGCTTCCATGCATTCAGAACTCTGAGTCATCGCAATTGGGGGGGGCTGAATGACCCGTTTTCTACGCTTCCGTGGTATTCTCTCAGCGTGCTTTCATATTAGTTAAAAGAAAAATTATCATTACAAAAACTGCTATCTCGCTCGATCTTACAAGTATAATTAATGACGGCCAGTTTTGTTTCATTATCAAATATTTCTTTCTCTTATTATCAGACAGATTAAATATTGTATACAGTACGCTACAAAGTGATTCGATAGAATCTGCCCGAGTTAGTCCCGTTACTTTCTTCGCTTCTATGGCGGCGTATATGACGCCTAACAACCTATGAATCTTGTAAAGCAAGATCACTATCAGGCCCGCTATAGTAAGAAATATGACGAGCTCCACCGTCTAGCTCCGTCTGACTAGCTGCTACTCGATGGCCCTTGGCCGCCGCTTGGGCTTCGTCTCGGTCGGGCCGCGGCTGATGCTGCCGCTCTGAGCGGCTTCGGCTAGGCTGCGCTTCAGGAGCTTCCGCATCAGGCTGGGCAGGGCCTCCTGCCCCAGGTCGGCCGGCGCGACCCAGCGCGCCTCGCCCGGCAGGTCATGCGCCGCCACCGGCCGCTCGGCGACGAAGAGCGCCAGTTCCAGATGGAAGTGGGTGAAGGTGTGGCCGACCGTGCCGGCCAGGCGCCGCCAGGCGGCGCGCCCCGGCGCCTGGCTGAGCCAGGCCATCTCGTCCTGCGGGCTGGCGAGCCAGGGCGTGCCCGGCAGCTCCATCATGCCGCCCAGCAGGCCCTTGGGCGGGCGGCGGGTCAGCAGCACGGCGCCGTCGGCGCGCCAGAGGTGGAAGGCCGCGCCATAGCGTGTCGGCCGCTCGGCCTTGGGCTCGCGCGCCGGCAAGGCCTCGGCGAGGCCGATGGCGTTGGCCTGGCACCAGGGCTGCAGCGGGCAGATGAGGCAGCGCGGTTTCGCCGGGGTGCAGACCGTGGCGCCGAGGTCCATCACCGCCTGGGCGAAGTCGCCGGCGCGCCGTTCCGGCATCAGCGCCGCCGCCAGGGTGCGCAGCTCGCCCTTGGCCGCCGGCAGTGGCTGCGTCACGGCATAGAGGCGCGCCACCACGCGCTCCCAGTTGCCGTCGACCGGCGCCGCCGGCTGGTCGAAGGCGATGGAAGCGATGGCGGCGGCGGTGTAGTCGCCGATGCCGGGCAGCGCCTTCAGCGCCGCGAGGTCGCGCGGGAAACGCCCGCCATGCTCGGCCACAAGGACGCGAGCGCAGGCGTGCAGGTTGCGCGCCCGGGCGTAGTAGCCGAGGCCGGCCCAGAGCGGCAGCACCGCCTCCAGCGGCGCGGCGGCCAGCGCCTCCACCGTCGGGAAGCGGGCGAGGAAGCGCTCGTAGTAGGGCACCACGGCCGCCACCGTGGTCTGCTGCAGCATGATCTCGCTGAGCCAGACGCGGTAGGGATCGGCCGTCTCGCCGGGCCCGGCGCGCCAGGGCAGCACGCGCCGCGCGCGGTCGTACCAGGTAAGCAGGGCGGATTGCAGCGGACCCAGGGGCATGGCGGAAGCCTTGGCACAGCCGAAGCCTCCGGCCAAGCGTCGGCCTTGGCCCAGTTCTTCCACTGCCCCGGACCATTGCCAGGGCGCGGCCAGCGGTGACAGAAAGGCACATGGCCAAGGATACGCCGCCGGATCGCCGCCAGCGCGGCCTCCGCCCCCTGGGCGAGAGCCTGGGCCGCGTCGTCAAGCCGCTGGTCAAGGACCGGCCGCTGGCCGAGACGCAACTCCTGCTCGACTGGCCGACCATCGTCGGCGAGGAACTGGCCGCCCTGGCGCGGCCGCTGAAGGTGCGCTTCGACCGCCCGGCCGAGCGCCTGGGCGGCGTGCTGGAACTGGCTTGCGACGGCGGCGCCGCGCTGGAGTTGCAGCACCGCGCTCCGCAGCTCATCGAGCGGATCAACGCCTGGCTCGGCTATCCGGCCATCGCCCGCCTGCGCCTGAGGCAGGTCGAGCGCAGGGTTCCGGCCGCCGGCGCGACGTCTCGGCCAAAGGCAAGGCGCAAGCCCGAGCCGGCAGCGCCCTTGCCGACGACCGGCGATGCCGGCCTGGATGAGGCGCTGACGCGCCTCAGGGACGCGCTGCGGGAGAAGAAGTAGCGGCGGCGGCCTGACCCGCGGATTTGTGATCCCCGGTCCCTTGCGCTATGCCCAACGGCGGACAAGATGCCCGCGTAATACATAGCGAAAAGATGCCTGGGTGGCGGACGGCCCCCGCCCGGCGGACCTGGCGCCCCTGTGGACAACTCGGCGCTTGAGACGTCGTAAAGCGCCGTCCTAGGATGCACAACATCTAGTAGGTAGGACGATGAACAGACGGCAGATCCTGTTGGGCGGGCTGGGTTTGGGCGTGGCGGCGGCGAGCCTGCCGCTGGCTGGGCGACTGGCGCTGGCGGCCGATCCGCCGGCCGGCCTCGACCCGGCGACCGGCCTCTTCCTGGACGACCGCACGCTGGGCAACCCGGCGGCCAAGGCGGTGATGATCGAGTACGCCTCGCTCTCGTGCCCGCACTGCGCGCACTTCAACGAGACGATCATGCCGAGCTTGAAGACCGACTGGATCGACAGCGGCAAGCTGCTCTACGTCTACCGGCACTTCCCGCTGAACGCCCCGGCGCTCTGGGCGGCGATGGTGTCGGAGTGCCTGCAGGGCGAGGCCTTCTTCGGCTTCATCGACCTGGTCTTCAAGCAGCAGGCGGAGTGGCTGACGGCCGAGGACACGGCCGGCGCGCTCTTCAAGGTCGCGCAGCTCGCCGGCTTCGACCAGGCGCGCTTCGACCAGTGCGTCAACGACGAGGCGGTGCTGAACAAGATCCTCGACCGCGTCGACTACGCCACCGCCACCTACGACATCAAGGGCACGCCGACCATCATCCTGAACGGCGAGAAGGTGCAGCCCAAGACCTACGAGGATCTGTCCAAGGCGATCCAGATCCTGCAGGGCTGACAAGGTACCGCGCCCCGCGGCCGGGCCGGAGCGCCGGCCGCGGGGCGTCTTATCCAGAGGGGGTAGCAGCGCGTGGTGCAGTTTTCCAAGCTCCGGCTGACCGGGTTCAAGTCCTTCGTCGATCCGACCGAGCTGGTGATCGGCAACGGCACGACCGGCATCGTCGGCCCGAACGGCTGCGGCAAGTCGAACCTGGTCGAGGCGCTGCGCTGGGTGATGGGCGAGACCTCGGCCAAGCGCATGCGCGGCGGCGAGATGGACGACGTCATCTTCGCCGGCACCCAGGCGCGCCCGGCGCGCAACGTCGCCGAGGTGTCGCTGACCCTGGACAACAGCGACCGCAAGGCGGCGCCGCAGTTCAACGAGGAGAGCGAGCTGGAGGTCACGCGCCGCATCGAGCGCGGCCAGGGCTCGGGCTACGAGATCAACGGCCGCGACGTGCGGGCGCGCGACGTGCAGCTTCTGTTCGCCGACGCCGCCAGCGGCGCGCACTCCACCGCGCTGGTGAGCCAGGGGCGCATCGGCGCCATCATCAACGCCAAGCCGACCGACCGCCGCGCGCTGCTGGAGGAGGCCGCCGGCATCACCGGCCTGCACAGCCGCCGGCACGAGGCCGAGCTGCGCCTGAAGGCGGCGGAAACCAACCTCGCGCGCCTCGACGACGTCATCAAGACGCTGGAGAACCAGCTCGGCGCGCTGAAGAAGCAGGCGCGCCAGGCGACGCGCTATCGCAATGTCGCCGAGCAGATGCGCCGGCACGAGGCGCTGCTGCTGCACCTCGAGGCCGAGGCGACCAAGCAGGCGCTGGCCGAGGCCGAGGCGGCGCTGGAAGCGGCGGGACAGCTCGTCGCCGAATCGACCGAGGCGGTGGCCGCGGCGACCACGGCCGAGGCGGAAGCGGCCGAGCTGCTGCCCGGCCTGCGCCAGGGCGAGGCCGAGGCGGCCGCGCGCCTGCAGCGCCTGACCCTGGACCGCGAGGCATTGGCGCGCGAGTTGGCGCAGGTCGAGGCGCAGACGAGAGCCGCCGAGCAGCGCCGCCAGCAGATGGGCCAGGACCGCGGCCGCGCCGAATCGCAGGCCGAGGACGCCCGCCAGGCCGACGAGCACCTGGCCCGCGAGGCCGAGGCCATCGAGGCCTTCCGCCCCGAGGCCGAGACCGCCCGCCAGGCGGCCGAGCAGGAGCTGGCCGCCGCCGGCGAGCGCGTCACCAAGCAGGAGCAGGCGCTGGAGGCACTGACCCGCCAGCTCGCCGCCGACGAGGCGCGGGCCCAGGCGCTGCGCCGCCGCGCCGACGAGATCGCCGGCCGCCTGCAGCGTCATCAGCGCCAGCAGCAGGAGGCCGCGGCCGAGCACGCGAAGCTTACGGCCGAGCGCGACCAGGGCGGCGCCCTGGCGGCCGCCGAGACCGAGCTGCACGAAGCCAACTCCGCCGTCGCCGCCACGCGCGAGGCGGCCGAGGCCGCGGTGCAGACCCTGGCCCAGGCGCGCCAGGCCGAGGAGCAGGCGCGCCAGGCCCTGGCCGAGGTGGAGAAGAGCCACAATCGCCTGACGGCGGAGATCGCCGCCCTCGCTTCGGTGGTGGAGCCGAAGGAGGTCGCGCTCTGGCCGGCCGCCGTCGACGCGGTGACGGTGGAGGCCGGCTTCGAGGCGGCGCTCGGCGCCGCGCTGGGCGACGATCTCGACGCGCCCTTGGACGAGACCGCGCCGGCGCACTGGGCCGAGCTGCCGCCGCTGGACCCCGTGCCGCACCTGCCGGACGGCGTCGCCAGCCTCGGCCTCTATGTGCGCGGGCCGGCGCCGCTGCAGCGCCGCCTGTCGCAGATCGGCCTGGTGCCCGACGTCGAGACCGGGCGGCGCCTGCAGCCGCTGCTGATTCCCGGCCAGCGGCTGGTGACCAAGGCCGGCGACCTCTGGCGCTGGGACGGCTTCACCGCCAAGGCCGACGCGCCGACCCTGGCGGCGCAGCGGCTGCAGCAGAAGAACCGCCTCGCCGAACTGCGCCAGCAGCAGCAGGCCGAAGCGCCGGGCCTCGATGCCAGGCGCGCCCGCCACCTGGAGACCCGCAGCAGCCTCAACGAGACCATCGAGGCCGAGCGCCTGGCGCGCCAGGCGGTGAACGCCGCCTTCCAGCGTGCCAACCAGGCGAACGAGCGCCAGGCGGCGCTGGCCCGCAAGGCGGCGGCGCTGGAAAGCCGCCTCGGCGCGCTGGGCGAGGCGCTGCAGCGCCTGACCGCCGAGGGGCAGGACCTGGAAGGCCAGCGCAACGGCGTCGCCGGCGAGCTGGCCGGCCTGCCCGATCTCGCCGTGCTGCGCGGCCAGGTGACCGAGGCGCGGGCGACGCTGGCCGAGAGCCGCGGCCTGATGACCGGCTGCCGCTCGACCCTGGAGCGCCTGCTGCGCGAGGCCGAGGTCGCCAAGGCGCGCCTCGCCGCCATCGGGCAGGAGCGCACCTCCTGGCGCCGGCGGCTGGAGGAGGCGCAGCGCTTCCTGACCGAGCTCGGCGAGCGCGAGGCGACGCTGACGGCGGAGCTGGAGACGCTGCGCGCGCAGCCCGCCGCCATCGCCGAGAAGCAGGCCGCGCTGGCGGCGCTGATCGAGACCGCGAGCCAGGCGCGGCGCGACGCCGCCGACGCGCTGGCGGCGGCGGAGACCAGGCAGGTCGAGACGCAGCGCGCCCTGAAGGCCGCCGAGCAGCGCCTGGCCGAGGCGCGCGAGGGCCGCGTGCGCGCCGAAGGCCACGGCGAGCAGACCCGCATCGCGCTGGAGACCCTGGTCGCGCGCGTCGCCGAGCGCATCGGCTGCGGCCTCGACGGGCTGCTGTCGGCGGCCGAGGTCGATCCCGGCGCCGAGCTGCCGGGGCGCGAGGAGCTGGCCAGCAAGCTGAACCGCCTGACCCGCGAGCGCGAGACCATCGGCCCGGTCAACCTGCGCGCCGAGCATGAGGCCGGTGAGCTGGAGACCCAGATCCAGGGCATGCAGAACGAGCGCAGCGACCTGGTGGCCGCCATCGCCCGCCTGCGCCAGGGCATCGCCAGCCTGAACCGCGAGGGGCGCGAGCGTCTGCTGGCCGCCTTCGAGACGGTGAACCGCCACTTCAGCGAGCTCTTCGTCCGCCTCTTCGGCGGCGGGCGCGCGCACCTTTCCCTGACCGAGGCGGAGGACCCGCTGGAAGCCGGGCTGGAGATCATGGCCAGCCCGCCGGGCAAGCGCCTCTCGGTGCTCTCGCTGCTGTCCGGTGGCGAGCAGGCGCTGACCGCCCTGGCGCTGCTGTTCGGCGTGTTCCTGACCAACCCGGCGCCGATCTGCGTGCTGGACGAGGTGGACGCGCCGCTGGACGACGCCAACGTCGACCGCTTCTGCTCGCTGGTGGAGGAACTGGCGGCCGAGACCGGCACGCGCTTCCTCATCATCACCCACCACCGACTGTCGATGGCGCGCATGGACCGCCTCTACGGCGTCACCATGGGCGAGCGTGGCGTCTCCCAGCTCGTCTCGGTCGACCTGCAGGCCGCGGCGGCGCTGCGCGAGAGCGCGTAGGGCCAGCCGCCCGCCGCGGCTATACTCCGCCCGGACAGGCAGGAGGGCTGGCCATGAGCGACTATCCCCGCGACCTTGCCGGCTATGGCCGCCACGCGCCCGACCCGCGCTGGCCCGGCGGCGCGGTGATCGCCGTGCAATGCGTGCTGAACTACGAGGAGGGCGGCGAGAACTCGATCCTGCACGGCGACGCCGGCAGCGAGGCCTTCCTGTCCGAGACCGTGGGCGCGGCCTCCTGGCCCGGCATGCGCAGCCCCAACATGGAATCGATGTACGAGTACGGCAGCCGCGCCGGCTTCTGGCGGCTCTGGCGCCTCTTCACCGAACGCAGGCTGCCGCTGACCGTGTTCGGCGTCGCCATGGCCCTCAAGCGCGGACCGGAGCAGGTGGCGGCCATGCTGGAGGCCGGCTGGGAGATCGCCAGCCACGGCCTGAAGTGGATCGACTACAAAGACATGCCGCCTGAGCAGGAGCGGGTGCAGATCGCCGAGGCGATGCGGATCCACGCCGCGATGACCGGCAGCCGGCCGCTCGGCTGGTACACCGGCCGCGTCTCGCCGCAGACCCTGGACCTGGTGATCGAGGCCGGCGGCTTCCTCTACAGCGCCGATTCCTACGCCGACGACCTGCCCTACTGGGTGGCGACGCGGAGCGGCGGGCACCATCTGATCGTGCCCTACGCGCTGGACAGCAACGACTTCCGCTTCGCCATGCCCCAGGGCTTCAACAGCGGCGACCAGTTTTTCACCTACCTCAAGGACTCTTTCGACCAGCTCTACGCGGAAGGCGAGGCCGGCCAGCCGCGCATGCTGTCGATCGGGCTGCACTGCCGCCTCTCCGGCCGGCCGGGGCGGGCCCGGGCGCTGGCCCGCTTCCTCGACTACGCGGCGGCGAAGCCCGGGGTCTGGTGGGCGACGCGCGAGGCCATCGCGCGGCACTGGCACGCCGAGCATCCGCCCGGCTGAAAGGGCCGACTCCGGACCCCGGAAATGCCGTGCCAAAGCGCCGCAAGCCAGGCGCCCGCGCCCTGCGTCACGCTTGCTTGACAGGGTGCGGGGCCGTCCATATGGTGCCGCCGCCTTTCGGGGTGGCGGTGACGCCGGGCCGAGGGGGTCTGCGTGGCTTGGCCGGCGAATGTTAGGCTGAGGTCATGGACGATCCCAAGACGCCGGAATCACTGCGGGAACTGGGCGAACGGCTGTCCAAGGCGCGCCAGCGTCGAGACGGCGGACGGGCGCCACGCGGTCCGGTCCTGAACAGCCAGGGCATGGGCGCCGGTTTCCGCATCGCCGTGGAGATCCTGGCGGCGCTGGTCGTCGGTACGGGGTTGGGCGTGTTGCTCGACTACTGGCTCGGCAGCAAGCCGTGGCTGATGATCGTGTTCTTTTTCGTGGGTTCGGCGGCGGCGCTGCGGAACGTCATACGCACGGCAAACCAGTTGGAAGCCGAGCGCAGGCGGCAGCGGGACGCGAAGCGGGCCGGACCGGGGACCTAGAGGACGGGACAGAGGGAAGCGACACCTTGGCGACCGAGGCAGAGCACGCGGCAAGCCCCTTCCATCCGATGGAGCAGTTCGAGATCCGTCCGCTCGCGCGGCTGGAGATCGGCGGCTACGACGTCTCCTTCTCCAACTCGGCACTCTGGATGCTGATCACCGCGG
This sequence comes from Pseudomonadota bacterium, assembly GCA_029781795.1. Taxonomy (GTDB): domain Bacteria; phylum Pseudomonadota; class Alphaproteobacteria; order Kiloniellales; family JACOMY01; genus JAKOWB01. The sequence continues at coordinate 42,846 of JAKOWB010000231.1, read as the reverse complement.
TGCTGGTCTGCACCCTGCTGCTGGTCGGCACCAGCCGGCGCGCGCTGGTGCCGGGCCGCCTGCAGTCGGTGGCCGAGATCTTCTACGAGACCATCGCCAACATGGTGCGCGACAACGTCGGGCAGCAGGGACGCAGGTTCTTCCCCTTCATCTTCACGCTCTTCATGTTCCTGCTGTTCGGCAACCTGCTCGGCCTGCTGCCGCACTCCTTCACCTTCGCCAGCCACATCATCGTGACCTTCACGATGGCGATCATCATCTTCGTGACGGTGACGATCATCGGCTTCGCCATCCACGGCCTGCACTTCCTGCGGTTCTTCTTTCCGCACGGCGCGCCGGGCTGGACCGCGGTGATCCTGATCCCGATCGAGCTGATCAGCTACCTGTCGCGGCCGATCAGCCTCTCGGTGCGTCTCTTCGCCAACATGACCGTCGGTCACGTGCTGCTGAAGATCATCGCCGGTTTCGTCATCCTGCTGGGCGCCGCGGGCATCTTCCCGCTGCTCTTCCTGGTCGGCATCACCGCCCTGGAAGTGCTGGTCGCCATCCTGCAGGCCTACGTCTTCACCATCCTCACCTGCATCTACCTGCACGACGCCATCCACATGCACTGAGGCGGCGCGTCGGGTCGAGGTCTTTCGGGTTCAACAGAGTTTTCGGGAAGGGAGTTATCGAGATGGAAGCGGAAGCTGCGAAGCTGATCGGTGCGGGCCTGGCCACCCTCGGCATGATCGGTGCCGGCGTCGGCGTGGGCAACGTGTGGTCGTCCTACTTCGGTGCGATCGCCCGCAACCCGGCGGCCAAGGACGAGATCGGCGCGAACATCTGGATCGGCTTCGCCGTGACGGAAGCCATCGCGCTCTTCTCGCTGCTCGTCGCCATCATGCTGCTGTTCGTGGTCTGAGCTTCCACTGACCGTCCCGGCCGCGCCCAGGCGGCCGGCCGGGCGGAGACGTGGCGTTTCAGAGCAACGGACTGTCAGGACGGGCCGGGCCCATGCCTCAATTCAACCTCGCGACGGCGCCGAGCCAGATCTTCTGGCTGCTGGTGATCTTTGCCCTCATGTTCCTGGTGCTCTGGCGGCTGGTGCTGCCGCGCCTGGGCGGGGTGCTGGAGCAGCGGCAGAACAAGATCGACGACGACCTGGCCCGTGCCGAGCGCATGAAGGGCGAGGCTGAGCAGGTCCTGGCCGAGTACGAGAAGGCGCTGGCCGAGGCTCGCGCCAAGGCCGGCGCGGCGATGAAGCAGGCTTCCGACGCCGCCCAGGCGACGGCCAACGCCCGCATCGCCGCCTTCTCCGCCGAGCTGGCGAAGAAGACCGAGGCGGCCGAGGCCCGAATCGCCCAGGCCGAGGCCACCGCGCGCGCCAACCTGAAATCCATCGCGACCGAGGCCGCCGGCCTTGCCACCGCCAAGCTGCTGGGCGCCGCCCCGGCGGCCGATGCGATCGAGCAGGCGGTCGCCGGCAGCATGGGGGAGCAGGGCTGATGGAACTGCTCAAGGACAGCTATACCTGGACCGGCCTGGCGCTGCTGATCGTCCTGGCCGCCTTCTTCTGGAAGGGGCTGAAGCCGATGCTGGCCGCGCTGGACAAGCGCGGCGCCCGCATCCGGGCCGCCATCGAGGAGGCCGAGGCGCTGCGCGACCAGGCCGAGAAGATGCTGGCCGACTACAAGAAGAAGCAGCGCGAGGCGCTGGGCGAGGCCGAGCACATCCTCGAGCATGCCCATGCCGAGGCCAAGCGCATCGCCGAGCAGGCGGCCAAGGACCTCGAGGTCGCGCTGAAGCGCCGCGAGCAGCTGGCGATGGACAAGATTGCCCAGGCCGAGGCCGCGGCCCTGGCCGCGGTGCGCAACCAGGCAGTCGACGTCGCCATCGCCGCCACAGCCAAGCTGCTGGCGCAGAACCTCGACGCCGAGCGCGCCAACGCGCTGGTCGATCAGGGCCTGGCCGAGGTGGCGAGGAAGCTCAACTGAATTGACCTGAACGGTCCGCCCTTAAGAGGCAAGAAGACCGTCTGGGAGGAAGCGCCGGGCGGCTCCTGATGAAGGGGCCGCCCGTCGTGTTTCCGGCTACATGACGCAGGCCTTGGCGAGCGCGGCGCCGCTCCGCTTGATCAGCGTCTGCGTCACCTCGTCCGAGATCTGCAGCCTGGCGACATAGCCGAGGTACCAGTCCTTGAGGGCCGCGGCCGAGGCGAGCCCTGCCTTGCCGAGGAAGGCCTCGAGATCCGCGCCGCCGAGCTTGCCGTCGGCCGCCGCCAGGATGAGATAGCCCAGTTCGGTCACCTGCCAGCGCGCGCCGGCCAGCCGCTCCGCGCCGTCCGGCAGCGCCATCATGGCGTCGCGGAAGCAGTCGCAGCTCGCCCAGCGCGGCGGCGCCAGCACTGTGCCATAGACCGCGCGGCAGAGCTCGTCCGCCACCGTGACGTTCGCCGTCGGCTGTTCTGGTTCCTCGTCGCAGCCGGACAGCAGGCAGAGGGCCGCGAGGCCTGCCAGGAGCGCGCGCATTGTCCTTTGTGAACCCCCCGGTTCGCGAGGCGCCCGCCGCGCCCCTCGGGACAAAGCCTAGCGTGCCTTGAGGCAGCAGGTGAAGTACCCGCGCTTCAGCCCCTGCAGGTCAGTTGAGCTCGGCCCTGAGCTTCTGGCGCAGCGTGTCGATGGGAATCAGCTTGCCCTCGACCAGGAAGCACCAGTAGGTCCAGCCGTTGCAGGCGGGTGCGCCCTGGACGTGGGCGCCGGCCTGATGGATCGAGCCCTTGAAGTCGGCGGTGATGAGTGTGCCGTCGGCACGCACCTTGGCGCTGTGGCGCCGGTCGGGCGACAGCAGCACCGTGCCGGGCTCCAGGAAGCCGCGCTCGACCAGCCAGCCGAAGGGAATGCGGGGCTCCTCGCGCTTGCTCAGCGGGCTTGCCAGTTCGGCCGGGATCGGCCGCACCTGGCGCAGGCGCTCCTCGGCCACCGCGGCATAGCGCTGCTCGCGCTCGAAGCCCAGGAAGCGGCGGCCCAGGCGCTTGGCGACGGCGGCGGTGGTGCCGCTGCCCAGGAAGGGGTCCAGCACGACGTCGCCCGGATTGGTGGAAGCCAGCAGGATGCGATGCAGCAGCGCCTCCGGCTTCTGCGTGGCGTGCGCCTTCTTGCCGTCCTCGCCCTTCAGGCGCTCGGCGCCGGAGCAGATCGGCAGGAACCAGTCGCTGCGCATCTGCAGGTCCTCGTTCAGCGCCTTCATCGAGAGGTAGTTGAAGGTGTACCTCGAGGCTTCCGACTTCGCCGCCCAGATCAGCGTCTCGTGCGCGTTGGTGAAGCGCTTGCCGCGGAAGTTCGGCATGGGGTTGGCCTTGCGCCAGACGATGTCGTTCAGGATCCAGAAGCCCAGATCCTGCAGGATCGCCCCCACGCGGTAGATGTTGTGATAGCTGCCGATGACCCAGAGCGTGCCATCGGGCTTCAGCGCGCGCCTGGCTCCCGACAGCCAGGCGCGCGTGAAGTCATCGTAGTCCTGGAACGACGGGAACTTGTCCCAGGCATCGTCGACACCGTCCACCTTCGTGTTGTTGGGGCGCACCAGGTCGCCCGCAAGCTGCAGGTTGTACGGTGGATCGGCGAAGACACAGTCGACCGACGCGGCCGGCAGCTCGCTCATCAGGGCGACAGAATCGCCCACGCGGATCACGTCGGTCTCTAGGCTCACCTTGCCCGCTCCCCCCGGAGAAGGAGGCGAGCTTGAGTCAGGCCTGACTCGCCGTCAATAGTCCGCGTTGAATCAATCAGTTAGACCGAGGGCGCGGCGGACCGGTGCGAAGGACTCCCTATGTTCCGCGGTGACCCCAAGATGTTGTAGGGCGGCCGCGTGCTCACCCGTTCCATAGCCCTTGTTGCGCTCCCAGCCGTAGCCGGGATGACGCCGGGCCAGATCGCACATCATGCGGTCGCGTGACACTTTTGCCACGATCGAGGCGGCGGCGATGGAGAGCGAGAGCGAATCGCCCTCGATCAGGGTGACGGCGCGGCAGGGCAGGGCCGGTGCCCGGTTGCCGTCCACCAGTGCCGCCTCGGCCGCGATGCCGAGGGCGGCATAGGCCCGCTGCATGGCCAGCAGCGTCGCCTGCAGGATGTTGAGGCTGTCGATCTCGCGCACCGTGGCGACGCCGATGGCGACCCGGGCCTCGCCCAGCAGCGCGTCGTAGAGCCGCTCGCGGGTCGCCGCATCCAGCTTCTTCGAATCGTCCAGGTCCCGGCGCAGGCTGCGTCCCAGCCCCCTGGCCGGCAGCAGCGCGGCGCCGGCGACCACCGGGCCGGCCCAGGGGCCGCGGCCCGCCTCGTCGATGCCGACGACCAGCCGGCCTTCGGCGAGTCCCAGGCGCTTCTCGTGGGCGAAGTCCGGCATGGGCTCTAGGCTAGGCGGCGCCGACACCTGCCGGGAAGTCGCTTGTTCGAGCAGAGCCTGAGGAAACTGGTGATGAGCGATCCGCCCACCCTGGCGGCGCTGCGGCGTGCCCGGGCGCTGGCGCTGCCCGACTGGTACCTGGCGGCCGGCTGGATTCGCGCGCTGGTGTGGGACCACCTGACCGGCCGCGCCAGCAGCCGCGCCGGCGTCGATCTCGACCTGATCTATTGCGACCCCGCCGCGGCGACCCGGGAGCGCGACGCGGCCCTGGACGCGGCCCTGGGGCCGCCCTGGCAGGTGCGCAACCAGGCCCGCATGCATCTGGGCAAGGGCGATCGGCCCTACGCTTCCTCGCTGGAGTCCATGTGCTTCTGGCTGGAGACGCCGACCGCGGTCGGCGTGCGGCTGGAGGCCGACGACAGCCTCAGCCTCGCCGCCCCGTTCGGGCTCGAGGACCTCTTCTCGCTGACCCTGCGCCCGACGCCGCGCGGCCGCGAGCGCCGGGCCGAGTTCCAGGCGCGGCTGGCGGCCAAGCCCTGGTTCGCCACCTGGCCCGAACTGCGCCTCGCCGACTAGGACACAGCGACGGCAGTCCTCCCTCTCCCTGGAAACGAGGAAAGGGTCGGCGCGAGGAGCTGTCGACACAGCTCTTGCCCCAGCCTTTCGGGGCGCTCGCAAGGGCCCGTCACCCAACCCTCTCCCCGTGCGCGGGGAGAGGGCTATTCTGCTGCGCCAGACGTCCAGGAGAGGCCCCATGCACCACGAGCTGCGCATCTACGAGATCTTCCCCGAGACGCGCGAGGCCTTCCACGCGCGCTTCCGCGACCACGCGCTGCGCATGTTCCAGCGCCACGGCTTCAACCCGTTGGCGCTTTGGGAGACCGAAATCGACGGCAAGCCGCGCTTCGTCTACCTGCTGGCCTGGCCGGACGACGCGGCGCGCGAAGCCGCCTGGAAGGCCCTGCGGGCCGATCCCGAGTGGAGCGAAATCAAGCGCCGCACCGCGGCCGAGCACGGCACCCTGGCCGGCGCGACCGAGGGCTGGGTGCTGCGCGGCCTGGACTACGGTCCGGCGCTGTAGCGTGCGCCCTGCTCAGAACAGCCTCATCTGCCGCACATCGGGCGGCGGCGGCGTGAAGTGGCGGGTCTCCAGCGCGCGGTAGTCGTGGCCGAGGCGCAGGCGCCGTTCCAGCGCGCGGAAGCGGGTCTGGATCATCTGGGCATAGACCCCCTCGCCGGTCTGGCGCGTGCCGAAGCGGCTGTCGTAGAGCCGCCCGCCGCGCGCCTGGCGGATCAGGTCCAGCACCTTGCGCTTGCGGTCGGGGAAGTGCGCCTCCAGCCACTCCTCGAAGAGCTGCTTGATCTCCAGCGGCAGGCGCAGCAGCACCCAGCCGGCGCGGGTGGCGCCGCGCGCCGCCGCGGCCTCCACCACCTTCTCCATCTCGTGGTCGTTGATCGCCGGGATGACCGGGGCGAAGAGCACGCCGGCCGGCACGCCAGCGGCGTTGAGCTGGGCGATGGCTGCCAGGCGCTTGGCTGGCGCCGTGGCGCGCGGCTCCATGATCCGTGCCAGCTTGCCGTCCAGCGTGGTGACCGAGAGCATGACCGTGGCCAGGCCCTGCTTGGCCATGGGCGCCAGGATGTCGAGGTCGCGCAGCACCAGGTCGCTCTTGGTGACGATGGAGACCGGGTGCTTCGTCTCCGCCAGCACCGCCAGGATCTTCCGCGTGATCTCGTGCCGCCGCTCCACCGGCTGGTAGGGGTCGGTGTTGGTGCCGAGCGCCAGGGTCGCGACCTTGTAGCCGGGCTTGGCCAGCTCGGCGCTCAGAAGCTGGTCGGCGTCGGGCTTGGCGAAGAGCCTGCTTTCGAAGTCCAGGCCCGGCGAGAGCCCCAGGTAGGCGTGGCTCGGCCGGGCGAAGCAGTAGACGCAGCCGTGCTCGCAGCCCCGGTAGGGATTGATCGAGCGGTCGAAGTTGAGGTCCGGGCTGTCGTTGCGGGTGATGACCTGGCGCGCCTTGTCGATGCCGACGAAGGTGCGCAGCACCGGCAGCGCCTCGTCGTCGGCGTTGCTCTGGCCGCGATTCTCCCAGCCGTCGTCCGCCGCCTCCCGAGTCGTGGGCTCGAAGCGTCCGCTGGCGTTCGACAGGGAACCGCGTCCCTTGCGCGCCCGTTGTCTGAAAGGTGCGTCGACCATAACGCGACGCTAGCGCGATCAAGAGAACAAAACAAGATCAACGACCGGATGGATCGCTGCGGTGCCGCCACAATCGCACCACAATTAGTCGGCTGTGCGCGATTGATGCCGCAGATGTTGGGAGTCGCCGAGTCGCGTTCTCACGGCAGGATTTTTCAGGAACAAATCAGGCTGGATTGTATGGGCACGCATTTTTGCCACAGTGATGCAGAGATGCGGCGACTGTCGCTTGAGCGGTAGAAAACGACGAGAAGTGGACACTTACCGGGGTAGGCTGACCGCAGACTCTCCAGGTGGCGCCCTTTCGATCGGGAAAGCGGTGCTGCGACAGTGCCTTGCGCCCCCTCGGGGGCCTGTCGAGGCGCTCGCTCGCTGGACGGAGGGGGGCCCTTTGCGGCCACTGCACCGGCGGTTGGCGGCGAGCTTGGCGACGGTTCTGAGGGGGACCGGCGCCGGCTCGCCGCCGAGCCGGCCCCCAGGCGTCCTGCCTGGTCCTTCCGGGCCTAGCCCTTCAGATGCTCCTTCAGCCGCGGCATGAGCTCGACCAGGTTGCAGGGGCGCCAGCGGCTGTCGAGCTGGAACTTCAGGATCTCCTCCCAGCCGTCCTTGCAGGCGCCGGGCGAGCCGGGCAGGGCGAAGAGGTAGGTGCCGTTGGCGACGCCGCCGACCGCGCGGCTCTGGATCGTCGAGGTCTTGATCTTCTGGTAGCTGATCCAGCGGAACAGCTCGCCGAAGCCCTCGATCTTCTTTTCCAGTACCCGCTCGAAGGCTTCGGGCGTGACATCGCGCCCGGTGATGCCGGTGCCGCCGGTGGAGATCACGCAGTCGATCGCCGCGTCCAGGATATAGGCCCTGAGGCGGGACTCGATCGCCGGCACCTCGTCCTTGACGATCTCGCGCGAGACGACGCGGTGGCCGTCGCGCTCGATCAGCTCGACCAGCGTCTGGCCGGAGCGGTCGCTCGCGAGGTCGCGAGTATCCGAGACGGTGAGGACGGCGATGTTGACCGGCAGCAGGCGCCGGGTCTCGTCGATCGGCATGGCGGACTCTCCCGAAGGCGCCCGCCCTAGTTCGTCACCTTGGCCTGGCGGGCATCCATGGGATGGTAGCGGGGCCAGTCGCCGTTGGCGATTTCCGCCAGCGACGGGGTGTCTTGCTGCAGCCGCGCCTGATAGATCCAGAGGTTGGCCAGCACCCGCTCGACATAGTCGCGGGTCTCGGAAATCGGGATCGATTCGATGAACAGCAGCGGGTCGCCGGCGAACTTGGTCTCGCGCTGCCACTTGATGACGTTGCCGGGCCCGCCGTTGTAGGCCGCGGCCAGCCGGAAGAGGTTGTCGCCCACCTCGGACAGCGACATGAGGTGCAGCAGGTACTCCTGCCCCAGGCGCAGGTTCAGCTCGGGATCGTAGAGCGCGTCCTTGCCCGAGCCTTTCAGCGAGGAATCGCCGGCCACGTAGCTGGCGGTGCGCGGCATGATCTGCATCAGGCCGCGGGCGCCGGCGTGGCTCTTGGCGTCGGGATCGAAAGCCGATTCCTGCCGGATCAGCGCGAAGACCAGCGCCCGGTCGACCACATAGCCGCCCTCGGGCTGCCAGTAGGGCACGGGATAGAGCGCCGCCAGCAGCGGCTTGCCGCTGCGGTTGTTGCCGTCGCTGTCGGCCAGGCGGTTGGCCAGGCGGAAGGCGAAGCGCGCCAGGTGGCCCTGGTCGGCGATGGCCAGGAGTACCTCGGCGATGTCGCCGCTGTCCCAGGATTCCAGCAGCAGCAGTTCCTGCTCGGCCAGGTCGCTTTGCCCGACCTGCAGCAGCGCGACCGCGCGCGAGCCCGCCGGCGAGGCGGCGAGCTGGCGCAGCCCCGACTGGGTGAGCTGGAAGGTGCGGAAGTCGAACTCGGTCTTCAGGCCCAGCGCCTCGCGCGCCAGCAGGCCATAGAAGGTGCGCGGGTATTCGGCGGCCAGCGAGAGCCAGTAGCTCATCTCCGCCGGGTCGCGCCGGCGCAGGTGCGCGCGCGCCGCCCAGTAGGCGCCGCCGGCGGCCAGCCAGCCGTTCACCCGGTCGCTGAGCGCCACACGCTCGAAATGATGCGCGGCGCGGCCGAAGTCCTCCAGCCGCCAGGCCGAAAGGCCGGCGATCCAGTTGGCCAGCGGCACGTCGGCGCCGCTCCGGTCGCCGGCCGGGCCGGCGATCTCCAGCGCCTTGTCCTCGGCACCGTCGTAGAACCAGGACTGCGCCACCAGGGCATAGGACTGGTCGACCTCCACGGCATCGAAGAGGCGCTGGACCTCCTTGCTTTCGATCAGCGCCAGCGCCTTGGTCTCCTTGTCGTCCTTCACTAGGCGCTTGATCTGGCCCTTGAGGTCGGCGACCCGCGCCTTGGTCGCGGCGCTGCGCTGCAGTGGCGAGACGTAGGGCCGGATCGAGGCATAGCCGGGTCCCGAAAGGCTGGCCTTGCTGATGATCGGCGCCTGCAGCTCCTTCTTGCTGCCCTTCTTCTTCTTCTGCGCCAGCTCGTAGATGCGCTCGGCCTCGGGCAGCGTGGCGTAGTCCTTCAGCCAGGCCTTCAGCTCGGCGAACTTGGACGAATAGGCCGTTGGATGCAGGTAGCGCTGCGCGAGCACATGGCCCATGAGGCAGCGGTTCTCGATCCCGGCGATCAGTTTGTCGGCCTTGCCGAAGCCGCCGGCGTCCTGCAGCGCGAAGACCTGGCGATAGAGCTGCGCGTCGGCCTCGCTCAGGATCTCGGGCAGGCCCTGGTTGCCGATGGAAACCTGCTCGACAGCGAACTGGTCCGCCAGCGCCGTTCCGCGGCGCAGTGCCAGCAGCAGCGGCAGCGCGGCGAGGCCGCCCAGCAGCACCTGTCGGCGCGCGAGGGCAAGGCCGCGTCGCGGGCGATCAAAAGCACCCCCCATGCCCGACCCCTTTCCCCAGCGTTGGACACCCGGACGGGACGGTAGCGAAAGACCCTATCCTGGGCAAGCAAACAGCGCCAAAGGCTTGGCCTTGCACGGCAATTCGGCGTAAGGCAGCGCCGCCCCGAGGGCCCGGCGGCGGTCCGCGGGCAAGCCTATGTAGCGGTGAACCGGCGCTGGCTCACAAGATGCTGTGGGTGTCGACCGCTCAAGACTGGAATTGTATGCCAGCCCGCAGGTGCGGCAGCAGTTCCGCTCCGAAGTCGACCCCCGGCTGCAGGTAGGGGGTCGAGTTGATGTCGAGGACGTGCGCCTGGCCCGTCTCGTCCACGACGACATCGAGCGCGCCCAACTCCAGTCCAGCCGCCCGGGCGACCTGCCAGCCGACCTCCAGCACCTGGGGCAGATGAGCATCGGGCGGCAGTTCGCCGGCCCAGCCCGCGCCCCTCCGGACCAGTGCCGCCCGGTGCGTCAGCGTGCTGTTGTCGCCCCGGATCACCCTGGCCTCGGATGCGCGGACATGGATCATGACATGCCGGCCCGCGACGAAGTAGCGATAGGAAGCGCTGGGAAAACCGCGCAGGAAGCGTTCGACCGCCAGGAACGGGTCGGCGAACCAGGCCGCCGGCACGGCATGCCGTGGCAGCACGGGATAGGTAGCATAGTGCGGCACGTGGTCCGGGACCGCGTCGAGGCCGAGCCGGCCGCGCTCCGCCGGCGCCAGGCCGCGCTCGACCAGGGCGCCGCTGTTCTGGTTGGCCTTGACGATCAGCAGTTCTTCGGGCGGACCCGCGGGCGGCGCGGCAGAGCAGGGCAGGCCGAGGCTACGCAACAAGGCATGCAGGTCCCGCTTGGCGTGGCTCTCCAGGCCGCCGTTCAGCAGCCTGATGCCACGCCGGGCGAGCGCCTGGCGTAGCGGGCTGTCGAGCGGCAGCAGGCGGCGCGGCTCGGTCAGATTGAGGCATTGGACCGCCAGGCGGCAGGCGGGCGGAATCGCGGCAACCAGGTCGCCGGCCCGACTCTCAGGGCCGACCCGCAGGCGCCTGGCCTCGGGGAAGAGCTGATGCGACAGGAAGTCTTCGTTCAGCGCGAAGCAGAGCAGCAGCACCGCTTCGCCGGCGCGCCCGCGGCGCCAGGGCAGTCTCACGGCCGCTTGTCCAACGCCACGCGGAAGCTGAGGAGATCGCGCCAGGCGAGGCGCTTCTGCGCCGGCTGCCGGAGCAGGTAGGCCGGGTGCAGCGTCGCCAGCGAAGGGATCGGCGCCGGGCTGCCGAGCGGCTGCAGCTCGAACCAGCGGCCGCGCAGCTTCAGGATGCCGTCGTTGGAGGCGGTCAGGGTCTTCGAAGCGAGCGCCCCCAGCAGCAGCAGGTGCGTCGGCTCCACCAGGGCGATGTGGCGCTCGACGAAGGGCAGGCAGGCGGCGACCTCCGCCGGCGTCGGCGTGCGGTTGCCGGGCGGGCGCCAGAACAGGATGTTGGTGATGTAGGCGCTCCCACGGTCCAGGCCGATGGCGCCCAACATGCGGTCGAGCAGCTGGCCGGAGACGCCGACGAAAGGCCTGCCCTGGCGGTCCTCGTCCGCGCCCGGCGCCTCGCCGATCAGCATCACGCGGCTGGCCGGGTTGCCGTCGGCGAAGACCAGGTTGGTGGCCGTCTTCTTCAGGTCGCAGCCTTCGAAGCGGCCGAGCGCGGCCTTCAGCTCCTCCAGCGTGTTCGCACCGGCCGCCAGCGCGCGGGCCGAGGCCAGGGCCTCGTCGTTGCTGACCAGGCGCGTCGCCTCGGGCGTCCAGACCGGCGGCGCTTCGCGCGGGCCGGCGGCGGTCGCCTGTGCCGTGGCGGAGGCGAGGTTCGGCGCCGTCTGGCGCATGGGCCGGGCCGGCTGGGACAGGCGGTCGCGCGGCGCGTCGAGCAGGGCTTCGTCGGCGCCCATCTCCACCTGCCAGGCCAGCCAGGCCAGGGCTTCCGCGTTGTCAGTCGCATTCCGCATGACGCGACTCTAGCACGCGCCTAGAGTGCCGCCATGCCTGCACGCAGCAGGCGAGTCGGCGCGATTGCCATCGTGTGCAGCGGTCTGGTCATGCCTGCCTGGGCGGGGGAGGCGACCGACTGCGACCGCCTCGCCGCCAGCCCCTACGATCCCGCCCGCCTGGCGCCCGGCGTCTCCTATCAGGCGCTCGACGCGGCCGCGGCCGTTGCCGCCTGCCGCGACGACCTGGCACGCTGGCCGGACCAGCCGCGCGTGGCCTTCCAACTGGGCCGCGCCCTGCTCAAGGCAGGCGCGGGCGAGGAGGGCCTGGCGCTCTACCGCCAGGCGGCGGAGGCCGGCTACCTGCCGGCGGTACACAACATCGCCGCGCTCTATGCCGAGGGACAGGTGGTGAAACAGGACCTGGGCCACGCGCTCAGGCTCTACCTGCTGGCGGCGGAGGCCGGTTTCGCCCCCAGCCAGTTCAGCCTTGGCCTCTGCTATCTCGCCGGACAGGGCATCATTGCCGACCGCGAGAAGGGCCTTTCCTGGATCCGGCTGGCCGCGGCGCAGGATTTCCAGCCGGCCCGGGACTGGCTGGCGGCCAACCAGCAGGCACTGACCCCCTGAGGCGCGGCGCAGGCGGCGCAGCGCTGGTCGCTTGCGCGCTGGCCGGTGGCTTTGCGGCGCGGCCTTTACTATGGTGGCGCCCGCGCAAGGCGGTCCGCTGAAGCCGCCCCCGGGGTGCAGGAGACGTGTCGATGGAACGCGAGTTCATGGAATACGACGTGGTGATCGTCGGCGCCGGCCCCGCGGGCCTGGCCGCGGCGATCCGCGCCAAGCAGGTGGCGGCCGAGAAGGGACAGGAGGTCTCGGTCTGCGTGATCGAGAAGGGCAGCGAGGTCGGCGCCCACATCCTGTCGGGCGCGGTGCTGGAGCCGCGCGCCCTCAACGAGCTGATCCCCGACTGGAAGGAGAAGGAAGCGCCGGTCACCGTGCCGGTGAAGGACGAGAAGTTCCTCTTCCTGACCCAGAAGGGCGGCATCAACGTGCCGATCTGGCTGCTGCCGCCGCAGACCCACAACCACGGCAACTACATCATCTCGCTCGGCCTGCTCTGCCGCTGGCTGGCGGGCCAGGCCGAGGCGCTGGGCGTCGAGATCTATCCCGGCTTCGCCGCCGCCGAGGTGCTGTTCGACGAGAACGGCCGCGTCACCGGCGTCGCCACCGGCGACATGGGCATCGGCAAGGACGGCGAGAAGACCGACCGCTACACCCCGGGCATGGAGCTGCGCGCCAGGTACACCTTCTTCGCCGAGGGCTGCCGCGGCCACCTGTCGAAGCAGCTCATGGCGCGCTTCGGCCTGCGCCAGGGCGTCGACCCGCAGACCTATGGCATCGGTATCAAGGAGCTGTGGCAGCTCGACCCCGCCAAGCACCAGGAGGGCCTGGTGGTGCACACGGCCGGCTGGCCGATGGACAACAAGACCTGGGGCGGTTCCTTCATCTATCACCTGAACGATCATCAGGCCTATGTCGGCTACGTCATCGGCCTCGACTACCAGAACCCGCACCTCTCGCCCTTCGACGAGTTCCAGCGCTTCAAGACGCATCCGAAGATCCGTCCGATGTTCGAGGGCGGCAAGCGCATCTCCTATGGCGCGCGCGCGCTCAATGAGGGCGGGCTGCAGTCGATCCCCAAGCTGATCTTCCCGGGCGGCGCGCTGATCGGCTGCACCGCCGGCTTCCTCAACGTGCCCAAGATCAAGGGCAGCCACACGGCGATGAAGACCGGCATGCTGGCGGCCGAGGCCGTGGTGGATGCCCTGGCCAAGGGCGACAACCAGGCCGGCCTGCTGGAGGCCTATCCCACCGCGGTCAAGGCCTCCTGGGTGCACGAGGAGCTCTATCGCGCGCGCAACATGCGCCCGGCGGCCGCCAAGTTCGGCATGAAGCTCGGCATGCTGGTCGGCGGCTTCGACCTCAAGATCCTCAAGGGCAAGGCGCCCTGGACCTTCCACCACAAGCACGCCGACCACGAGTGCCTGAAGCCGGCGGCCGAGATGCCGAAGATCGCCTATCCCAAGCCGGACGGCGTGGTCTCCTTCGACAAGCTGTCCTCGGTCTTCCTGTCAGGCACCAACCACGAAGAGGACCAGCCGGCCCACCTGACGCTGAAGGACCCCTCGGTCCCGATCGCCAAGAACCTGCCGCTGTACGACGAGCCGGCGCAGCGCTACTGCCCGGCCGGAGTCTACGAGGTGGTGCGCGACAGCGACGGCCAGAACCCGCGGTTCCAGATCAACGCGCAGAACTGCGTGCACTGCAAGACCTGCGACATCAAGGATCCGGCGCAGAACATCAACTGGGTGGTGCCCGAGGGTGGCGGGGGTCCAAACTACCCCAACATGTAGAAGGTCCGCCCCACGTGCACCACGCCTGCTCCCGCCTCGCCGCCGCGCTCTGCGGCGCGCTCGTCCTGCCCTCTCTCGCCCTGCCCAGTCTCGCCGAGGCCGCGCTGCTGCACGACCCGACGACCGGCGAGGCGGTCGTGCTGGGCGACGCGCCGGCGGACTCGACCCTGGGCGCCTACCTTGCAGGGCAGGTCGCCGGCGCGCGGCAGGACCTGACCGCGGCGGCGCGCTTCCTGATCGAGGTGCAGGCGGCCGATCCCGGCAACACCGATCTGCTGAGCCTCACCTTCGCCACCTGCGCCGCGGCCGGACTGATGGACGACGCGCGGCGCCTGGCGCCGGCGGTCGTGGCCGCCAACCCGCAGGACGGGTCGGCCCTGCTGGTGCTGGCCGTCGGGTCCGCCCTGGAGGGCGACTGGCAGGGCGTGCGGGCCGATACGGCTCGGCTCGCCAGTGACGGGCTGGCTGGCGCACTGCGTGCGCTCATCGCCGCCTGGGCGACGCTGCCGGACCGCGGCCTCGACGCCGCCAAGGATGCCCTGCAGCCGCTGACGCGCCAGCCCGGCATCGAGGTGTTGCAGCAGCTGCATCTGGCGCTGATGGCCGATGTCAGCGGCGATCTGGCCGAGGCCAGGACGGCCTATGAGAAGGCGCTGGCCGTGTCCGCCGACAAGCGTTCGCTGCGCCTCGCGCTGCTGGTCGGCAACTTCTACGAACGCAATGGCGAGACCGCGACCGCGGTCAAGCTCTACCAGGATTTCCTTGCCGGCGGCTCGGGGCTCGGCGTGGTCGAGGCGGCGTTGCAGCGGGCCCAGTCCGGCAACGCCGCGCCCAAGCCCCTGGTCGGCAGCGCCGCCGAGGGCATGGCCGAGGTGCTGTTCCAGATCGCCTCGATCCTGGCGCAGGAATCGGTGTTCGACCCGGCGCTGATCCAGGTGAACCTGGCGCGCGAGCTGAAGCCGGGCTTCGACGGCGCGGCGATGCTGCTGGGCGAGATCCTGCAGAAGCAGGACCGCCGTGCCGAGGCGATCGCCGCCTATCAGTCGGTGGCGCCTGATTCGCTGCATGCCTGGAGCGCGGGCCTCAGCCTGGCGGAGGTCTATTACGACGAGAAGCGGGTGGACGAGGCGGTCGCCACCTACGAGCAGCTCGCGACGGCGCAGCCAGGCGACTACCAGCCGCTGTTCCTGGAGGGGAACATCCTGCGTGCCGAGCAGCGCTTCGCCGAGGCGGCCGATGCCTATGATCGTGCGCTGGAGCGGGTCGGCACGCCGCAGCGCTGGCACTGGCCGCTGTTCTACTATCGCGGCATCGCCTTCGAGCGGCAGGGCAAGTGGGAGCAGGCCGAGAAGGATTTCCTGAAGGCGCTGGAACTGGAGCCCGAGCAGCCGCAGGTGATGAACTACCTGGCCTATTCCTGGACCGAGCAGAAGGTGAACCTGGACCGCGCCCGCGACATGCTGACCCGCGCGGTCGAGCTGAGGCCGCAGGACGGCTATATCGTCGATTCGCTGGGCTGGCTGCTCTATCGCCTGAAAGACTACCAGGGCGCCGTCGGCTATCTGGAGCGGGCGGTGGAGCTGGAGCCGGCCGAGGCGGTGATCAACGACCACCTGGGCGATGCCTACTGGCAGGTCGGGCGCAAGCGCGAGGCGCGGGTGCAGTGGAACCGCGCGCTCTCCTTCGCGCCGGCCGACGACCTGGACGAGGACGCGGTGCGCCGGAAGCTCGAATCCGGCCTGCAGGGCGACGGGCTCTGAGCCGGCCGATGGCGGCCGGCGCGGTAAAGAGCGGCGCGGTGGCGCGCAAGGCACCGGTCGAACGCCTGGCGCCGGCCAAGGTCAACCTGATCCTGCGCATCACCGGCCGCCGGCCGCCGGGCGCGCCGCAGGCGGGCTACCACGAGCTCGACAGCCTGGTGGTCTTCGCCGGCGTGGGCGACCGCCTGGTGCTGGCGCCGGCCAAGGCGCCGGGCCTCTCGGTCGGCGGGCCTTTCGCCGCGGCGCTGGCGGGCGGCGGCGCCAACCTGGCGCTGACCGCGCTGAAGCGCCTGGCGCAGCTCTGCGACCGACCGCCCAACGTCGCCATCCGGCTGGAGAAGAATCTGCCGGTCGCCGCCGGCATCGGCGGCGGTTCGGCGGACGCCGCTGCCGTCATCTCCGGCCTTGCCGAGCTCTGGGGGCTCGACCTGGCGAATCGCGACCTGCGGCGCCTGGCCCTTTCGCTCGGTGCCGACGTGCCGGTCTGCTTGACCCAGCGGCCCTGCCGCGTCGCCGGCATCGGCGAGCAGGTCACGCCGCTGCCGGCCCTGCCGGCGGCTGCGCTGTTGTTGGTGAACCCGCGCATTCCGCTGGCGACGCCGCCGGTCTTCGCGGCGCGCCAGGGGCCCTTCTCGGCGCCGCTCGACTGGCCGGCGGACTTCGCCGACGCGGCGGCGCTGGCGCGCTTCGTCGCCGCCGGTGGCAATGACCTGACGGCGGCCGCCATTTCCCTGGTGCCGGCGGTCGCCGAGGTGCTGCGGGCGTTGGCGGCCACGGCGCCGCTGGCCAGCGGCATGTCCGGCTCGGGCGCAACCTGCTTCGCGCTCTTCGCCGATCTGGCCGCCGCCGAGCCGGCCGAGGCCGCGCTGGCCCGCCGGAATCCCGGCTGGTGGATCAAGGCCGCGCCACTGCTCGCCTGAGCACCTCACACAGGCGTCATCTTGCTTCGCCGCGGCGCCTGCTAGGCTGTCCCCGCACCCGACGGACGGAGGAACGAATGCGGCGCCTGACTGCCAAGGACTTTCCCCCGGAAGCGCTGGACCTCTATGGCGACCTCGCGCATGGCCGCATCAGCAAGCGCCAGTTCCTCAACCGCGCCGGCAAGCTCGCGATCGGCGGCATGACGGCCGGCGCGATCCTGGCGGCGCTGACGCCTGACTATGCCAGGGCCGAGCAGGTCTCCTTCACCGACCCCGACATCCTGCCGCTCTACATCGCCTATCCCTCGCCCGCCGGCCACGGCAGCGTGCGCGGCTATCTGGTGCGGCCCGCCGCCGCCGCCGGCAAGCTGCCGGGCGTTGTGGTGGTGCACGAGAACCGTGGCCTCAATCCCTACATCGAGGACGTTGCGCGGCGCCTCGCCAAGGCCGGCTTCGTCGCGCTGGCGCCGGACGGCCTGACATCGCTCGGCGGCTACCCCGGCAACGACGAGAAGGGGCGCGAGCTGCAGAGCCAGCTCGATCCCGGCAGGCTGATGAACGACTTCTTCGCCGCCGTCGATTTCCTCGCCGGCCACGAGGCGACGAGCGGGCGCATCGGCATGGTCGGCTTCTGCTGGGGCGGCATGGTGGCGAACATGGCGGCCGTCACGCTGCCGGATCTGGCCGCCGCCGTGCCCTTCTACGGGCGCCAGCCGCCGGTGGAGGAAGTGGCGCGCATCCGGGCGCCGCTGCTGCTGCACTACGCCGGCAACGACGAGCGCGTGAACGCGGGCTGGCCGGCCTATGAGGCGGCGCTGAAGCAGAACGGCAAGACCTACGAGGCCTACGTCTATCCGGACGTCAACCACGCTTTCCACAACGACACGACGCCGCGCTACGACGCGGCGGCGGCCGAACTGGCCTGGGGCCGCACGCTCGACTGGTTCCGGCGTTACCTCGCCTAGCTGCCGCTCTTCACCACGATGCCGAGCTGCTGGGCGACGGCGCGCACCTCGGCCAGCAGGGCCGGCGTCGCCTTGCCGTCGGCCGGCAGGCCGGCCATTTCCTGGAAGGTGCGGATCGCCGCCGTCGTCTTGGCATCCAGCGTGCCGTCGGCCGGGCCGGGATCCAGATCCATTGCCGCCAGCAGGGCCTCCAGTTCCATCGCGTCGCCGCTGCTGATGCCGCCCGGCGCGGCGGCCGGCGGCGGGCCGCCGAACAGCGCCTGGCGCGCCTTCTCGACGTAGCCCTTGTCCCAGAGATACCAGCCGAGGCCGGCCAGGATCAGCAGCACCAGCAGCCACCACCAGAGGCGCCCGCCGCGCTCCTCGCCGCGCCAGGGCGGCGGCTCGGCCGCCAGCGGCGGTCCACTGTCGGCCGGTCCCAGGGTCGGTTCGCTGTGCCGCTCGGCCATGGCCCGTCTCCTCTTCCCCCAAAGGTCGGCCTGCCCGGGCGCCAGTCAAGCACTCCGCGCCGGCCGGTACAACCGCGCCGGCCTCGAGCATTTCCCTGGCGGGCGGCTTGCGCTAGCCTCCGCGCGCAGCGCCGTCCGGGGGGACTCGGCCGCGGTGGCGGACCTTTGGGGGGAAGGAGTCCTCGTGACGCGACCAGTTGCCTTGATCACCGGCATCACCGGCCAGGACGGGGCCTATCTGGCCGAGCTGCTGCTGGCGAAGGGCTACAGCGTGCACGGCGTGAAGCGCCGCGCCTCCTCCTTCAACACGCAGCGCATCGATCATCTCTACCAGGACCCGCACGAAAAGGACCTGCGTCTCACCCTGCACTACGGCGACATGACCGATGCGACCAACCTGATCCGCATCGTGCAGGAGACCCAGCCGGACGAGATCTACAACCTGGCGGCCCAGAGCCACGTCCAGGTCTCGTTCGAGACAGCGGAGTACACCGCAAACGCCGACGCCATCGGCGCGCTGCGCCTGCTGGAGGCGATCCGCATCCTGAAGCTGGAGCGGAAGACCCGCTTCTACCAGGCCTCGACGTCGGAGCTCTACGGCTCCTCGCCGCCGCCGCAGAGCGAGACCACGCCCTTCCACCCGCGCAGCCCCTACGCCGCGGCCAAGCTCTATGCCTACTGGATCGTGGTGAACTACCGCCAGGCCTATGGCATACACGCCTCGAACGGCATCCTCTTCAACCACGAGAGCCCGCGGCGCGGCGAGACCTTCGTCACGCGCAAGATCACCCGCGCGGTGGCCGCCATCGCCGCCGGCCGGCAGGACTGCCTCTACCTCGGCAACCTCGACGCCCGGCGCGACTGGGGCCATGCGCGCGATTATGTCGAGGGCATGTGGCGCATGCTGCAGCAGCCGGCGGGCGACGACTACGTCCTGGCCACCGGCGAGGCGCACTCGGTGCGCGAGTTCGTCGAGCTGGCCTTCGCCGAGGTCGGCCTGACGCTCGCCTGGCAGGGCAAGGGCACCGCCGAGCGCGGCCTCGACGCGAAAAGCGGGCGCCAGCTGGTCGCCGTCGACCCGCGCTACTTCCGCCCGACCGAGGTGGACTATCTCCTGGGCGATCCCGGCAAGGCGAAGGCGAAGCTCGGCTGGCAGGCGACGACCCCCTTCCGCGCGCTGGTGGCTGAGATGGTGGCCGCCGACCGGGCCGAGTTGGCGGCCGGCGATGCCTGAGGCCAGCCTGCCGCCGGCCGGGCCCGACGGCCGCCTGCTGACCCCCTTCCGGCTGGCCGGCCGCCGCGTCTGGGTCGCCGGCCACCGCGGCATGGTGGGCGCCGCGCTCTGCCGGCGCCTGGAGCGCGAGGGGGTGGAGCTGCTGACCGTCTCGCGCCAGCGCGTCGACCTGCGCCGCCAGGTCGAGGTCGAGGCCTGGATGGACGCGGCGCGGCCCGAACTGGTGGTCCTGGCCGCCGCCACGGTCGGCGGCATCCTGGCCAATGCCAGCTATCCCGCCGACTTCCTCTACGACAACCTGATGATCGGCGCGAATGTCATCGAGGCGGCGCGGCGTAGCGGCGTCGAGCGCCTCGTGCTGCTCGGCTCCTCCTGCATCTATCCGCGCCTCGCGCCGCAGCCCATGACCGAGGACGCGCTGCTGACCGGCCCGCTGGAGGCGACCAACCAGTGGTACGCCGTGGCCAAGATCGCCGACATCAAGCTGGGCCAGGCCTATCGCCGGCAGCACGGCCTCGACGTCATCGCCGCCATGCCGACCAACCTCTACGGGCCGGGCGACGACTTCGGCCTGCTCTCCTCGCACGTGGTGCCGGCGCTGCTGCGCAAGGTGCACGAGGCCAAGACCGGCGGCGGCCCGGTGGAGATCTGGGGCAGCGGCCAGCCGCGGCGCGAGTTCCTGCACGTCGACGACTGCGCCGACGCCGTGGTCTTCCTGGCCCAGCACTATGGCGGCGAGAGCCACGTCAACGTCGGCTGCGGCGAGGACGTCACCATCCGCGAGCTGGCCGGCCTGATCGCCCGCGTCGTCGGCTACGAAGGCGAGTTCGTCTTCGATGCCGGCAAGCCCGACGGCACGCCGCGCAAGCTGCTCGACGTGCAGCGCCTCACCGCCCTCGGCTGGCGCCCGCGCATCGCCCTGGAGGAGGGGCTCCGGCGCACCTACGACTGGTACCTCGCCAACCAGGCCGCCTGACCCGGCGGTTGCGGGGCGCGGTGCCGGCGGCTAACGTCCCCCGCGCCACCCGCCGGGGGACTCCTCACGCGGGCCTAGCGACCGGTCTTGGGGCGTCGCCAAGTGGTAAGGCAGCGGTTTTTGGTACCGCCATTCCCAGGTTCGAATCCTGGCGCCCCAGCCAGCCGGCGCTGACATGCGTACGCCGCCCTTCCCATTGCCCGCCCCGGCGGGCATCTTGCGGCGGGGAGGATCGCAGCGGGTGGCATCAGCATTCGGACGCCGCAGACAGCCGCCGTCGCCCGTGGCGCGGCTGGCCGCCATGGCGCTGCTGGCGCTGGTGCTGCTCGACCTCGCCTTCCGCTTCCTGGTGACCCGCGAGAGCCCGCTCTGGTTCAACCTGCAGCAGCTCGCCTGGAAGGCGACCGGGCTGTCGCCGCTGGACGGGCGCTTTGTCTATGCCGCCGCCTTCGCCCTGCTGGGGCTGCTGCTGGCCGCCGGGCTCTGGTTCCGCTTCGGGCGGCTGGCCTCGGTGCTGCTGCTGCTGCTGGCGGGGTGGGAGGTCTTCTGGCGTGCCCGCCAGGTGAAGCAGGTGCTGGACGACGACTTCGTGCTGGGGCTGCCGATGATCAGCGGCGGCATCGCCGCGCTGCTGCTGCTGGGCGTCGCCGTGCTGGCGATCGGCGGCACTTGGGGTCAGACGCGGCGGCGGCGCTGGTGGCGATGAGCGCGGCGGCGACACCGGCCGACGTGCTGGCCTTCTGGTTCGACCCGGCGCACGAGGCGCTGTGGTTCGAGAAGAACGACGCCTTCGACGCCGCCTGTGTCGCCGTTTTGCTGCCGGCGCATGAGCGCGCCCTGTCCGGCGCGCTGGAGGACTGGCGCGCCACGGCCGAGGGTACCCTGGCGCTCTGCATCCTGCTGGACCAGCTGCCGCGCAACGCCTTCCGCGGCCAGGCCAGGGCCTTCGCGAGCGACGCGGCGGCCCGCGCGGTGGCCCGCCACGCCCTGGCGCAGGGCTTCGACCTGGCGCTGGCGCTGAAGCAGCGGCGCTTCCTCTACCTGCCCTTCGAGCACAGCGAGGACCTCGGCGAACAGTTCCTCTCCGAGGCGCTGTTCCAGACGCTGGACAGCGCGGAATCGACGCTCTACGCCCGGCGTCACCGCGAGATCGTCGAGCGCTTCGGCCGCTTTCCGCACCGTAACGCGGCGCTGGGACGAATCAGCACGCCCGCGGAAGTGGCCTTCCTGACCGAGCCCATGTCATCCTTCTGACCGGCGGCGGGGCTGCCGGGGGCTTTCCCCGCGTAACACCCTCCTGCCAGACAGATTTCAGGAGTCCGCCCATGCGTAAGCTCTTCTATGGCGCGCTGGTTCTGCCGCTCGCGATCGCCGCCCTGCCGGCGGCGGCCGACACCGACGCCGAAGCGCTCTACAGCCGCTACCACGAGGCCATCGAGGTGGCGAAGCTCTGCCGCAACATCACCTTCGACCAGGGCGACATCGACCGCATGGCGGCGGTGATCCACGACAAGATCGGCCACGACATCGGCGCCAAGCGGCTGAAGCTGCTGACCGCCGGGCAGCGCGCCGGCGACGACCTGGTGAAGAGCAAGGGCTGCGAGTCGGACGAGGCCAAGTCGCTGCTCGCGCTCTACGACGCCGATCTGGCGCCGGTGGTGGACTGACGCGAAAAGCCCCTCCGTCCGGGCCGGACGAAGGGGCTATCCCTGACCAGGGCCGCTAGGCCACGTCGGCGAGCAGCAGTTCGCTGTCCTCGGTGGCAACGATCTCCAGCGTCTCGACATCGCGCACCGCCACGCCGTCCCGCGCCTTGGCGGCGACGCCGTTCACCGTGTAGGCGCCGGCGGCGGCCACCAGGTAGACCTTGCGGCCCGGGGCGATGCGGTGCGTGACCGTCTCGCCCTTCTTCAGCGTGGCGCCGAGGATCGCGGCGTCCTGGTGGATCTTCAGCGCGCCCGCGTCGCCGTCACGGCCGGAGGCCAGGGCCACCAGTTCGCCGTGACGCTCGTCCTTGGGGAACTTGCGCTGCTCCCAGCGGGGCGCCACGCCGGGCTCGCCGGTCTCGATCCAGATCTGGAAGAGCTGCGTGTCGTCGCTCTCCTGGTTCCACTCCTCGTGCAGGATGCCGCGGCCGGCCGACATCACCTGCACGTCGCCCGCCTCGGTCCGCCCCTCGTTGCCGAGGTGGTCGCGGTGGGTGATGGCGCCCTTGCGGACATAGGTGATGATCTCCATGTCGCGGTGCCCGTGGCGCGGGAAGCCGGTGCCGGCGCGGATGGCGTCGTCGTTCCAGACGCGCAGCGCGCCCCAGCCCATGCGCGAGGGATCGAAGAAGTCGGCGAAGGAGAAGTGGTAGCGGGCGTTCAGCCAGTCGTTGCGGAAGCGCCCAAGGTTCTCGAAGGGTCGGACTTCGATCATGGGATGACTCCTTTCGTGGTTCGGGTTCAGGCCGCCAGCTTCCTGGCGATGCCGGCGACGTGCTTGCCCTGGAAGCGGGCGAGCCTCAGCTCGCGCGCGGACGGCTGGCGGCTGCCGTCGGGCGCGGCGATGGTGCCGGCGCCGTAGGGCGAGCCGCCCTTCAGCTCCTCGATGTTGGCGAGGTCCGGCGCGGCATAGGGCAGGCCGACGATGACCAGGCCGTGATGCGCCAGCAGCGGCCAGGTGGTGAGGATCGTTGCCTCGTTGCCGCCGCCGGTGCCGGTGGAGGTGAAGACGCTGCCCACCTTGCCGACCAGCGCGCCCTTGGCCCAGAGGCCGCCGGTCTGGTCCAGGAAGTTCTTCATCTGCGCCGCCATCACGCCGAAGCGGGTCGGCGTGCCGATGATGATGGCGTCGTAGTCGGCGAGCTCGGCCGGCGTCGCGATCGGGGCCTTCTGGTCGGTCTTGAAGTGGCTGCTCTTGGCCACCTCGGCCGGCACCAGCTCGGGCACGCGCTTGACGGTGACGCTGACGCCCTCGACCTCGGCGGCGCCGGCGGCGACCTCCTCGGCCATGCGCTCGATATGGCCCCAGGACGAGTAGTAGAGGACGAGAACCTTGGTCATGCGAGCCTCCTTGGGCTGTTCGTGGCGGCGCCGCGTGGCGCCTGGCTTGGCCCAATAGATAGGCGCCGCGGGCCGGGACGAAAATCCGCAAGGATGTAAACGCATCGTTTCCACATGGAAACGATCAGACCGTCACGGCCCGAGTGGCGGATCGAAGGCGAGGCGCGAGACGACCACCGCCGCGGGCCAGGCGAATCCGGTCGCCGCCAGCTCCTCGCCGACGATGCGCAGGCGCCGGGGTGCGCGCCGCGGCGCGATGTCGGCGACACGGCCCAGCGCCAGCTGCTCAAGCTGCACCATCCCGGGCACGAAGGGCGCCAGCAGGAAGCCCTGGGCGGCGAGCACCGGCGGCAGGCGGTAACGCCGCACCTCGCCGTTCGCCTGCTCCACCTCGAGCCAGAGCAGCGGCAGCCGCCAGAGGAAGTCGAGCGCGCGGCCGGCGAAGCTCGGCCGGAGGTCGATCTGCAGCCAGAGCAGTGCCGGCTGGTCCGGCACCTCGATCCACTCGTTCTCCGCCAGGGCCACGGCGGTCAGCGCCGTCTGAGAGACCTGGCGCGGCGCGGCGCGGGCCCGCATGACCAGGAAGTCGGGCGTCTTGCCGGCTAGGTCATAGCCCGCCAGCAGCAAGGGCCAGAGCTGGCCGTCGTCGGTCGCCGGATAGCGTTCGTCGATGGAGGATACCCGCCAGAGCAGCCAGTCGGGCCTGCCGTCGCCTTCCAGGTGCTGCCGGTTCAGGGCGAGCAGCGAGGGCGTGGTGGCGACATAGCCATAGATCAGCGGGCGCGGCGCGTAGCCGAGGCCGCTCGCCGGGAAGATGATGCCGGGCCCGACGATGACGTCGCCTCGCCCGGGCAGGTCCGGCAGGTCGTAGCGCCTGGCGATCTTCGCCAGATTGCGGTCGCGGAGCTCGGCAAGGCGCCGCAGCTCGGCGACGGGATCGCTCAGCAGCCGGCCCATGCCGGTCATCTGGC
The DNA here is from genome assembly GCA_029781795.1 of Pseudomonadota bacterium. Classification (GTDB taxonomy): domain Bacteria; phylum Pseudomonadota; class Alphaproteobacteria; order Kiloniellales; family JACOMY01; genus JAKOWB01. The sequence goes on along the minus strand of JAKOWB010000231.1, from coordinate 18,654 downwards.
GATTCAGGATCCGGGCGACGCTGTCCGGCCAGGGCTTGGGCAGGTGCAGCTGAAGGGCGGCGAGCTGCAAGCCCGACGCCGCCAGGATGACGGCCAGCAGCAGTGCCTTGCCGCTCCGTCCGGGACGCAGGGGAAGCAGGGTGACGAGGGCCAGCAGCGGGACGCCGCCCCAGGCGCTGATGGCGTGCGTGTCGTGTCGCACGAAGCCGGTCTTCCATAAGGTGAAGAGTCCGACCGCCAGTCCGGCGAGGCAAGCCAGCGCAGTGCCGGGCGGCCGCGCCGGACCGTCGCGCCGCCGCGCCAGCCAGGCGCCGCCCAGCAGCAGCGCCGCGGACAGGGCGAGGAAGCAGGCGCGCTCCTGCCAGGCCCAGCCTTCCGGGCCGGGCAACGCGACTTCGCCGCCATAGCCGGCGGCAAGCGCCAGCGAGGTGCCGAGGAAGTCCGGCAGCGAGCCGAGCGGCTGACCGCAGGCCAGGTGCGTTGCCACGATCATCAGCAGGAACAGCGGCGACAGCAGCGGCGGCCGGCGCTGGCGCCACCAGAGCAGCAGGTCGGTCAGCGGCAGCAGGGGCGCGGCGGCCAGGAAGATGCTGAACTTGGCATAGCTGCCGATGGCGGCGAGAGCGACCAGCAGCAGGGCGAGGCTGCGCGCGCCGCGTCCGCTCTGCGTCCAGAGTGGCGCCGCGAGCAGCGGCGGCAGCAGCAGCACGGTGTTCCACAGCGTCGGGATCGGCAGCAGCGCGGCGAGGCCGAGGGGCAGGTACCAGGCCAAGCGCTCGTGACGCAGCAGGCTGCAGGCGGCGAGCAGCGTCGCGCCCGTCACGAGGACGTCGTACAGCAGCGCCCAGGGATAGAGCGCCGGATGGAAGGCGGTGGTGTAGAGGAAGCTCAGCGGACCGTTCATGAAGATCAGGTCGCGGCCGAACACCGTGCCGTCCAGGAACCCCCGCAGCAGCACTTCGAACCAGGCGGGATCCAGCCCGTCAGATGGCAGAGCCGGCGACCAGGGCACGCGGATCGCCACGGCGGCCAGCAGCAGGAGCGGCAGGACCGCGGCCCGCGCGAGCCGCGCGCCGGCCGAAGCCGTCGCCGAGAGCCCGTCGTGGCTGCCAGAGCGCACCTGCCTGCCCGTTCTCCGCGATTCGCCCGCCCCGGCTGTCACTTTCGCGCGCGGGGGTGCGGCGAGGCAAGGCGACGGCGGGATATTGCGGGCGACTCGTCCGTATGATACATCGCTTGCCGTTTTGGCCGTGGCGGTGCGACTCCGCCACATGTGGAGGTTCTCCAGAGGTGGGCTTCGTCCGGGTCCAGCGACGACGAGGGTAGAAGCGACCGAGCGTTCGACAGCGAACGCCGGTCGTACGGGACCCCGCTCATCCATTGGGGAGCCTGTTCGTCGTACCTGAACCCGCTTTCGTTGCCCGGCAGTCCCAAGAGGGGACACGGGGCGACAGAATGGACGAGCCTGCGATGGACTACACGATCCAAGCCGAGACCCCTGCCCACGCCGCCCTGATCGATCCGCTGCTCGACCGCACCTTCGGGTCGAGCCGCACCGGCCGCACGGTCTATCGCCTGCGCGAGAACCATCCGCCGCTGGCGGAGCTGTCCTTCGCCGCCCTCGACCTCGAGGGGCAGATGATCGCCTCGCTGCGCTTCTGGCCGATCCTGATCGAGCGCACGCCCGCCATCCTGCTGGGACCCCTGGCGGTCGAGCCGGCGCTGCAGGGCCGCGGCATCGGCAAGGCGCTGGTGCGCCATGGCCTCACCACGGCCAAGCAGCTTGGCCACCGCATCTGCGTCGTGGTCGGCGAGCCCGAGTACTATGGCCCCTACGGCTTCCGCAACGCGGCGGCTGCCGGCTTGGTGCTGCCGGGCCCGGTCGATCCGCGCCGCTTCCAGGTACTGGAGCTGGTGCCGGGCGCGCTCGAAGGCGTGAAGGGCATGATCCGGCGCGACGAGCGCCCCCGAGGACAGAAGCGCGGCCAGCGGGTGGCCTGAGGCCCGCGACCAGAGTCCCGACTGACTTGGGAACCCCTCTCTCGCGGCAGCGGGGGAGGGGTTTCTTCTTTCAGTTCTCGACGTAGATCCAGGCGTTCAGCAGCGCGGCGAAGCCGACCCAGGCGAGGTAGGGCAGGTTGATCAGCGCGGCCAGGCGCTGGGTCCGCCAGAACGCGGCCAGCATCATGGCGATCAGCGCCAGCAGCAGGGCAATGTCGACCAGCCCGGCGAGCGGGCTCCTGAGGCCGAAGAAGAGATAGGACCAGGCGAGGTTGGCGGCGAGCTGCAGCGCGAAGAGCAGCAGCGCGGCCCGGCCGCGGGGCGTCGGCCCGGCGCGCCAGACCAGCCAGGCGCCCAGCGCCATCAGCAGATAGAGCAGCGTCCAGACGATGGGGAAGGCGCCGTTCGGCGGCCGCCACGAGGGCAGCGTCAGGGTCGGATACCACTCGATCACGGCCGGCGTCGTCACCAGGCTGCCGAGCCAGCCGACGGCGAGGCAGAGCAGCACCAGCAGGAGCAGCGCCAGGGCCTGGCGCCCCGGCGGGTGCGGACTGGCGGTCAACAGGGCCATGCGTGCCTCCCTTCGTCTCAGCGTCGGCTGGCCTCCCAGACCAGCCGCAGGCCCAGCACGCCGATCAGCGTGGCCGCGGTCCGGTCGATTGTGGCCTTGGCAGAAAGATAGAGCGCGCGCGGCCGGCGGGAAGAGAAGGCGAGGGCGACGATGGCGTACCAGCAGCTCTCCTGCAGCAGGATCAGCGGCGGCAGGGCGATCAGCACCCAGCCGGCGGGATCGGCCGGCAGCAGCGCGGCGAAGACCGCGCCGAAGACCGCGACGATCTTGGGATTGCTGAGCTGCGTGGCGAGACCCAGCCAGAAGGCCCGGCCAGGCCGCGCCGGCTGGCCCGCCGCCACCTGCAGCGTCAAGGGTTCGGCGGCGCCGCGCCAGATGCGCCAGGCGAGGTAGCAGAGATAGAGGCCGCCGGCGATGCGCAGCACGGTGAAAAGCCAGCCACCCTCGGCCATCAGCGTCCTGAGGCCCAGCACCGCCAGCAGGCCATAGAGCCCGGCGCCGATACCCATGCCCAGCGCCGCCGCCAGCCCCTCGCCGCGCGACTGCGCGACCGCGGTGCGGACCACGAAGACGAAGCTCGGCCCCGGCGAGATCGCACCCAGCAGCAGCGCGCCGAGGATGGTGAGGAGGGGGAGGAGGTCGGACATGGCGCGCGGCGGTCCCGGAGTGGCTGATGACTCAGGCGCATCCTCGCGCGCCACCCGCTTCCTGTCATCCCGGCCAAGCGAATCGCGAGCCGGGATCCCTGGCGGCGCCGGGGGCGGCCTGCGGCAACCGCGGTTGGCGAAGCCTGCTCGCCGGACCCCGGCGCTGCGGCCGGGGTGACAGACCTGGAAAGACTTGCGTCCGATTGCGGCGCCCGCCCTCACGCCATGGCCACCAGCACGCGCCGCGGGCCCTCGAAGCTCGCGCGGCCGTGCAGGGTCAAGAGGTTGTCCAGCACCAGCACGTCGCCCTGCCGCCAGGGGAAGGCGACGCACTCGGCGGCGATGGCGGCGCGCAGCTCGTCCATCTCGGCGTCGGTCATCGGCGTGCCGTCGCCGTAGCGCGCGGCGTGGTTCAGTTCGTACTCGCCCTGGCGCGCCAGCTCCGCCTCGCGGGTTGCCGCGTCGAGGGTCGAGCTGTGCCACTGGTCGGCCTGGCTGAAGAGCACCGCCTCGCCGGTGACGGGGTGGCGGCGCAACGCCGGCAAGGTCTCCTCCATGTAGAGGCCGCCGTCGGCGCGCCAGCGGAAGCCGGCGCCGAGGGCGCCGAGCCTGGCCTCCACCTCACCCTTGTCGCGGGTCTCGAAGGCGCTCTGCCAGGAGCGGCCGATGCCGGCGACGGTCTCGTCGCGCAGGTTCTGGATGTAGGTGACGCCCTTGGCGAAGCGCGCCGCGGCCGCCGGCGAGAGGTGGCGCAGCAGGCGCCGCCCGTCGGCCAGCGGCGTCTCGCCCCGCGCCGTGGGCGCGCGGTCGCAGTAGAACAGGATCGTCGCCGGGTGGTCGGCGGAATAGGATTTCTCGTTGTGCGGCGGGATCACCTGGTCGGCCGGCGTCTCGGTCGAGTTGTAGACCAGGCCCTCGACCCGGCCGCGCGGCGCATCGCCGCCGACGTAGGGAGCCAGGCGCGCCGGCGCTACCGCGCGCTCGGCCACGGCATGGAAGTCGCGCGGTCCCCGGACTGCGAAGCCGCGCAGCAGCAGCCCGCCGTGCCGGTGAAGCAACCGCCGCCAGTCAGTGCCTTCCAGCCAGGACAGCAGCGCCGGCAGCCCTGCTTCCTCGGCGCTCTCAGGCTCCAGCACCAGCGGCAGGGGCCTGTGGGCGAAGGTCGACTGCTGCATGGGATGAGGTCAGCGACCCTCGCGGCGCCAGGCGGCGAAGGCCAGGCCCAGGGCGAGCCCCAGGTAGGCCCAGGAAGGCAGCAGCGGGCGCTCGCTGACGCCGGTCACGAGATAGCTCTGCCGGTCCAGCAGGCCCAGCCAGTCACTGCCGGCGCGGGCGCGGTCGGGATCGACCTTGCGGATCGCCGGGTCGGAGTCGCGGGCCAGCCAGATGGCGCCGCCGCGCCCCTCGCTCACCAGCTTCTCCAGCGGCTCGGGCGAGGCGCGGAGGTCGGCGAACTCCTTGGGGTTCAGCGCGCCGGCCGCGGCCAGCGCCGTGCGCGTGCCGTCCTCGACGCGATAGAGGCCGGGCTGGTCGATGGTGACCGTCGCGGTCTGCTTGCCGTTGCCGGCCTCGGACAGCGGCACCGCCTCGGTACTGCCGTCGGGATAGGTGACGGTGACGGTCACGGCGTCGGGCGAGAGCGACTGGCGGATGATCTCCAGGCGGCTGCCGGCGACCGTGGCGCGCAGGTCCTCCTCCTCCAGGTCCGGCTCCTGCATCAGCCAGTGGGCGATGCGGCGCAGCAGCTCGGCCTGCGGGCCGCCGCCCTCGAAGCCGCGCGCCCAGAGCCAGACGTGATCGGAGAGCAGCTGCGCCACGCGGCCCTTGCCGAAGCGCTGCAGCACCAGCAGCGGGCGCTGCCCGGGGCCGTCCATCAGCACCTCGCCGTTGCCGACGTCGGCGTCGATCAGGCGGAACCAGCGGCCCCAGCTCGGCTGGCCGCCCGCGGTGTTGGCCCCCGGCAGGCCGGCGGTGACGGGGTGGCGCAGCCCCATCTCGGTGACTTCGGGCCTGTAGCCTTCCTCCAGCACCTGCCCGGTCGGCTCGCCCGGCATCACGCGGCCCAGCGGCGTGCGATAGAGCGACATGGGCGAGGCCGAGGCGGCGCCGGCGCTCTCCAGCAGTGCGCCGCCGTTCTCGACGTAGCGCGCGATGTTGTCGAGGTAGGCGTTGGGCAGCACGCCGCGCTGGCGATAGCGGTCGAAGATGATGAGGTCGAACTCGTCCAGCTTCTCCTCGAAGAGCTCGCGCGTCGGGAAGGCGATCAGCGAAAGCTCGCGGATCGGCGTGCCGTCCTGCTTCTCCGGCGGGCGCAGGATGGTGAAGTGGACCAGGTCGACCGAGGGGTCGGACTTCAGGATGTTGCGCCAGACGCGCTCGCCGGCGTGCGGCTCGCCCGAGACCAGCAGCACGCGCAGGCGGTCGCGCACGCCGTTCACCACCACCGCGGCGCGGTTGTTCTGCAGCGACAGCTCGGCCGGACCCTCGTCGACGGAAAGCTCCAGGATCGACTGGCCGCGGCGCGTCAGCTCGAAGTCGACGTCGACGTCCCTGCCGACCGGCACGGCGATGCTGCGCGGCGGGCCGCCGTCCTGCGCGATGGTCAGGGTCGCGGTGCCCCTGCCGGCCGGCTGGTCCTCGACGCGGATGGTCAGGCTCTGCGGCTTGTCGACGATGCCGAAGGTCGGCGCGCGCACCACGACCAGGCGGCGGTCGCCCTCGCCCGGCGCGCCGGTCAGCAGCTCGTGCAGCGGCGCGTCGACGGCGAGCGCCGCCAGGCTCTCGGGCGCGTCGTGCACCTGGCCGTCGGTGATGAAGAAGATGCCGGCGAGCTGCTGGCGCGGCAGGCGCGAAAGCGCGTCGCGCACCGCGGCGAAGAGATTGGTGCCGTCCTCGCCGCTGCCGGCGCGCACCACCTCGACCTCGGTGTTGGGCAGCAGGGCGAGGCGCGCCTCCAGCGCTGCCAGCGCCGCCTCGGTCTGTTCGCGGCGCTCGCCGATGCCCTGGCTGGCGCTCTCGTCCACCACCACCAGGGCGATGTCGGGCAGGCCCTGGCGCTGCTGCTCGACCAGCGAGGGGTTGGCGAGGCCCAGCAGGATGGCGGCGGCCGCCAGCAGGCGCAGCCACCAGCCGCGCGCCCGCCGCCAGGCAGCCAGCGCCACCAGCAGCAGCGCGGCGCCGCCGAGGGCCAACAGCCAGGGCAGCGGCAGCAGCGGCGACCAGGCGAGCGCGCTGCCGGTCATGACCGGGTCCTCATTGGCCCAGCCTTTCCAGGATGAAGGGCACGTGCACCTGGTCGGCCTTGTAGTTGCCGGTCAGGGTGTACATCACCAGGTTGACGCCGAAGCGGAAGGCCTGCTCGCGCTGGCTCTCGCCCTCGGGCACCACGGCATAGAGCGGGCGGCCGGAGTCATCCACCGCCCAGGCGGCGGCCCAGTCGTTGCTGCCGATGATCACCGTGGCGACGCCGTCGTTGGCGCCGCTGTCGCTGGAATCGACCCAGAGCTGCCCGCCGGCATAGCGGCCAGGGAAGTCCTGCATCAGGTAGAAGGCCTTGGTCAGTACGTGCTCGGCCGGCAGCGGTGCCAGCGGCGGGATGTCCAGCCCCTCGGCCAGACGCTGCAGCGAGGCCGTGGCGCTGGCCAGCAGGTTGCCGCCCGAGGGATCGCGCAGGTCGAAGAGGATCGTGCCGCCGGTGCTGAGGAAGGCATTGACCTTGCGCCGCGCCGCCTCGCTCAAGGGTGCCTGGGTGTCGGTCACCGGCCAGTAGAGCAGCGGGAAGAAGGCGATCTCGTCACGCTCGATGTCGACGCCGAGCGGGTCGGCCGGCTCGACCGAGGTGCGGCGCTTCAGCACCCGCGACAAGCCGGTCAGGCCCTGGCGGCTGATCTCGTCCACCTTGGCATCGCCGGTCTCGACGAAGGCGAGGCGTGTCTCCAGCGTCGCCAGCAGGGCGAAGGAATCGTCGCTCTCCGCCCGCGCCGGGCCGGCTGGCAGGGCGACCAGCAGCGCCAGCAGCAGGGCCCCGGCGCCGGCGGCGACGCGCCGCCCGGGCAGCAGGCCGCGCAGCCAGAGGCCGAGCAGGAGGTCGATCAGCGCCAGCGCCAGTGCGCCAGCGAGAAGCGGCGCCTTCAGGTCCTGCTCGGCCGAGCGGGCATAGCCGCGCTCGCTGACGCCGGGCACGCTGGGCAGCGGCGCCAGCGTGTCGACCGCCTGCTCCAGGTTGAAGGCGCGGCGGCCGGTCTGGCTGCCGTAATAGCCGGGCGGATGCGCGGGACCGACGGCGCCGGCCGACAGCTCATCGCCGGTCAACGGCAGCACGCTCGCCGCCGGCTCTCCCAGGCGGCCATAGCCGTCGAGCAGCTGCCAGGGCGGCAGGGCCTCGCCCTGGCCGACGGCGGTGACGCCACTCGCCGTTTCCACCGTGCGCGTCAGCAATTCGACGAAGAGGCCGGAGAGCGCGAGGTTGCTCCAGTCGGTATTGGCCGTGGTGTGGAACAGCACCAGCAGTCCCTTGCCGCGCGCTTCGGCGGTGACCAGCGGTGTGCCGTCGGTCAGCCGTGCCCAGGTCTTGTCGCTGAGGTCGAGCGACGGCTCGGCCAGCACCTGGCGGTTCACCACCACATCGTCGGGAATGGCGAGGCCGGCAAAGGGACTGCCGGCGTCGAAGGGCGCAATGCGCGCCGGCTGGTCCCAGGTCATCACGCCGCCCAGCGTGCGGTCGCCGCCGCGCAGCTTCACCGGCAGCAGCGTGTCGGGGTTGGCGGCCAGCTTGGCACCGGCGAAGCGCAGCACCAGGCCGCCGTCGGCCATGAACTTTTCCAGCGCCGCCTGGTCCTCGGGCGCCAGCGCACCGTGGTCGGGCAGCACCAGCACGGCCAGGGGCTGCTTCAAGAGGTCCGCCAGCGCGCCGCGGGTGATCTCGGCGAAGGGCGCCAGGGCGCGCTCGACGTAATAGAGTTCGGACAGCAGCGGCTGGCTGGAGCCGGCGCCGGTCTCGTCGACCAGGCCGACCGGCCGGCGGCGCGAGCGCTCGTCCAGCAGCAGCGCCGCGCCGGCCGACGCCTGGCCCTCCAGCACGATGCGGCCGACCGCGTTGCGCAGCTCCAGCGGCAGCTCAAGTCGCCCGCTGGCCTGGGTCTCGCCGGCCTCGAAGGTCAGCGGCAGGCGGCCAACCTCGCGCCCGTCGTCGCGCAGCGCGACCGCCACGGCCAGGTCCTCGCCGCGGTCCTCGCCGCGCTCCAGGGTCAGCACCAGGGCGCGCTCGTCGCTCTCCACCGGCCGCAGCAGCTTGGCCGCGGTCGTCGGGGCAAGGCGCGTGGTCGCGCCGCGTGCCGCCAAGGCCTGGGCGAAGTCCTCGGCATTGCCGTCGTCCAGGCCGTCGGCGGCCCAGAAGAAGCGCGGACGCGGACTCTCTGGTAGTGCCTCGAGCGCCGCGGCGGCGGCCAGGCGGTCGACCGGCCAGGGCTTCGGCGTCAGGCCCTGCAGCCGGGCGCGCGCCTCGCCCGCGGTCAGCACCTCGCTGAGGACCGGCGGGCTGCCGTCGGCGCCGGGCGCGGTCAGCAGGATGCGCAGGCTGGCCTTCTTGCGCTCGGCCTCGGCGAGGATGTCGTCCAGCGCCGCGCGCTTGGCGTCCCAGTCCGGCGCGCTGGCCCAGCCGTCGTCGATCGCCAGCACCACCAGCCCCTCTTGGTTCACCGCGTCGTCGGGGTTCAGGATCGGCCGCGCCAGGGCGACGATGATCAGCGCGGCGATGACCAGGCGCAGCAGCACCAGCCACCAGGGCGTGCGTGCCGGCGTCTCCTCCGGCGGCTTCAGGCCGAGCAGCAGGCGGATGGCGGGAAAGGCCTGGCGGCGCGGCGCCGGCGGCGTGGCGCGCAGCAGCCACCAGATCACCGGCAGCAGCACCAGCGCGCCGAGGATCCAGGGCTCGATGAAGGCCAGCGTGCCGAGGGCGGTGGCGAAGCCCATCAACGCCGCCTTTCCCAGCTGTCGCCGAGGCCGAGGAAGAGCTCCAGCAGCGCCTGGCTGGCCGGCTGGTTCGTCAGGTGGCGCTGCAGGCGCCAGCCCAGCGCGCGGCAGATCGCTGCCAGGCCCTGCTCATGCGCGCGCTCGCGCTCGATATAGGCATCGCGCAGCGTCTCGACGCGCGGCACCAGCCAGTTGCCCTCGCCCTCCAGCCCCTCGAAGCGCACGCGGCCCTGGAAGGGCAGCGCGGTCTCGGCCGGGTCGAGCAGCAGCAGAAGCTGCCCGGCCACGCCGCGCCTGGACAGCGTGGTCAGGCGTGCCTCGATCTCCGGCAGCGGCGTCAGGAAGTCGCCGATCAGCACGGCGCGGGCATGGCGCGGCAGCGGCAGCGGCGCCGGCAGCGCCGCCTCGGCCGGTGCCGTGGCGTCGGCGTCGCGCGCGATGCGGGCGGAGAGCGCGGGCAGCGCGCCGCGGCCGACGCGCGGGCGCTCGCCGGGGCCGAGCAGCGCGACGCGCTCGCCGCCGCGCAGCAGCAGCGAGGCCAGCGCCAGCAGGATCAGGTCGGCGCGCTGGCGCTTGGTCGGCAGCGCCTTGTCGCTGCGCCAGTCCATCGAGGCCGTGGGATCGCGCCAGAGATAGACCGTGGCCGCCGCCGCCCACTCCATCTCGCGCACGAAGATGGTGTCGTTCTTGGCCGAGGTGCGCCAGTCGATGGTCTGCGGCCGGTCGCCGGCGACATAGGGGCGGAACTGCCAGAAGGCCTCGCCCGGGCCGACGCGGCGCCGGCCGTGCGCGCCCTGCGCCACGGTCTCGGCGATGCGGCGCACGTCGACCAGCAGCGGCGGCAGGGCGCCGGCCAGGCGCTCGGCCTCGAGCTGCAGGGTCGAAGGGGCGGTGGCGGCCATGGCCCTGGGACTAGCCCAGCGTCCCCAGCAAGCGGCCCAGGATGTCGTCCAGCGTCAGGCCATCGGCGCGCGCGGTGAAGGACAGCGCCATGCGGTGGCGCAGCACCGGCCCGGCCAGCGCCGCGACATCGTCCAGCGACGGCGCCAGGCGCCCGCCCATCAGGGCGCGGGCGCGCACCGCCAGCATCAGCGCCTGGCTGGCGCGCGGGCCGGGACCCCAGACCACGTGGCGGCGGATCTCCTCCAGCGGGCTCTGGTCCGGGCGGCCGGCGCGCACCAGGGTCAGGATACCCTCCATCACCTGCTCGCCGACCGGCACGCGGCGCACCAGGCGCTGCACCTGGATCAGGTCGGGCGCCGACATGACCTGCACCGGCTTGCTGTCCTCGGTGCCGGTGGTGGCGATCAGCATGCGCCGCTCGGCGTCCAGCTCGGGATAGCCGACGTCGATCTGCATCAGGAAGCGGTCGAGCTGCGCCTCGGGCAGGGGATAGGTGCCCTCCTGCTCCAGCGGGTTCTGCGTCGCCAGCACGTGGAAGGGCGCCGGCAGGTCGTGGCTCTGTCCGGCCACGGTCACCTTGCGCTCCTGCATGGCCTGCAGCAGGGCCGACTGGGTGCGCGGGCTGGCGCGGTTGATCTCGTCCGCCATCAGCAGCTGGGCGAAGACCGGGCCCGGAATGAAGCGGAAGGAACGGCGGCCGCCGGCCTCCTCCTCCAGCACCTCGGAGCCGACGATGTCGGCCGGCATGAGGTCGGGCGTGCACTGCACGCGCTTGTCCTCCAGGCCGAAGACCGAGCCGAGCGTCTCCACCAGCTTGGTCTTGGCCAGGCCCGGCACGCCGACCAGCAGGGCGTGGCCGCCGGCCAGCAGGGTGATGAGCGTCTGCTCCACCACCTGGTCCTGGCCGAAGATGACGCGGCCGATCGAGGCCTTGGCGCTGGCCAGGCGCTCACCGGCGCGGCTCAGTTCGCCGGCAAGCTGCTGGGCATCGCGCTCCAGGGTGTCGGTGTTCTCGCGCATGGCACGGGCTCCTTAGGAAACTGCCTCCGGTAACGCCCCGGATTTGCCGCCGGGGGCTTTCGAGTCGATCCCCGCGGCCCTACCTTGAGCCTAGAGGCGGCTGGAGCCTCGCGATACAAGCTGGCAAATTTGTGATCTCCAGGATGAACGACGGACCCGACAGCAAGAGGATAGGTCAAGGCGCCACGGGCGGCCAGGGGCAGGGCGCTCGGCAGGGCGCTCGGCAGGGCGCGCCCGGTGCGCAGCCGGGGACCGATACAAAGCCCGCAGGCGGCGAGGGGCCAAGGCTGCCCTTCTGCGGCGATTTCCAGATCCGCATCGCGCGCGACGGCACCTGGTTCTACCAGGGCACGCCGATCGGCCGGAAGCCGCTGGTCAAACTCTTCGCCTCGGTTTTGCGCCGCGAGGCCGACGGCGACTACTGGCTGGTCACGCCCTTCGAGCGCGGCCGGATCAAGGTGGACGACGCGCCCTTCGTCGCCGTGGAGTGCGACGTGGAGGGCGACGGCCGGTCGCAGCGCCTGGTGTTCCGCACCAACCTGGACGAGACCGTGACCGCCGGCCCCGCGCATCCCCTGCGCGTCGTCGAGACGCCGGCCCACGACGGCCGCCCGGCCGAGCCCAGCCCCTATGTGCTGGTGCGCCCGGGTCTGGAGGCACTGATCTCCCGCCCGGTCTTCTATCAGCTGGTCGAGCAGGCGGTACCGGACCCCGCCGACCCGCGCGTCCTCGGCCTCTGGTCGGACGGCCGTTTCTTCCGGCTGGGGCAGGCGGCGTGAGTCCCTCGCCCGACGACATCCGCGCGCGCCTGGCGGCACGTCCGCCGGGGCGCCGCGCCGCGCCCGGCGCGCAGGTCGAGGATGGCCTGCCGCCGCTGCCGCGCGGCGACCATGATCTCGAGCCCGATACCTGGATCGCCGGCCGGCGCCTGACGCCGGCCTCGGTCCTGGTGCCGCTGGTGGCGGAGCCGGCGGGCCTCTCCATGCTGCTGACCAAGCGCACGCCGCACCTGCGCGACCACGCCGGGCAGATCGCCTTTCCCGGCGGCCGGGCCGAGCCGAGCGACGCGTCGCCCGAGGCCACGGCGCTGCGGGAGGCGGACGAGGAGGTGGGCCTCAAGGCCGCCGACGTGATGCTGCTGGGGCGCCTGGACACCTATGTCACCGGCACCGGATACGAGGTGACGCCGGTCGTGGGCCTGCTGACCCCGCCGCTGGTCCTGACGCCCGATCCGGAGGAAGTGGCCGAGATCTTCCAGGTGCCGCTGGCCTTCTTCCTGGATCCCGCCAGCCGCAAGCTGATGAGCCGCGAGTGGAAGGGCCGCAGCCGGCAGTTCTATGCCTATCCCTTCGGCGACTACTTCATCTGGGGCGCCACGGCCGGGATGCTGAACAACCTGGTCGAGATCCTGGCCGGGGAGATCCTGCCCTAGAGATCCTGCCTCAGCGGCCCGCTTGCCTCCGGGCCCGGATTCCGGCAGGGCTTAGCGCCATGGGCCGCATCCTGATCATCCTGGGCTCGCTGCTGCTGCCGCTGGCGGTCTATCTGCTGTGGCTGGCCCTGGCGCGCCGCAAGCAGGCGCTGGCCGCCGCCGGGCAGCTTCCCTGGTGGCAGGCGCTGCCCTGGACCTGGCTGATCGTCGCCGGCGTGTTGCTGATGGGCGCGACTCTGGTGACGCTGCGCCTGCTCGACCTCGACATCGACGAACTGCTGTTCGGCGGCCCCGCCACCCCGGTTCGCGGCACGCCATGAGCCTGCCCGCGCCGCCGGTGCGCCTGACCATCACGCCGCAGCCCTGGATGACGCGGCCGGAGAGCCGCGCCCTGCTGACGGCGCTGGCGCGCGACGGCGGCCAGGCGCGTTTCGTCGGCGGTTGCGTGCGCGACGCGCTGGCCGGCCGGGCGGTGAAGGACGTCGACCTGGCGACCCCGCTGCTGCCCGAGGAGGTGCTGCGCCGCTGCGCGGCCGCCGGCTTCAAGGTCATCCCGACCGGCCTGGCGCACGGCACGGTGACGGCGATCGTCAACCACCGCCCCTACGAGATCACCACGCTGCGCCGCGACCTGGAGACCGACGGGCGCCACGCCGTGGTCGCCTTCACCGACGACTGGCAGGCCGACGCGGCGCGCCGGGACCTGACGATGAACGCCCTTTTCTGCGACGGCGAGGGGCGGGTGACCGACTTCTTCGGCGGCATCGAGGACCTGCGCGCCGGGCGCGTGCGCTTCGTCGGCGAGGCGCGCCGCCGCATCGAAGAGGACTACCTGCGCCTGCTGCGCTTCTTCCGCTTCCAGGCGCACTACGGCAAGGGCGAGCCGGACCTGGAGGGGCTGCGGGCCGCGGTCGAGCTGGCGCCGCAGCTCGAGCGCATCTCGGCCGAGCGCAAGCGCGACGAGCTGCTGAAGCTGCTGGCCGCGCCCGACCCGCTGCCGGTGCTGCGCCTGATGCAGAAGCATGGCGTGCTGGCGCATGTCGTGCCGGGGCTGCGCGGCCTCAACACCGTGGCGACGCTGGTGCATCTCGCACCCTCGTCCGACGCGCTGCTGCGCCTCGCCGCGATCCTGCCCCACGGCAAGGGCCGCGCCGCCTGGGCGGCCGGCAAGCTGCGCCTGTCGAACGAGGACCGCGACCGCCTCTCCCTGCTGCTGGAGCCGCCGTCCGATCCCAGCGGGCTGATGGATGCCGCCGCGCTGCGCCGCGCGTTCTACACGCATGGCCCCGCATCCGTGATCGACCTCGCGCGGCTCGCCGTCGCCGAGAAGACGCTGGCGCTGGCCGACCTCGCCGCGGTGCAGGCCGCGGCGGCGGCCTGGGTGCCGCGCCACCTGCCGGTCAAGGGCCAGGACCTGCTCGACCTCGGCCTCAAGCCCGGCCGGCAGGTCGGCGCCGTGCTGCGCGAGCTGGAGCGCTGGTGGGTCGAGGAGGCCTTCCGCCCCGGCCGCGACGCCCTGCTGACCCGCGCGAAGGAGCTGGCGCGGCTCTAAGGCCAGGCCGCCAGCGGCGGCAGGCTCATCAGGATGGCTTCGGGATTGCCGCCGGTCATCAGGCCGAAGCGCGTGCCGCGATCGTAGAGCAGGTTGAACTCGACATAGCGGCCGCGGCGGAAGAGCTGGTGCGCCCGCTCGGCCTCGCCCCAGGGGCGCTCCATGTGGCGGCGCACCAGGGCGGGATAGATGGCGAGGAAAGCCTCGCCGACCGCGCGGGTGAAGGCGAAGTCGCGGTCGAAGTCGGCCTCGAGGTAGTCGTAGAAGATGCCGCCGACGCCGCGCGGCTCGCCCCGGTGCTTGTTGAAGAAGTACTCGTCGCACCATTGCTTGAAGCGGGCGTGGTAGTCGGCTCCGTGCGCGTCGCAGGCAGCCTGCAGCGCGGCATGGAAGTCGGCTGTGTCGGCCTCGTCCGGATAGATCGGGTTCAGGTCCGCGCCGCCGCCGAACCAGGCCTTGGTGGTGACGATGTGGCGCGTGTTCATGTGCACCGGCGGCACCCAGGGATTGCGCGGGTGGATCACCAGCGAGATGCCCGAGGCCCAGAAGCGCGGGTCCTCGGCGGCGCCGGGGATCTCCTTGGCGAAGGCGCCGCTGAACTCGCCCCAGACGGTGGAGACATTGACCCCGGCCTTCTCGAAGACCCGCCCGCCGGTCAGCAGGCCCATGACGCCGCCGCCGCCGCCCGGACGCTCCCAGGGCTTGCGCTCGAAGCGGGCCGGCGCCACGCCGGCGGGATTCTGGCCGACCTCTGCCTCGATCGCCTCCAGCGCCGCGCAGATGCGATCGCGCAGGCTCTCGAACCAGGCGCGGGCGGCGGCCTTGCCGGCTTCGCTGGGCACGCTCATGCCGCCCGCTCCAGCCGGGCGAAGCCGCCGGTCTGCCGCAGCGCCTCGCCCAGCACCAGGGCGGCCGTCAGCGCCAGGTTCAGCGAGCGCAGGCCGGGCTTCAGCGGCACCCGGACCCGGGCGTCGGCGGCGGCGTGGACCGCGTCGGGCACGCCGGCCGATTCGCGCCCCAGCAGCAGGATGTCGTCGCTGCGGAAGGCGAAGTCCTGATGCGCCTGGCTGGCCCGGGTGGTCAGCAGCACCAGGCGGCCGGGCGGGTGGCCGGCGGCGCGGGCCGCCTGGAAGGCCGCCCAGGAGCTGTGGCGGGTCAGGCGGCAGTGCGGGCGATAGTCCAGCGCCGCCCGGTCCAGCCGCCGGTCGTCCAGCAGGAAACCGCAGGGCTCGATGATCTCCAGATCGGCGTCGAGGCAGGCGGCGAGGCGGATCATGGCCCCGGCGTTCTGCGGGATGTCGGGCTCGTAGAGGGCGAGGCGCATGGCGTCCCTTGCGGTTCCTGGGCTGGGTCCTGCGGCCGGCGCAGGGAAGCGCTGCCGTGCGGCATCCGAGGCTTTGCGTCGGCCGGGAATTTCCTCTATACCGCTCCCGCCGCGCAAGTCTGTCCGGGCAACGGTCGGGGCGCGGGCGCTCCTGGCGTAGCTCTTGCGGCCTTCAGTCGCATGGCCGCGCGTGGTCCGCGCTTTAGCGTAGGCCGCAGCCGCGGATCGGGCCGGGGCGATCGGGGTGGTTCGGACGCCATCGGCGCGCCGGGCGAGATTGGGTGCGGGTTATGGCCCGGCCGGCCGGAACGGCGGCGGGCACGGGCAGTCGAGGGAGAGAGGGCATGGCAGAACATGCGAGTGCGGCGCCCGCCGGCCAGGATGGCCATGGCGAGGGCACGCGACGCGATTTCCTGTTCCTGGCCGGCGGCACGATGTTCGCGGTTGGCGCCGCGATCACGGCCTGGCCACTGATCAATTCGATGAATCCCTCGGCGGACGTGCTGGCGCTGGCCTCGATCGAGGTCGACCTGGCGCCGGTGGCGGTGGGCCAGTCGCTCACCGTGATGTGGCGCGGCAAGCCGGTCTTCATCCGCCACCGCACCCAGGAAGAGATCGACGCCGCCCGCGCGGTGCCGCTGGCCGAGCTGCGCGACCCGCAGACCGACGAGGCGCGCACCCACGACGTCGCCAACCCGCCGCACGAGCGGCCGGACATGCTGATCGTCGTCGGCGTCTGCACGCACCTGGGGTGCATCCCGCAGGGCCAGAAGGTCGGCGAGATGCGTGGCGAGTTCGGTGGCTGGTTCTGCTCCTGCCACGGCTCGCAGTACGACACCTCGGGACGCATCCGTAAGGGGCCCGCGCCGCGCAACCTCGCGGTGCCGGAGTACCTCTACCTCAGCGATACCCGCGTAAAGATCGGTTAAGGGGGAGACCACCGCAGATGAGCGCGCCCGCCAACGGCAGCCGGCTGGTGAAGTGGATCGACCACCGCCTGCCCATCTTCACCTTCATGCGGCACGAGACGCACGAGTACCCGACGCCGCGCAACCTCAGCTACTGGTGGAACTTCGGTTCGCTGGCCGGCATCGTCCTGGTGATCATGATCGTCACCGGCATCCTGCTGGCGATGCAGTACACCCCGCACGTCGACCATGCCTTCAATTCGGTCGAGCGCATCATGCGCGACGTGAACGGCGGCTGGATGATCCGTTACATCCACATGAACGGCGCCAGCTTCTTCTTCATCGTCGTCTACATCCACATGTTCCGCGGCATGTACTACGGCTCCTACAAGGCGCCGCGCGAACTCTTGTGGATCATCGGCGTGATCATCCTGCTGCTGATGATGGCCACCGCCTTCATGGGCTACGTGCTGCCCTGGGGCCAGATGTCCTATTGGGGCGCCACGGTCATCACCAACCTCTTCTCGGCGATCCCCTGGGTCGGCGACTCGATCGTCACCTGGCTGTGGGGCGGCTTCTCGGTCGACAACCCGACGCTGAACCGCTTCTTCGCCCTGCACTACCTGCTGCCCTTCGTGATCTGCGCGGTGGTCTTCCTGCACCTCTGGGCGCTGCACCGCTTCGGCTCGAACAACCCGCTGGGCATCGACGCGAAGGGGCCGCAGGACAAGATCCCCTTCCACCCCTACTACACGGTGAAGGATGCCTTCGGCACCGGCGTGTTCCTGCTGGTGTTCTGCGCCGCGGTCTTCTTCTTCCCGAACTACCTGGGCGACCCGGTGAACTACGTCGAGGCGAACCCGCTGCAGACGCCCGAGCACATCGTGCCGGAATGGTACTTCCTGCCGTTCTACGCGATGCTGCGCGCCATCACCTTCGACATCACGATCCCCTTCACCGACGTCGTGGTGATCGAGGCCAAGCTGGGTGGCGTCATCGTCATGTTCGCCTCTATCGCGATCCTGGCGGTGCTGCCCTGGCTCGACCGCTCGCCGGTGCGCTCGGCGCGCTTCCGCCCGGCCTTCAAGTGGTTCTTCTGGATCTTCGCGCTCGACGCGGTCCTGCTGGGCTACATCGGCGCGCAGAAGCCGGAAGGCATCTGGCCGACGGTCGGCCTGCTGGCGACGCTCTACTACTTCGCCCACTTCCTGGTGATCGTGCCGCTGCTCGGCATGCTGGAGCGGCCGCGGCCGCTGCCCGCCTCGATCTCCGAGGCCGTGCTGAAGCCGATGGAGAAGGCCTGATGCACTCGCTGTTCAAGCCTGCCGCCCTGGCCGCGGCCCTGATCGCCAGCCTCGCCGTCGCGCCGGCCCCGTCGCGGGCGGCCGAGGGCACGGCACTGCCCGAGGTGCACTGGTCCTTCGACGGCGTCTTCGGCTCCTTCGACCGGGCGGCGCTGCAGCGCGGCTTCCAGGTCTTCAAGGAGGTCTGCTCGACCTGCCACTCGCTATCGCTGGTGAACTTCCGCAACCTCACCGAACTCGGCTACAGCGAGGACGAGGTGAAGGCCTTCGCCGCCGGCTACAACGTCACCGACGGGCCGAACGACGAGGGCGAGATGTTCGAGCGGCCGGCCCTGCCGTCCGACGCCTGGCCGGCGCCCTATCCGAACGAGAAGGCGGCGCGCGCAGCCTTCGGCGGCGCCTATCCGCCGGACCTGTCGCTGATGGCCAAGGCCCGCGTCGGCGGCCCGAGCTACATCTACGCCATCCTGACCGGCTATCACGAGCCGCCGGCCGACATGACGATGAACGCGGGAATGAACTACAATCTCTATTTCCCGGGTCACCAGATCGCCATGCCGCAGCCGCTGACCGACGGCAGCGTGGAGTACCAGGACGGCACCGTCGCTTCGCTGGACCAGCAGGCGCACGACGTCGCCACCTTCCTGATGTGGGCGGCCGAGCCGAAGCTGGAGGCCCGCAAGCAGACCGGCATCAACGTCATGCTGTTCCTGGTGGTGCTGACCGGCCTGCTGTTCGCCGCCAAGCGCAAGGTCTGGGCCGCGCTGCACTGACCTGACCCGGTTCGCAGAGGGGAAGCTGCGTCGGAGGGGGCCGCGCCGGGCAAGGGTGCGGCCCCTTCTGCTTTTCCGGCCGCCGGCCGGTCTCCGCGTCAGGCCGCCTGTTTCAGGCGCCTGAGATCGGCCTGCGCCAGGATCTCCACCAGGGTCTCGAACTTCACCTCGGCCTGCCAGCCGAGCTGACGGCGCGCCTTGCCGGGATCGCCGCGCACTTCGTCGATGTCGAGCGGGCGGTAGAGCCGG
>JAKOWB010000196.1 GCA_029781795.1 Pseudomonadota bacterium | reverse complement strand
ATCATCGTCGCGTAGTGGTGCTCGATGTCCGCGGTGAAGAGATCGCGGGTGATGGCGAAGGCCAGGCGCGGGGCGGCGAACTTCATGCCGTTGATCGACGAGCCCGAGGGGCCGAAGCTCATCATCGTGCCGAAGTCGAAGACGTGGATGTCCTTCAGCCACGGCGCGGCGCCCGGCAGCTTCTCGACCAGCTCGAAGCCGGGGCCGAGATAGGGGTAGCGACCCAGGCGCGCGTCCTCCTGGCCCGACGGTGGCGTGTAGCGATCGGACCAGGTGGCGATATGCGGGATCGCCCCGGCGATCTCGCCTCGCGCGGTGATGTCCATGTCGAAGCCGGTGCCTGAAATCGCGAAGTCGGCGGAGTGCCGGCCCCCGGGCGTGGTGATCTCGATGGCGCCGTCGACGACGCGCGCGCCGAGCCACGGGCTGCCGGTGTGCAGATGGAAGTTCGCGTGGCCGGTGACGCGGTTCCACGTCTCGACCGGCAGCGCCTCGCGGATCGACAGCAGGTGGCGCATGAACCGCCAGCGCGTCGCGTCGTCGAGCGTGCCGAAATGGCGCAGGAAGCCCGCCGAGGAGATCGCCTTGTAGGGCTGCACGCGCTGCAGCTGCGGCCGGCGGCAGAACAGCCGCACCTCGGCCGCGCCGGCCTCCAGCGCCGTGGCGGCGTTGTCGAAGGCCGAGGCGCCGGCGCCCAGCACGGCCACCCGCCTGTCGCGCAGGGCCGCGAAATCGATCGCGTCGGCGGTATGGGCGCGCAGCTGCGCCGGCAAGGCGGCGATCTCGGGCGGCATGTACCAGCGGCCGCTCTTCTCGATGCCCATCGCCAGCACGACCTTGCGCGCGAACAGCCTGCGCTCGGCGCCGTTCTCGCGGACGTCGGCGGCAAGGCAGCCCTCGGCGGGGCTCACCCGCAGCAGGTCCACGCCGTTGCGCACCGGCAGATCCAGCACGCGGCGCAGCCAGAGCAGGTAGTCCTGCCACTTTTCCTTGGCGATCTTGCCCAGCGCCTCGAAGGCGGCGGCGCCGTGCTGCGCCTCGAACCAGGACTGGAAGGTCAGGCTGGGCATGCCGAGGTCGGGGCCGGTGACGGTCTTCCAGGTGCGCAGCGTCCGCATGCGGGCGAAGCTGCGCCAGGGCCCTTCGCCGCCCTCGGGCGCGCGGTCGATCACCAGGATGTTGTCGACCCGCTCGCGCTTGAGCTGCGTGGCCACCGCCTGGCCGCCCTGGCCGGCGCCGACGATCAGCACGTCGAGGATCGGGTCGCCTGCCGCGGTGCGGCGCGGCGGCACCCAGCGCGGTTCGGGAAAGCAGGTCAGCGCATGGTCACGCGCAATTTGCGCTTCGAGGGCGGCGAGGCCGGATATGGTCATGCGCCGACACTACGGTATAACCGGGGCGGGGATCACCACGAGCATGCCGCATCACACGCCCCTGATCGCGACCATCGTCGCTGGTATCGGCATCGCCTTCCTGCTGGGGGCGCTGGCCAACCGGCTGCGCCTGTCGCCGCTGGTGGGCTATCTGCTGGCCGGCATCGTCGTCGGCCCGTTCACGCCGGGATTTGTCGCCGACCAGGGCCTCGCGGCCGAGCTGGCCGAGATCGGCGTCATCCTGCTGATGTTCGGCGTCGGCCTGCATTTCTCGCTCAAAGACCTGCTGGCGGTGAAGCGCGTCGCGATTCCCGGGGCGCTGAGCCAGATCGCCTGCGCCACCTTGCTGGGCCTGCTGCTGTCGCTGGCGATGGGCTGGGGCGTGATCGCCGGCCTGGTCTTCGGCCTGTCGCTGTCGGTAGCCAGCACCGTGGTGCTGCTGCGCGCCTTCGAGGAGCGCCGCATGATGCAGACCGAGCGCGGCCGCATCGCCGTCGGCTGGCTGATCGTCGAGGACATGGTGATGGTGCTGGCGCTGGTGCTGCTGCCGGCGCTGGCGCATGCCTTCGGCAGCGCCGGGGCCGAGTCGGGCATCGGCGAGCGCATCTGGAACGTGCTGCTGGCGCTGGCCTTCACCATCGGCAAGGTCGCGGTGTTCATCGCGCTGATGCTGCTGGTCGGCCAGCGCATCATCCCCTGGCTGCTGCACCGCGTGTCGCTCAGCGGCTCGCGCGAGCTGTTCCGGGTCGCCGTGCTGGCCATCGCGCTGGGCGTGGCCTTCGGCGCCGCGGCGCTGTTCGACGTCTCCTTCGCGCTGGGCGCCTTCTTCGCTGGCATGGTGCTGAGCGAGTCGGAGCTCAGCCATCAGGCGGCGAGCGAGACCCTGCCGCTGCGCGACGCCTTCGCCGTGCTGTTCTTCGTCTCGGTGGGCATGCTGTTCGATCCGGCGATCCTGGTGCAGCAGCCGCTGGCGGTGCTGGCGACCCTCCTGATCATCACCGCCGGCAAGTCGGCGGCCGCCTTCGCCATCGTGCGCGCCTTCAGGCTGTCGCGCGGCACGGCGCTCACCATCTCCGCCAGCCTGGCGCAGATCGGCGAGTTCTCCTTCATCCTGGCCGGCGTCGGCCTGGCGCTCGGCCTGATGCCCAAGGCGGCGCAGGACCTGATCCTCGCCGGCGCCATCCTGTCGATCCTGGTCAATCCGCTGTTCTTCGTCGCCCTCGACCGCCTGCGCGCGCGCTCGCGGCCGCAGCCGGTGGCACCGGCATCCGGCGACGACGACGATCCGCCGACGACGGCGCTGACGGATCATTCGGTGATCATCGGCTTTGGCCGCGTCGGCAGCGTGATCGCCGAGGCGCTGCGCAAGGACGGTGTCGAGATGCTGGCGATC
>JAKOWB010000184.1 GCA_029781795.1 Pseudomonadota bacterium | reverse complement strand
CGCGCAGGTGCCTCTGCAGCCGCGCCTCGACCTCGCGCTTGACCTTGTCGAGCTTGTCGACCGGCGCCTTGAAGAAGCCGTCGACCGTGCGCCCGCCAGCCAGATAGGGCTCCTTCTCGCCGATGCGGACGCGGTCCAGATCCTTGATCGCGCCGGCGATCATCTTGACGTAGTCGCTGGCCTTGCCGGCGGTCTCGGCGTCGATCTCAGCCGGCACGCGCTCGAAGGCGGCCAGCAGCTCGTCGGCGCGCGACAGCAGCGGCTCGTGGTCGATGGCGAGACGCTCGCGCAGCGGGTCGGCGTCGGCCGGCGGGTTGTTGGAAAGGATGGTGGCAGCAACAGCCATGTCAGGGCTCCTGGTCAGAAGGGGATGGGGAGACGGTTGAAGGCGATGGGCGTCGTCGGCGCCGCCTCGGGCGTCTCCGGCGCGTGCTGCACGGCCCAGTCGCGGAGCTGCAGCAGGTAGTCGTGTTCGGCCTTGTCGATCGGCTCGCCGGCGCAGTAGGGCCAGACGCGCCAGACTTCGCAGGGTTCGCCGTTCCGCTCCGCCTGCCAGCGCCAGGAGCGGTCCAACTCCTCGCCGGTGTCAGGGTCGAGCGGCGGCCCGTGCCAGATGCGGACCGCGACCCAGGGGCCGCCGCGGACCAGCTTCGTGCGGTAGAAGCCGGCGACCGGCTCGTCGGTTACGGGCGCCAGGCCGGCGTAGCGATGGCGGCTCACAGCACGCTCCCCAGGTAGTCGCTCTGCTGCTGGCGCTGCTCTTCCGCGGCGACGGCGGCCTTCGCCTCTTCGTCGGCTTCCTCGGCCTCGCAGACCTGGTCCCAGTAGTGGTCGCGGATCACGGCCAGAATGTCGGCCCGCATGTCCTGCTGCTGCCGGTCATCCAGGCCGGGCGGCGCCTTGGCCATCGCGGCGTCGACCATGGCGTTGTGCTGGTCGGCCTGCCGCTTGAGGGCGAGGGCGGCGGCCTCGGCGGTGCGCTCCAGTTCGCCGAGCGAGGGGCGAGGGATGGTGCCCATCAGCGAGTCTCCAGGGCGGCCAGCAGCGCCTCTGCCTTGGCGGTTGCCGCGTCAAGGTCGACGCGCCGGTCCCACAGGAGAACCAGTGTGCTGTCCTGGTCGGCCACCGCCTGCCGCATCAGCGTCGACCGCTGCATGTATTCTTTCAGCGCCTCCGCCAGCGCGGCCTCGCGCTCAAGCGCGGCATCCAGCGTCGCGGCCACCTCCAGCATCACGTCGTCGTCCCAACTGGGGTACTGGTTGCTCGGGTGGCCGTAGTTCGGGCTGCTGCTGTTGATCGTCTGCCGCAGCTCCGCCCATTCCTCGGCAGTGAGCGCCGGCACCTTCTCCCCCGGCTGCGGATCGGGCTTCTTCGGCTGCCGCGCCAGCACGATGCGCCAGACTGCGGCGCGCTCGGCATCGCCGACCTGGATGAACCAGCGCCAGGGGTTGTCGCGGAAGGCCTGCCAGCCAGCGGTGTCGTCGTCGGACAGCGCGCCGGCCGCGACCAGATCGCGCATGTCGATGTTGGCGAGGATGCGCAGGGCGTTGTGAAACTCGGCGAAGAGCATCAGTTGCCTCCCGTCTTCGCGAGAAGGGCGCGGACGGTGCCGGCGCAGGGGCCGACGACAAAGGCGCCAAGCGGGTCTTTCCTGATCCAGAGCCGCGAAGCCGCGTCCATCACCGCGCCGTAGCCGACGCGCTCGCACAGGGCTCGCACTTCGGCATCCTCCCGCGCGCTGGTGGTATCGGCGCGGGTGACGCTATCGCCGAGGCCGGCCACGATCTCGCGCAATGCCGCTGCCTCCGACAAGGCGGCATCGCGCTCGGCCTCCAGCCTGGCCGCAGCGTCGTGTGCCTCCAGCAGCATGGTGAGGTCGGCCGCGTCCTGCGGATCGTCGCCGACGGCGTGCGCGGACTCGATCAGGTCTTCGATGTTTTGCCGCGCCCGCGCGTTGAGCTTGATGGTCATGGTCAGCGATTCCTTGCCTTGCCGTGTGCCACCCACCACGCCGCGCCCACCGCCCAACCGCCGGCAAACAGCGCCGCGCCGACCCAGCCCGGCGCATCGCGCAGCGCGGCGAGCCAGAGCGTCATGCCGGTCGCCTCGTGCAGCAGCTTGAGGCCGCCGGCGACCAGCAGCAGGAGTGCGAGGTAGACGGCTAGGTCGTGGGCGAGGGCGCGGCGGGTCATGGCAGTATCCCCCTCACGTTGGTAATCACGGTGACGCGGTGCCAGCGACGGCGGCGGCCCAGCAGGCGGGCGAGGCGGCGGAGGAGCGCGGCCATCAGCGGATCCGATTCCAGAGGATTGCGACGGCGCCGAAGAGCGCGCCGAGCGACAGCAGGCCATAGCCGGCCCACTCGATGCCGAAGACCAGGCCGGCGCCGGCGGAGGCGAAGAGCCACGCCAGCACGACGGCGCTGCCCCGGGCGGAGTTGCTGCGGTTGCTGTTGGCGATCATGCGGCCCCCTTCGGCGGCTGCGGCGCGGTGATCCGCTCCAGGTTGGCGACGCTGGCCAGGCGCTCGACGCCCGGCGCGATCTCGACGATGAACAGCCGCTCGACCGAGTCCCAGCCGACGACGCGGCCGGTCTGCAGGCTGTCGCAGCAGAAGACCCGCTGGCCCTGCCAGTCGCTCGGCGCCGGCCAGCGCCGCTTGATCGTGCGCAGGACCTCGCGGGCGACCGGCGCGACGTGGCGCGGCATGGGCGCCGGCGGGGCGAGCTGCGCCCGGGCGGCGCGGAAGGCGGAGAGGCTGACGACGTCGCCCATGGTCACCCCCTCCGTCCGCAAGCCCGCCGGGCGCGTGCGTCGCCCTCGGCGGTGAAGGGCTGCCCGGCGGCGTGCGCCACAGCCCGATAGGCCTCGTGCGCGGCAACCGAGCGCGCGGCGCCGCGCACCAGCCAGATCGTCGGCCGGCCGCCGCTCGAGGCGACGGTGAAGTAGCCCTGGTAGGGCCCGAAGCGCTCGGCCATCTCGGCGCGGGTGATGGCGCGCACGTCGGGCGCCGGCACGGCGGTGCCGAAGGCCGCGGCGACGCAGGTCAGCATGGGGCCCAGCGGCTGGTGCGGCTGGCTGGAGCACGCGGCGAGCATCAGGAAGGCGGGGAGGGCGGTGCGCATCGCCTCAGCCCTCCGCCTGCGCCAGCAGCCGCAGCGCCTCGGCAGGCGTCACGCGGTGGCCCTTGCCGAGGGCGTCGATCGCGCGCATGAAGGCTCCAGTCCAGGTCGGCGGCGTGATCGTCGGGCCGTCGTCGGTGACGATGCTGCTCGGCGCGCAGTCGGCGCCGTAGCCCTGGCTGCCGAGGAAGCGCGCCACCGGGCAGTCGTCGCACCTGACGGCGAAGCCAGCCGGCGCATCCGGCGCCAGCCCCTCCAGCCAGGCGCGGAACGGCGCGGGCGTCGCCAGCAGCTCCTCGATGCTGGCGCGCGGCAGGGCGCCCACCGGCGGCAGGGCAGCCAGGTCGCGCTCGACGACCGCCAGCTCGCGGCGGTCGTCGCCGGCCAGGAAATCCTTGGCCAGCAGGAAGGCGCGGCGGG
>JAKOWB010000182.1 GCA_029781795.1 Pseudomonadota bacterium | reverse complement strand
TCGGCGCTGAACCGCGCCCATGCCGTGCGCCGCATCATCGGTCGCGCCATCGGCAAGCTGGCCGGCCTGGCCGGGCGCGCGCGCGACCAGCGCCTGGTCGAGCTGACGCGCGCCGTTCGCCTGCCCGACCGCACGCTGGGGGCCAAGCCGCGCCAGCTCTCCGGCGGCCTGAAGCAGCGCGTCGCCATCGCCCGCGCCTTCGCCGGCGAGCCCGAGCTCGTGGTCTGCGACGAGCCGACCTCGGCCCTCGACGTCTCGGTGCAGTCGGCGATCCTCAATCTCTTCGTCGAGCTGCAGGCCAAGCGCCAGGTCAGCTACATCTTCATCTCGCACGACCTCGGCGTGGTGCGCTTCCTGTCGGACCGCATCGCCGTGCTCTACCTCGGCCGCCTGATGGAGGTGGGCCCCGCCGAGGCGGTCTTTTCCGGCCCGCAGCATCCCTATACCGAGGCGCTGCTCTCCGCCGTGCCCTCGATCGACGGCCGGCGCGCCACGCGCATCCGCCTCACCGGCGAAATCCCGAGCGCCAGCAATCCGCCGCCCGGCTGCGTCTTCCACACCCGCTGCGCGCGCAAGATCGCCGGTCTCTGCGACAGCCAGGAGCCGCCGCTGGCCGAGGCCGGCCCCGGCCACGTGATCCACTGCCACATTCCGGTCGAGGAACTGGCGCGCCTGCAGACCGCGGACCGCCAGGACGACACGCAGCAGCCGGCGGCGAACTAGGCCAGCGCTTCCACCACCTGGCGGTGGAAGCGATGCAGCGCGCTTTCCGAGAACCAGGAGTCCGCCGCGTCGACGACATAGCGCCCCTGGTCGTAGCCCAGGCTCTCGAGCCCGAGCTGCACCGATTCGACGATGGCGATGTCCTCGCGGTTGAAGCGCTCGGCGAAGAGCGCCTGGACATGCTCCAGGTTCGGCGAGGTCTCGCCGGGCGGCGCCAGGATGTCGGCGCGCTCCAGGCAGCGTCGCGGTCCCTCGGGCGCCATGCGCAGCATGATGAGGTGCCGGCTGCCCGGCAGGCTGAGCATGCAGTGGTGCGGCCAGAGCGTCCAAGAAACGTAGGGCTCGTCGGGCTGCACCGGGAAGCCCTGATAGCTGCTGCGGCCGATGTTGCGATAGAAGGCGAAGCGCTCGCCTGTCCGCGCCGCCTTGGGCTGGCCGCCATGCAGGCGGCTGAGCTCCGGGTGCGCGACCGGTATGTGATAGGCCTCGCTGAAGTTGTCGACGCAGACCTTCCAGTTGGCCTTGATGTCGAAGTGGATGCGCGCCTTGAGCGTGAAGGTGGCCAGTTCCGGCAGGTGGCCGAGCAGCGTCTCCTCGAACCCGGCCGCCTCGGACGAAAGCGGCCCGGCATTGCTGTCCAGGTTCAGGAAGATCAGGCCGGCCACGACCTCCAGCCGCAGCGGGCGCAGCGCAAACCGCGCCTTGTCGAAGTCCGCCACCGTCTCGGTCAGGCGCGCCGCCTTCAAGGCGCCGTCCAGGCCATAGGTCCAGGCGTGGTACGGACAGGTAATGCCAGCCTTGAGCTGCCCGCAGCCTTCGAGCAGCAGGTGACCGCGGTGCCGGCAGACGTTGTAGAAGGCGCGCAGCCCGCCCGCGCGGTCACGCACCACCAGGACCGGCTGACCGGCCAGCGTGTCGGTGAGATAGCTGCCGGGGGCCGCCAGCTCGCCGACATGGCCGACATAGGTCCAGGCACGACGGAAGATGCGCTGCTGCTCCAGCTCATGGATCGCCGGATCGGTGTAGTAGCGGCTGGGCAGGGTCCAGGAGGTCGCGGGGTCGGCCGTCAGGGCGCCCTGTTCGCCATGTACGATGATCGACTCCCCGCTGCCCAAGGCTGCCTCCGGTCCGCGCGAGGGTCAGCCTAGGCCAGGGCGTGGCGAGAGCTGAATTGCACTAATTCTGTTCGGCATTTAGATATTCTAAAATGCACCGCAGGAGGCCGCCCTGTCCCGCAAGCTCCCGCCGCTGAACGCCATCAAGGCCTTCGAAGCCGTGGCCCGGCTGGGCAGTCTCAGCCAGGCCGCGCGCGAGCTCTCGGTGACGCCCGGCGCTGTCAGCCAGCAGCTCCGGCTGCTGGCCGAGTTCTTCGACCGCGAGCTCTTCGTGCGCCGGCAGGGCCGCCTGCAGCTCACCGACGCCGGCCTGGCGGTCTTCGCCGAGGCGGCGGAAAGCCTCGACCGCCTGACCGCGATGACGGCCCGCCTGTTGCGCGGCGAAGGGCGTCCGCACCTGGTGGTGAGCGCCCTGCCCTCGGTCGCCGTGCGCTGGCTCAATCACCGGCTGGGCGCCTTCCTGGCCGCGGCGCCGGAGGTGCGCTGCGAGCTGCGAGTCGAGGACGATCCCGTCGACTTCTCGCGCCATCACATCGACCTGCGGCTGAGCTATGGCGAGCACCTCTATCCCGAACTCACGACGCTGACGCTGGTCCGCGACCAGGTGACGCCACTCTGCACCCCGGACTGGCGCCGCAAAAGCGGCCTCGACCCGGAGGATCCCGACAGCCTGCCCGAAAGCGACCTGATCCACATGGACTGGGGTGCCAGCTTCGCCTCCTATCCCACCTGGCAGGAGTGGTTCCGCGCCGCCGGCAGCCACCGGCAGCTCGGCCGCGACCGGGGGCACACGACCTCGATGTCGAGCCTGGCGATCGACCTCGCCGTGGCCGGCGCCGGCATCGCGCTGGGCCAGAGCCTTCTGGCCAGCCGCGACCTCGCCGCCGGTCGCCTGGTCGCGCCCTATGCGACGTCCCTGCCGCTGACCCACCCTTACTGCCTGGTGCACCCCCGGGCGCGCGGCGAGAAGACGGTGGTGCGCCGCTTCATCGCCTGGCTACGGGACGGGCTCTAGCGGCGTCCGCACGGCGCGGGTTGGCGCGGGCCGCCAAGCTGCCTAGGGTGATCCGTCTCAGTGCCGCCTTGCGAAGGACCCCGATGCCCCACCCCTTTCGCCTCTCGGCATGGCTGCGCGCCGCCCTGCTCGTTCTGCCGCTGTGGCCCTGCGCAGCGCTGGCCGATCGCTGCGCCGACGACTCCGATCCGGCGCTTGCCGCCGAAGTCGATGCGGCCATCGACGCCATCGCCGAGCAGATCGAGGCTGGACACTACCGGGTCGCTGCCAGCCACTGGTCGCACGACCTTGCCCTGAATCGCGTGATCGAGATCGAGGCGCCGGCGGCCGCGCCGGCGCCGGCGGTGCAGGCGGTGCGCCGCGCCCTCGCCCCGATCGACATGGCGCTGGGCCTCGTCGAAGCCACGACCTATCTGTCGCGTTCCGGGGTGCCGCAGGGACGAACGCTCACGGTCCGACTGGTCGACGTCGAGGGGCCCGGCGGCACCGAGGCCTGGTCCTGGTGCAGTGCCGGCGACTGCACGATCGAGCTCTTCCCGCGGCTGTGGAATGCCGAGCCCGAGCGCCTTGCCTTCACCCTGGCACACGAGATGTTCCACGCCGTGCAGGCGCTGGCCTTTCCCGCGGTCAATCACTGCAATTCCTTCTGGTGGGTGGAAGGCACGGCCGAATGGTTCGCCAACCTGGCCATTCCGGGCCAGGACTTCACCGCCGAGGCCGGCTACCTGGAAGACTTCGACCGCCGCTCGGCCGGCACCAGCCTGATCGAACTCGACTACGAGGCCGTCGCCTTCTTCTTCTGGGCTGGCGAGCGTTTCGGTCGCCACTTCCCGCTCAGCCTCGGCGCCTTCGGCAATGCCGGGCTCAACAATGCCGGCGCCGTCGGCACACTGCTGTCGCCGGACGACTGGGCCGACTTCGCGCAGATCTACCTGGCAGGCTGGCTTGCCTATCCGGACGGACGCCGCGCCCTGCCCGCACCCGATCTCGGGGACCCGCTCGCGGTCACGTCCGGCACGCCGGTCACCATCGACGGCCCGCCGCTGTCGGTGCCGCGCCGGCGCCTGATCCTCGGGGCCGGCACCTGGACCTTGACGCGCACGACGGGACCGGGCGCCGATGTCGCCCTTGTGCAGCACGAGATGCTGCCCGACTGGAGCCTGCTGCGTGCCGCCGGCGATGCCGAGTCCCGCTTCCTCGATTGCGAGGGCGAGGGCGAGATCGCGGTCGCGGCGCTGGGCGGCGGCGTCCTCGGCACCGAGGCGTCGCTGCTGCCCGAGGCAAGCACGCTGGGCTGCGACGACTGTGTCGTGGGTACCTGGCAGCAGCGGGTCGACCGCGAGGTTGCCGACAGCTTCGTCGCGCTCTTCGCCCCCTTCGGCGTGGTGGCCGAGACGCGCGACGGCTTGCGTTTCCTGCCCGGCGCGGGCGGTGGGGACATGCTGGCGTTCGAGGTCACCTACGACAACCCGGGTCCCTGGCTCACCCTCCGGCCCGACCGGCAGTTCGTCTACAACGATCCCCGCCTGGTGGTGTTCAGCGGCGAGGGCGCGGACGGCTGGGTGGTTCATACGACGCATTATTCCGTCAGCGGCGCCGCCGGTCGCTGGGCCGAGGAAGAGGGTCAGCTTGCCTTCACCGGGGAGCGCCGCCTGCGCGCCGGCCAGTTCCGCGCCGAGACAAGCAGCGACACGCTGGCCTTCCTGGAGCAGGCGTTCGACGAATCGCGCGAGCTGCGCCCCCTGCCGCCGCTGGTGACGACGGCGGCTTGCTCGGGCCCCTTGCTGACCTTGGACTACCGGATGCCCGACGGCGGGGTGCGGCGGGAACTCTTCGACCGCGTGCCCTAGGCAGCTTCGGGCGGCCAGGCCATCGCGCGCTTCACCGCGGGCCGCGCGGCGACCTCATCCATCCAGCGCCGCAGGTGATTGAGACTGGCCACGCCTTCGAAGTCCTGAATGCACCACGGAATGTCGGGAAAGGTTGCACAGTCGGCGACCGAGAAATCCTCGCCAGCCAGAAAGCGTGTGCTCGCCAGGTGCTGATCCAGCATGCCGCAGAAGCGCAGCACGCGCGCCTTCAGTGTGGCGACGGCGACCTCCTGCGGCGCCGCCAGCCGCGCCAGGCTGTAGGACAGGGTGAAAGCAGGCCCCAGGTCGTTGGCGTGGAACAGCAGCCAGCGATGCGCCTCGGCCCGGGCGCGCGGCGTCCGCGGCATGAGCCGGCCGCTGCGCTCGGCGAGGTAGAGCAGGATGGCCCCAGATTGTTCAAGGTTGAGCGGCTGCCCGTCCGCCGCTTCGTCGTCAACCAGGGTCGGCACGCGGCCATGCGGGTTGGCGGCCAGCAGCCCCGCCGGCTTGTGCTTGAAGTCGACCGCGACCAGGCGGTGCGGCAAGCCCGATTCCAGCACCCCGATGGTGGCACGCCGGCCGTTGACCGAGGCGGCGGAATAGAGCGTCAGCATGGGGCCCCTCCTGGACCTGGATGATCCGGAAGCCTAGCGCGCCCGGCGCGCCCTTCACAGGCCATCGCAGGATCGCCGCGCAGAATGCTGATCAGGGGAGTCTGGTGAGCCCGCCGGGATTCGAACCCGGGACCCCATGATTAAAAGTCACGTGCTCTACCGGCTGAGCTACGGGCTCGGGGAATCGCGGCCGGACCCTATGGCGGGCGGCGCGGGCGGTCAACAGCGGGCACTCCGCGGCCGGGCATGGCCGCGGCGGGCATGGTGAGGGTCAGAGCGCCGCCTTGGCGGGGGCGTTCATCG
>JAKOWB010000176.1 GCA_029781795.1 Pseudomonadota bacterium | reverse complement strand
CCGGCCTGGTTGCGACCGCGCTGCTGATGGCCGGGATCGAACGGCTGCAAACCGGCGGCGGGGCAGGTCGCCGGGCCGGAGAGCACCAGTGAGCAGCAATCTCGGGACGCTTTGGGTCTACCTGGCGGCGACACCGCTGCTCGGCCTGACCCTGACCCTGCTGGCCTATCTGGCCGGAACCTGGCTACACCGGCGCGCCGGCTCCCATCCCTTGGCCAGCCCGGTGCTGATCGCCGTGGCGCTGCTGGTCGCGCTGCTCCAGGCGACCGGCACCAGCTACGCGACCTATTTCCAGGGCGCGCAGTTCGTCCATTTCCTGCTGGGGCCGGCGACGGTGGCGCTGGCGGTGCCGCTGTACGAGCAGTTCCACCGCATCCGCCGGTCGCTGCCGGCCATCGGCCTGTCGGTGCTGGGCGGCGGCCTGACCGCCGCGGCCATGGCCGCCGGCCTGGCCTGGCTGCTCGGCGCTTCGGCGCGGACCACGGCGTCGCTGGCGCCGAAATCGGTGACCACGCCGATCGCCATGGCGGTGTCCGAGCAGTTGGGCGGCTTGCCGTCCCTGACCGCGGTTCTGGTCATCGTCACCGGCATCCTGGGCGCGGTGTGCGGCAGCTCGATCCTCAACCTGATCCGGGTCCGCGATCCCCATGCCCGCGGTCTGGCGCTGGGGGTGGCGGCCCATGGCATCGGCACGGCGCGGGCGTTTCAGGAAGGCGCGGTGGTCGGCGCCTTTGCCGGGCTAGGCATGGGGCTGAATGGGCTGATGACCGCGATCCTGCTGCCGCTGCTCTATCGTCTGTTCGGGTGATCTGGTCGCATGAGCAGTCCGGACCGCGTTTGGCCATGGACGCTCCGCACGCTGCCGGTGTGACCCGGCACCCACGGCGAGGGCTGCCGGCGGCATGCACGGCCCGCTACCCCGTGCCATGCAGATGGTCGTGGATCGCCTTGGCCACCGTCCGGCTGATGCCTTCGACCGCCTCCAGATCGGCCAGGCTGGCCTGACCGACCGCCCGCGCCGAGCCGAAATGGAGCAGCAGCGCCCGTCGCCGCCGCGGGCCGATGCCGGGAATGTCGTCGATCGGCGAGCGGCCGAGCGCCTTGGCCCGCTGGGCGCGATGGGTGCCGATGGCGAAGCGGTGGGCCTCGTCGCGCAGCCGCTCCAGGAAGTACAGCACCGGGTCGCGCGCCTCGAGCTGGAACGGCTCGCGGCCCGGCAGGAAGAAGCGCTCACGTCCGGCATCGCGGTCCGGCCCCTTGGCGATCGCGGCGATCGCGACCTCGGTGACCCCGAGTTCGGCGAAGACCGCGCAGGCGACGTTGAGCTGGCCGGCGCCGCCATCGATCAGCACCAGATCGGGCCAGCCGCCCTGGCTGTGGTCGGCATCCTCCTTGATCGCGCGGGCGAAGCGCCGGGTCAGCACCTCGCGCATCATGGCATAGTCGTCGCCCGGCGCCGGCTCACCCTTGATGCTGAATTTGCGATAGGCGTTGCGCTGGAAGCCGTCCGGGCCGGCAACGATCATCGCGCCGACGGCATGGGTGCCGACAATGTGGCTGTTGTCATAGACCTCGATCCGCCGCGGCGGCCCGTCCAGCCCGAAGGTGGCGGCCAGGCCGTCGAGCAGCTTGGCCTGGGCGGTGCTCTCGGACAGCTTGCGGCCCAGCGCCTCGCGGGCATTGGCCAGGGCGTGGTCAAGCAGGCGCTTCTTGTCGCCGCGCTGGGGCACCGCCAGCTCGACCTTGCGGTCGGCGCGCACGGTCAGCGCCTCGGCGATCAGCGCCGCTTCGGGCGGGGCATGGCTGAGCAGCAGCAGCGGCGGTGCCGTCCGGCCGTCATAGAACTGGCCGAGGAAGGCGCCGAGCACCTCCGGCGCATCCAGCCCGCGGTCATGGCTGGGAAAGTGGGCGCGGGTACCGTAGTTGCGCCCGCCGCGGACGAAATAGACCTGGACGCAGCTATGGCCGCCGGCCTGGTAGACGGCATGGACGTCGAGATCTTCCAGCCCCTCGATGTTGATGTCCTGATGCGCCTGGATCGCCGCCAGGGCGCGCAGGCGGTCGCGATAGCGCGCGGCGGTCTCGTAATCCAGGCGCTCGGCCGCCTCGGTCATCGCCGTGCCCAGCCGGGCCTGGATCTGCTGGCTGCGGCCGGTGAGAAAGGCGGTGGCCTGGGCCACCTGATCGGCATAGCCGGCGCGGTCGACCAGCCCGACGCAGGGCGCGGTGCAGCGCTTGATCTGGTATTGCAGGCAGGGGCGGGTGCGCGCGGCGAACACCGCGTCGGCGCAGTTGCGCAGCAGAAAGGCGCGCTGCAGGGCGATGATGGCGCGGTTGACCGCCCCGGCCGAGGCGAACGGGCCGAAATAGCGGCCGGGGATCGATTGCGCGCCGCGGTGCTTGGTGATGCGCGGAAAGTCGTGGTCGCTGGCGATCAGGATCGAGGGAAAGCTCTT
>JAKOWB010000170.1 GCA_029781795.1 Pseudomonadota bacterium | reverse complement strand
GCGGTGAAGATCCTGGCGCTGAACGGCGGCAGCCACGTCGCCCCGCTCTTCGCCGGCGACACGGTCTATGCCTGGAGCGAGGTGAAGGAAGCCCTCGACCTCGGCCGCCCCGACTGCGGCGCCTTGCGACTGCGCACCGTGGCGACCAAGAACCAGGCCTCAGCCGCCTTCCCCGACCAGGGCGCAGACGGCAAGCGCGACCCGGCGGTGATCCTCGACCTCGACTACACGGTGCTGATGCCGCGCTAGGCGAAGCGCCAGCCGTCCTTCAGGAAGGCCTCGATGAAGGGCGACCTATAGCCGTCCTCGCGCCAGAGGATGGGGAAGTGCGCCTCGTCCATCTCGGTCGTGCCCCAGCGGCGGTAGCGGCCGTAGATGTAGCCGACGGCCCGGGGATCGAAGCGCGCCTCGGCCGCCATGCAGTGGCTGACCAGGGCGCGGCGTTCGCGCTGCGTCGTGTTGTGGCCGCTGCCGTGCCAGGTGCGGCCGTGATGGAAGGCGGCGCCGCCGGCCTTGACCACGATGGGCACCAGCTCGACCGCCTGCCCCGCCGCCGCGGCGGCGGCGCGCAGCTCGGCGGTGTAGTCCTCGGGCGCGTGGAACTGGCTGATCGGCGGGGCCAGGCCCCACTTATGGCTGCCGCGCGCGTAGGCGATGGTGCCGCCCTCGGCCGAGGTTTCGTCCAGGGTCATCCAGCAGGTCATCATGTCCGGCGGGGTGATCCAGGTCTGGTAGCTGGAGTCCTGGTGGAAGCCGAGCGGCTTGCCGCCGCCGGACGGCTTCCACAGCAGGTTGTCCTGGTTGATGCGCGCGCCGGACCAGCGCATGAGCTGGGCGCAGGCGCGGCCGATGTCCTGGCGCAGCACGGTGCGGGCCACCGTGCGGTCGGCCTTCCAGGCGTTGCAGAGCTGGCGTGTCACGTCGGGGCGATCGCGCCCCTCGCGCCAGTTGGTCTCGTCGGGGTGCAGGCCGGTCTCGAACTCCCAGCGGAAGAGCGGCGCGACGCGGGCGCGGAGATCCTCGATCTCGTCCGGCGCCAGCAGGTTCTCGACGATGAGGAAGCCGTCGCGGTCGAACTGCTCGATCTGGTCCTGGGTCAGGCTGAAGGTCATGTCGGTTCGGAGAGCTGGGTGGGTGGCGGGGCGACGGCGGCGGCCGGCAGGGCGGCCTCGGTCTGCGGCGGCGGCGGCGTCTGGCGGCGGCGCCAGAGGGCGAAGAGCCCCATGACCAGCAGCAGCGCCGCAAGATAGACATAGAAGCCGGCGCCGCCGACGAGCTGCATCAGGAAGCCGGCGACGGGCGGACCGACCACGGCGCCGAGGCCGAGCAGCAGGTAGAGCGTGGCGCTCGCGCCCACCATCTCGCGCTGGCTGAGACGGTCGTTGGCGACCGAGAGGGTGAGGGAGTAGAGCGGCAGGGTGAGGCCGCCGAAGACGGCGATGGCGCCGACCTCGGCCCAGAAGTCGACGCGGCCCAGCAGCAGCGCCGCCAGGGCGCAGGCGGCCGCGGCCAGCGACACGCCGGCCAGCACCAGGCGGCGGTCCAGCCGGTCGCTGAGCCGCCCGATCGGCATCTGCAGCAGGATGCCGCCAGCATAGATCGCCGCCGTCAGGATCGCCACCCGGCCGTTCGGCAGGCCGGCGCTGGCGGCATAGACCGCGACCATGCCGACCAGCGTGCCGTGGATCAGGCCGACCATCGCCGCGGAGAAGGAACCGAGCGGCGAGAGGCGCCAGAGGCGGCGGATCGAGACGCGCTCGGGCGCGCTGTACTCCGGCGCCGCGCTGGTCGCCAGCGCCAGCGGCACCACCGAGAGGCCGTAGCAGATGGCAACGAGGACGAAGGGCACCATGCCGGCCGGGTCGGCGCTGTCGATCAGGTAGACGCCGC
This sequence comes from Pseudomonadota bacterium, assembly GCA_029781795.1. Classification (GTDB taxonomy): domain Bacteria; phylum Pseudomonadota; class Alphaproteobacteria; order Kiloniellales; family JACOMY01; genus JAKOWB01. Next base: position 13,252 of record JAKOWB010000170.1, on the reverse strand, counting down.
TGCCCATGCAGATCAGCCAGATCAGCATGTAGACCGACAGCAGCCGGCCGCGGAAGGCGTTCTGCGCGCGGTCGTTCACCCAGCTCTCGACCACGATGTACATGGTCGTGCTGGCGAAGCCGGTGAGGGCGCGCAGCGCGAACCAGAACAGCGGTTCGACCCAGAGCGAATGCAGCAGCGCGGCGACCGAGGCGACGCCGCCCATGGCGGCGAAGACGCGGATGTGGCCGACGCGCCGTATCAGCCGTGGCGCGCCCAGGCCGGCGGTGACGATGCCGACGAAGAAGCCGGACATGACCAGGCCCGAGGTGCCGGTCGGGTGCCCCTCGAGCGTCAGGCGCACGCCGAGCAGCGAGCCCAGCAGACCGTGGCCCAGCACCATCGACGCGAAGCCGAGAAACAGCGCCCAGCACGAGAGCGCCGCCTTCAGGAAGCCGCCCTCCTGCTGCGTCCCAGCCGCTCCCGCCGCTTCCAGGTTCAAGGCCGCTCCTCCCGTTGCCGGCAGCGGCGACGATACCCCGCGCCGGGCGCCCGGCCGCAGCGCAAAACCGCGTTGGCCGACGCGGAGGCCCTATGCTACGAGGGCACATCTCCTGGAGGGGGGAAGCATCTTACGACCCCGCGTTGCAAAGAGGGCGCAGGCCTGGCGGCTGCGCCCTTTTGCGTCCGTCAGGCGTCGCGCGGCCGGCACTCCAGCGCAGCGTTGCAGACCAGCAGGGCGATGACCAGGAAGGTGACGGCCCCGAACGTCAGCACGGCCCCGCCGGCATGCGCCCATTCCCAGCGCTGGCGCAGCGCCTCCCACCCCGTATCGGGCAGGCGGGTCCAGTTCGCGGTCTGCTGATTGGCCGGCCAGGTCACGGTCCAGAAGATCGCCTGGGCCGCCACCTGGCAGAGCAGCGAGCCCCAGATCCAGACCTGTGCGAGGCGCGGACGGCGCCGGAGCAGCAGCAGCGCCAAGGTCGCCAGGAAGGCGATGATCACGGCGATGCCGAACAGCGACCAGCCCGCGTAGATCTGCTGGACCACCAGATAGTCGGCGCGGTCCAGTGCCATCTTGTTCGGCAGTTCGAAGAGATGCGCCAGCGCCGGTCCGCAGAGCAGGGCCGTCGCCAGGATTGCCAGCAGGTGGACGTAGCGGGCAAGCGCGGGGCGGGCAAGCGCGGGACGCATCCCGGGAGAACGCATTCCCGCCGGAAAGGATCCCGGCCCTGGTCAGCTTTCCAGCTCGGAATCCCAGTAGAGATAGTCGCCCCAGGACTCGTGCAAAAAATTGGGCGGGAAGGCCCGCCCATTCTCCTGCAGCTGGAACGTGGTCGGCTGCCCGGCTGGCCGCGCCGGGTGCATGCCGCTCTCGCGCGGCGTTCGGTTGCCCTTGCGCAGGTTGCAGCACTGGCAGGCGGTGACCACGTTGTCCCAGGTCGTGCGCCCGCCGCGCGAACGCGGCATCACGTGGTCGAAGGTCAGCTTCTCGGTGGCGAAGGACTGGCCGCAGTAGACGCACTGGAAGCGATCGCGCAGGAAGACGTTGAACCGGGTGAAGGCCGGCCGCCGCTCCAGCGGGATGTATTCCTTCAGCGCGATGACCGAGGGCAGGCGCATGGCCACGTTGGGCGAGCGCACCACCTGGTCGTATTCGCTGAGGATGTTGACGCGGTCGAGGAAGACCGCCTTGACCGCGTCCTGCCAGGACCAGAGCGACAAGGGGAAGTAGCTGAGCGGACGGTAGTCCGCGTTCAGCACCAGCGAGGGAAAGCCCTTTGCAGCTACGCCCATGCGGTCGCCAGGTCCTCCGCGCTCGTGGCCGGGCGCCCAGGCGCCGTTCCTTGAGCGGGGACAGATGTAGCAAAGCGGCCCGTGTCGACACAAGCCAGCCGCGCGCGAGGACAGCAATCTTCACCCCGCCGTCACATGCGAGGCCTTGTGCCGGCAGGGCATCGACTTGATGACCCACAGGACAATCGCCGCGTGCCAGACTTGCCCGCACGTTTTCGGCAAGGGAGGCCAGGACATGTCCCACAAACCAACCGCCGGCGCGGCGCTGCCCAGGGTCACGGTGCCGGCGCTGGACGGCGGCAGCCTGACGCTCGGCGGCGGCGGCGGCTGGCAGATGATCGTGGTCTATCGCGGCAAGCACTGCCCGCTCTGCCGCCGCTACCTCGGCACGCTGGAGGGCCTGAAGGAGGCCTATGGCGAACAGGGCATCAAGCTGACGCTGGTCTCGGCCGACCCGCGCGAAAAGGCCGAGGCGACGAAGGCGGAGTGGGGCCTGACCCTGCCGCTCGGCTACGACCTCTCGGTCGAGCAGATGAAGCAGCTCGGCCTCTACGTCTCCGCGCCGCGCTCGCCGCAGGAAACCGACCGACCCTTCGCCGAGCCCGGCGTCTTCGTGGTCAATCCGGCGGGCGGGCTGCAGATCGTCGACATCGCCAACGCGCCCTTCGCGCGCCCCGACCTCGAGGCGCTGCTCGACGGCATCACCTTCGTGAAGGGCAAGGACTATCCGGTGCGCGGCACGCTGGACTAGGCGAAGACCGTCCGCAGCAGCGCCTGGGCCTTCTGCAGGCCGACCTCGTCGATCGAGTGCTGCAGGTTCGGCCGCAGCAGCGTCTCCACCGGCACGCCCAGCGCGGTGAGCGCGGCGGCGGCGCCGGTCGTGGCCTGCGGCGCGACGACGGGATCCTGCTCGCCGTGGACCAGCAGCATGGGCGGGCGGCTCTGGATCTCGTCCGCCAGGGTGGCGGCGCCCATCAGCGCGCCGGAAAAGCCGACCACGGCGGCGAGCTGCTGCTTGCGCCGCGGCGCGACGTGCAGCGACAGCATCGTGCCCTGCGAGAAGCCGACCAGGGCCAGGCGGTCGGCGGCGAGGCCATGTTCAGCGAGCTGCTCGTCGAGGAAGGCGTCGACCAGCGAGGCGGCGAGGCGCAGGCCGGCGAGCAGGCTCGCCTCGCTGCGGTCCTCGAAGGAGAACCACTGCAGGCCATAGGGATTGGCGTCGCAGGGAAAGGGCGCGTTGGGCGAGAGGAAGAGCGTGCCGGGCAGCGCCGGGGCGAGATAGGGCGCGAGGCCGATCAGGTCGTCGCCGTTGGCGCCCCAGCCGTGCAGCAGCACCACCAGCGAGTCCGGCTTGCCGCCGCCCTGGGGACCGAAGGCGGGACCGGAAAGGGCGAGGCGGGTGGCCATGGAGCGTTCCTTCGTCTGTTTGCCGGAGTCTGGATCACGACGCCGCGCCGGGCACGCCCGCGGTGGTCGAGTATTCCCAATGCAGCACCTCGCCCGGGCGGCAGAGCGGACGGATGGCGTGCGCCGCCTGCGCCGCCTCGGCGAAGCCGGAGAGGATCAGCTTCAGCTTCTTCGGATAGGTGGCGATGTCGCCGATGGCGAAGATCCCGGGCACCGAGGTCTGGCAGGTCGAGGGCTCGACCACGAGATGGTGCATGTCGAGCGCGAGGCCCCACTTGGCGATCGGCCCCAGGTTCATCGACAGGCCGAAGAAGGCGAGCAGCGCGTCGGCCTCCAGCATCCGGCTCTGCCCCTCCAGCGTCCTCACCTCGACGCCGGCGAGGCGGCCGTCGCTGCCGGCGAGGCCGGCGAGCTGGTAGGGCACCACCAGCTCCACCTTGCCGTTGGCATCGGCCGCCAGCGCATGCATGCGCGCCACGCTCTCGGGCGCGCCGCGGAACTGCGGGCGGCGGTGCACGACGTAGATCTTCTCCGCCAGCTCGGCCAGCGACAGGGTCCAGTCGAGCGCCGAGTCGCCGCCGCCGGCGATCACCAGGCGCTTGCCGCGGAAATCCTCGCGCCGCCGCACCAGGTAGTGCACGCCGGTGCCGTCGCCGCGGCCCTCGTACTGCAGCAGGCCCTCCAGCGGCGGGCGGTTGGGGCCGAAGGCGCCGGCGCCGGCGGCGATGACGACGGCGGTGGCGGCGAGGCGCGTGCCCTTCGAGGTCTCGAGATGAAACAGCCCGTCCTCGCCCTTCGCCAGCGCGGTCACCTGCTGACCGAGGTGGTAGGCAGGCTCGAAGGGCGCGACCTGCGCCACCAGACGGTCGACCAGGTCGCCGGCCAGGATCGAGGGCGCGCCGGGAATGTCGTAGATCGGCTTTTCCGGATAGAGCGCGGCGCACTGGCCGCCCGGCATGTCGAGCGTATCGACCACGGCGGCCCGCAGCTTCAGCATGCCGAGCTCGAAGAGGGCGAAGAGCCCCACCGGGCCGGCGCCCACCACCACCACGTCGGTCCTGATCTCGGTGCTCATTCCGCGACAATCCCTCTTCGAAGCGGCGGGCACCTTGGCGATCCGGCCCGCTTCTGGCAAGACGGCCCCGGACGACCCTCGTCCGCTTCTCCCCGCGGGACCCACGCATGTCCTATATGCGACAGATCGCCCTGCCCGACCCGGACGCGACCGCCGCCCTGGCCCGCGCCCTGGCGCCGCGCCTGCGGGCCGGCGACGCCCTGTTGCTGCGGGGCGACCTGGGCGCCGGCAAGACGCATTTCGCGCGCGCCCTGCTGCAGGCCCTGCCCGGCCCGGCCGGCAGCGGGTCGGAGACGGTGCCGAGCCCGACCTTCACCCTGGTACAGCTCTACGAGCGCGACCTGGGGCCGGTCTGGCACTTCGATCTCTACCGCCTGAGGCAGCACGAGGAGGTCTGGGAACTGGGCTGGGAGGAGGCGCTGGCCGGCCTGGTGCTGGTCGAGTGGCCCGAGCGGCTCGGTCCGCTCTTGCCAGCCGGCGCGCTCTCGCTCACCTTCGCCGCCACTTCGGACGGCGGACGGCGCGTCACGCTGGCCGGCGACGAGACCTGGAACGAGCGCCTTGCCGACCTCCGCCTCGATGACTGACTCCCGCGACGTGTTGCTGCGGCGCTTCCTGGACGCCGCCGGCTGGGGCGCGGCCGAGCGCCGCGTGCTGGCCGCCGATGCCTCCTTCCGGCGCTACGACCGCCTCTGGCTTGGGCCGCGCCAGGCGGTGCTGATGGACGCGCCGCCGCCGAAGGAGGACGTGCGCCCCTTCATCGCCGTGGCGCGCCTGCTGGAGCGGCTGGGCCTCTCCGCGCCGCGCCTGCTGGCCGAGGAGCGGGAGCAGGGCTTCCTGCTGCTGGAGGACCTGGGCGACCGCACCTTCACCCGCGCGCTGGCCGAGGGCGGCGACGAGCAGGCGCTCTACCGGCTCGCCACCGATACCCTGATCGCGCTGCACCGCCGCTGGCAGCCCGGCCTGGCCGGCGACATCCGGCCCTATGATTGGGGCCCGCTGCTGACCGAGGCGCTGCTGCTGACCGACTGGTACCTGCCGGCGGTCAGCGGGCGGCCGACCGACCCCGCGGCGCGCGCCGCCTACGAGGCGGCCTGGCGCCAGGCGCTGGCGCCGGTGGCGGCGAAGCGCGAGACGCTGGTGCTGCGCGACTACCACGTGGACAACCTGATGGAGCTGCCAGGGCGCGAGGGCGTCGCCGCCTGCGGGCTGCTCGACTTCCAGGACGCGCTGATCGGCGCGCGCGCCTATGACCTGGTCTCGCTGCTGGAGGACGCGCGGCGCGACGTCTCGCCGGCGGTGACCGAGGCCATGCTGGCGCGCTACCTCGCCGCGCTGCCCGACATGGACCGCGACACGCTGCTGCGCGACTACTACCTGCTGGGCGCGCAGCGCAGCGCCAAGATCATCGGCATCTTCACGCGCCTCGACCGGCGCGACGGCAAGTCGCGCTACCTGGCGCACATCCCGCGCCTCTGGCGCCTGGTCGAGGGCGACCTGCGGCACCCGGCGCTGGCGCCGGTCGCCGCCTGGTTCGCCCGGCATGTTCCACCGTCGCTGCGCCACGCGCCGGCGGCGGCTCCGGGCGAAGGAGTCCCCGTTTGAGCGTCACCGTCACCCACGCGATGGTACTGGCCGCTGGCCTCGGCACGCGCATGCGCCCGCTGACCGACCGCATGCCCAAGGCCCTGGTGCCGGTGCAGGGCAAGCCGCTGATCGACTGGTCGCTGGACCGCCTGGCGGCCGCCGGCGTGACCCATCTGGTGGTGAACCTGCACCACCTGCCGCAGGCGCTGGAGGCGCATCTGCGCAAGGCCTGGCGGGGCGAGCTGGCCTTCTCGCCCGAGCCCGAGCTGCTGGAGACCGGCGGCGGCATCCGGCAGGCGCTGCCGCTGCTGGGCGACGGGCCGTTCTTCGCCGTCAACGCCGACACCATCTGGCTGGACGGGCAGGTCCCCGCCCTGCGGCGCCTGGCGGGGCAGTTCGACGAGAGCCGCATGGACGCGCTGCTGCTCTGCCCGCCGACCGTGCTGGCACACGGCTACGAGGGCCAGGGCGACTTCCTGATGGCGCCCGACGGCAGGCTGAAGCGCCGGCCGGAGCGCGCGCTGGCACCTTTCGTCTATGGCGGCGTGCAACTGGTCCACCCACGCCTCTTCGCCGATGCACCGGCCGGCCGCTACTCGGTCAACAGACTATGGGACAGGGCCATCGAGGCCGGGCGGCTCTATGGCCTGCGCCACGACGGCGAGTGGTTCGAGGTCGGCCGCCCGCAGGCGATAGGCGCGGCCGAGCACCTGCTCTACGATATGGGTTTCCGCAGCGTGCATTCCTGAGAGGTCGATGACAGCAGCGCCGGCGCAGGTCTTCACCATCCCGCCGGGCGTGGCCTTCGTCGACTGCCTGGCGGCCGGCCTCTTGGCCCGTGCCGGCGGCGATCCCCTGGCGCTGGCGGCCATGACCGTGCTGCTGCCTAACCGGCGCGCCGCGCGGGCGCTGGGCGAGGCCTTCCTGCGCCAGGGCGAGGGCAAGGCGCTGCTGCTGCCGCGCCTGGTGCCGCTCGGCGAGGTCGACGCCGACGAGCTGCTGCTGACCGCCGACGAGCTGCTGCAGGACCCGGCGGCGGCGCTGGCACTGCAGCCCGCCCTGCCGCCGCTGCGGCGGCAGGCCCTGTTGTCTCACCTGGTGGCCGGCTGGGCGCGCGCCAGCCGCGTGCCGCTGGCGGGCGCCGGCGTCGCCGCGCTGGCGCAGGAGCTGGCCGCGCTGCTGGACGAGGCGGAGAACAACGAGGTGCCGCTGACCGGCCTCGCCAGCCTGGTACCCGATCGCTACGCCGACCACTGGCAGGGCAGCCTGAAGTTCCTCTCGATCATCTCCGAGACCTGGCCGGGCCTGGAGGCGGCCGAGGGTGCGCTGAGCCCGGCGACACGGCGGCGGCGCCTGTTGGAGATCCAGGCCGAGGCCTGGCGTCGCGCGCCGCCGGACGCGCCGGTGATCGCCGCCGGCTCCACCGGCTCGCTGCCCGCCGTGGCACGCCTGCTGGCCGTGGTGGCGCGCCTGCCACGGGGCGAGGTGATTCTGCCCGGCTTCGACCTGGCGGCACGCGGCCCGCTGTGGGAGGCGATCCGCCAGGACCCGGCGCACCCGCAGCACGGCATGGCGCTGCTGCTGGAGACGCTGGCGGTGAAGCCAGCCGCGGTGGGCCTGTGGCCCGGCGTCCCCGCGGGCGCCGAACAGGGCGCACCTCGTGCGCCACTGGTGCAGGCCGCGCTGCGCCCGGCGGCCATGACCGATACCTGGCGCGACCTGGAGCGCGCCGCGCCGCTGGCGGTCTGGCGCGCGGCACTGCGCGGCCTTACCTGGATCGACTGTCCCGGCCCGCGCGAGGAGGCGACGGTGATCGCGCTGAAGCTGCGCGAGGCGCTTGAGACGCCGGGCCGCACCGCCGCGCTGGTGACGCCGGACCGCGCCCTGGCTCGGCGCGTGCGCGCCGAACTGCTGCGCTGGGGCCTGGCGATCGACGATTCCGCCGGCACGCCGCTCGATCAGACGCCGCCCGCCGTGCTGCTGCGCCTGCTGGCGCGCGCGGCGGAAGAGCAGCTGGCACCGGTGCCGCTGCTGGCGCTGCTGAAGCATCCCCTGGCGAGCGGCGGCGAGGCGCCGGCGGCCTTCCGCGCCCAGGCGCGGCGGCTGGAACGGCTGGTGCTGCGCGGGCCGCGTCCGGCGGCCGGCTTCGCCGGCCTGCGGGCTGCCATCGCCGCCGCGCGGCGCGAGGCGGGTGCCGACAAGCCCGCCTTCGCCGGCCTTGCCGCCTGGGTCGAGGGCCTGGCGACCCTGCTGCAGCCCTATCTCGATGCGCTGCGGCCGCGGGTCGCGGCGCCGGCCGATCTGTTGCGCGCCCATCTCGCCGCCGCCGAGGCGCTGGCGGCGAGCGACAGCGAGAGCGGTGCCGCGCGGCTGTGGCGCGGCGAGGCCGGCGAGACCGCGGCGGAGCTTTTCGCCGCCGTCATGGAGGCCGGCGATTTCCCGCCCCTGGAGCCGGGGGACTGGCCGGCCTGGCTGGACCTGCTGTTGCGCGGCCAGGCCGTGCGGCCCCGTTGGGGCAGTCATCCGCGGCTTGCCATCTGGGGCCCGCTGGAGGCGCGGCTGCAGCAGGCCGACCTGATGATCCTGGGCGGCCTGAACGAGGGCACCTGGCCGGCCGAGAGCGACCCCGGCGCCTGGCTGTCGCGGCCGATGCGCACGGCGCTCGGCCTGCCCTCGCCCGAGCGCCGCGTCGGCCAGGCGGCGCACGACGTGGCACAGGCCCTGGCCGCGCCCCAGGTGCTGCTGACGCGCGCGGTGAAGGTCGAGGGGGCGCCGACCCTGCCGACGCGCTGGCTGCTGCGGCTGGAGGCACTGCTGCGCACCCTCGGCCTCACCGGCGCGCTGGCGCGCCACGACGCCGTGGCGCTGGGCTGGTGCGACGCCCTCGACCGCCCGCCGGGCCCGCCGCGCCCGGCGGCCGAGCCGGCACCACGCCCGCCGGTGAAACTGCGGCCGCGCCGGCTCTCGGCCACGCGCATCGAGGTTTGGATGCGCAACCCCTATGCCATCTTCGCCCGTTATGTCCTGCGGCTGGAGGCGCTGCCGCCGCTCGACCAAGACCCCAGTGCCGCCGAGCGCGGGCAACTGGTGCACAAGGTGCTGGAGCGCTTCGCCGCCGCGCATCCGGCGCGGCTGCCGCCGGATCCCGAAGCCGTCCTGCAGGCCATCCTGGAAGACGAACTGGCCGGCGCCGCGGTCCGGCCCGGCATGGCGCTGCTCTGGCGGCCGCGGCTGCGGCGCATTGCCGACTGGTTCCTGGCGGAGGAGCGGCGGCGGCGCGATGGCATCGAACGGGTGCTGGTAGAGACGCGCGGCACCCTGACCCTGCCCGGCCCCGCCGGCGACTTCCTGCTCAGCGCCCATGCCGACCGGCTGGAGATCGGCCGCGACGGCGGCGTCACGGTCATCGACTACAAGACCGGCCAGCCGCCCGGCGACGAGGAGGTGCTGAACGGCCGCTCGCCGCAGCTGCCGCTGGAGGCGCTGATCGCCGAGAGCGGCGGCTTTCCCGGGCTGCCCGCGGTGCTGCCGGCGACGCTGGAGTTCTGGCGCGTCAGCGGCGGCGCGAGCAGCGACAAGGCGCGCGCGGTCAAGGGCTGGTCGGCCGACGAGGCGGCGAGGGCACGGCAGGGTCTGACGGCGCTGATCGCCCGCTTCGACGATCCGGACACCCCCTATGTCGCCTGGCCCGATGCCGCCTATCCGCCGCGCTTCGACGACTATGCCCTGCTGGCGCGCGTGCCCGAGTGGGCGAGCGGCGAGGAGGAGTGATGCGCCCGCCCGGCCGCAGTCTCGCCGATCCGCGCGTCGCGGCCAGCCAGCGCCAGCGCCTGGCGCTGGACCCGGCGGCCACGGTCTGGGTGCAGGCCTCGGCCGGCACCGGCAAGACCAAGGTGCTGGTCGATCGCGTGCTGGCGTTGCTGCTGGCGGGCGCCGCGCCGCAGCGAATCCGCTGCCTGACCTTCACCAAGGCGGCGGCGGCGGAGATGAAGAACCGCCTGCTGCGCGCCCTGTCGGACTGGGCGACGGAGCCGGCCGAGACGCTGAACCGCCGGCTCTTCGACATGCTGGACCGGCAGCCGACGGCGGAGGAGCAGCGGCGGGCGGCGCAGCTCTTCGCCCGCGTGCTCGACGCGCCGGGCGGGCTGCAGATCCAGACCATCCATGCCTTCTGCCAGGGCCTGCTGGCGCGCTTCCCGCTGGAGGCCGGGGTCAGCCCGCGCTTCACGCTGATCGAGGAGCGCAGCGCGGCCGAGCTGATGGCGGCCGCGCGCGCCGACCTGCTGACCGAGGCCGAGCTGCCGGGCCGCGCACTCGACCTGCGCTGGGCGCTGGAGCAGATGCTGCTGGCCGGCGGCGAGACCTCGCTGGCCGCGCTCTGCGACGCGATCGTCGCCAAGCGCGCCTGGTTCGACCGTTGCCTGTCGCGCGGCACGGTCGGCGCCGTCGCGGTGGTCGAAGCGGCGGCCGGCCTGGCGCCCGGCGAGACACGCGCGGCGCTGCTGGCAAACGCGCTGGCAGAGCCGGCGCTGCGCGTCGAGCCGCTGCGCGCGCTGGTCTCGCTGCTGGCGGGTGGCAGCGTCTCGGACCAGAAGGCAGCGCGGGCGATCGCGCCGCTGCTGGCCGCCGATCCGGCCGAGCGGCCGACGCACTTCGACGACTACGCGCCGGGCTTCCTTACCGGCGAGGGCGAGCCGCGCAAGACCGTGCCGACCAAGAAGCTGGCCACCGCCGCGCCGCCGCTCGCCGCGCTGTTTCAGGACGAGGCGGCGCGGCTGGTCGCCCTGCGCTCGCGCCTCGCCGCCGCCGACCTGGTCGAGGACTGCCGCGCGCTCTTCACGCTGGCCGAGCAGCTGCTGCGCTTGTACGACGCGCGCAAGAAGGCGATCGGCGGCCTGGACTATGCCGACCTGATCGCCAAGACGGCGGCGCTGCTGGCCGACCCCGGCCGGGCCGCCTGGGTGCTCTACAAGCTGGACGAGGGCATCGACCATCTGCTGATCGACGAGGCGCAGGACACCAGCGCCGAACAGTGGCAGGTGGTGCGCCAGCTGACCGCCGAGTTCCACGCCGGCCTGGGCGCGCACGAGGACCAGGACCCGCGCGTGCGCACGGTCTTCGCGGTGGGGGACGGCAAGCAGTCGATCTATCGCTTCCAGGGCGCCGATCCCGCCGGCTTCGCCGCCGCCGCCGGGCACTTCCGGACGCGCGTGGAGGCGGTGAGCCAGAGCTTCCGCACCGTACCGCTGAGCCACTCCTTCCGTTCGGTCGAGGCGGTGCTGGAGGCAGTGGACCGGGTCTTCGCGCTGCCGGCGGCGCAGGACGGCGTGGTGCCGCCGGGCGAGAGCGTGCGGCACGCCGCGACGCGCCTGGGCCAGGCGGGCCGTGTGGAGATCTGGCCGCTGGTGCAGCCGCCGCCGCTCGACCCGCCGGAGCCCTGGGCGCCGCCTTTGACGCGGCGCAGCCTGCTGGATCCCGCGGTGGCGCTGGCGGAGCGGATCGCCGGCACGCTGGCCGGCTGGTTCGCCGCCGACCCCGCCGCGGTGAAGCCCGGCCATCCGGCCTGGCTCGACAGCAAGGCGCGGCGCGCCACGCCGGGCGATGTGCTGATCCTGGTGCGGCGGCGCAACGCCCTGTTCCACGCCCTGGCCCGCGCGCTGAAGCGCGTCGGCGTGCCGGTGGCCGGCGTCGACCGCATGGTGCTGCCGGACCAGACGGCGGTGCGCGACCTGCTGGCGCTGGGCCGCTTCCTGCTGCTGCCGGAGGACGACCTGAGCCTCGCCGAGGTGCTGAAGGGCCCGCTCTGCGGCCTGGACGACGACGACCTGATCGCGCTGGCGGCAGAGCGCGGGACCGGACAGCGGCTGTGGCCGGCGCTGGGCGTGCGCCAGGACCTGAAGCCGGCCTATGGCGCGGCGCGGCTGCTGCTGGAGGGCCTGCTGGCCGAAGCCGATTTCGTGCCGCCCTACGAACTCTTCGCCCGCCTCCTCGGGGCCGGCGAAGGGCGCCGCCGGTGGCTTGGCCGCCTGGGCGAGGAGGCGGCCGACCCGCTGGACGAGTTCCTGGCCCAGGCACTGGCCTACGAGCGCGACCACCCGCCCTCGCTGCAGGGGTTCCTCGCCTGGCTGGAACAGGGACGGCTGGAGGTGAAGCGCGACCTGGAGTCCGGCGGCCCGGCGGTGCGCATTATGACGGTGCATGGCGCCAAGGGCCTGCAGGCGCCGATCGTCTTCCTGCCCGACACCACGCAACCGGCGACGGCCCAGGACAGCCTGCTGCAGGACGAGCGGCAGGCGCTGGTGCTGCGCAGCAGCGCCCTGCTGAAGGCCGTGCCCTTCGCCGCCCGCATCAAGGCCGCCAACGAGGCCGCCACGGCGCAGGAGTACCGGCGCCTCTTCTACGTCGCCATGACCCGCGCCGAGGACCGTCTCTACCTCTGCGGCCACTTCGCCGGCCGCACGCTGCCCGAGGCATCCTGGTACGCGCTGGCCGCCAGGGCGCTCGCCGACCTCGATGCCGGCCAGGCCCAGGCACTGAACGAGGTCCTGGTGCCGATCGAGCGGCCGCAGACGGCCGAGCCGGAGGCGCCCCGCCAGCCCGCCCTGCCCGTCCCGCCGGCCCCGACGCTGGACGACGTCCTCACCCGCCCGCCGCCGGCCGAGCCCGACCCGCCGCGCCCGCTGGCGCCTTCCCGCCCGACGCAGGAGGACCCGCCCAGCCTCTCGCCGCTGGCCGGCGACCAGGGGCGCTGGCAGCGCGGCCGCCTGCTGCATCGCCTGCTGCAGACCCTGCCCGACCTGCCGCCGGACCGCCGGGCGGCGGCGGCGCGGCGCTTCCTGGCCCAGCCGGCGCATGGCCTCGACGAGGCGACGGTCGCGGCCTGGACGGCGGAAATCCTGGCGGTGCTGGCGCTGCCCGCGGCGGCGGCCCTCTTCGGCCCGCGGAGCCGCGCCGAGGTACCGGTCGCCGGCCTGGTCGGGAATACCCGGATAAGCGGCCGGCTGGACCGGATCGCCGTGACGGACGACGCGGTCTGGCTCTGCGACTACAAGACCAACCGGCCGCCGCCAGCCGCCGAGGATGCCGTGCCGGAACAATACCTGCGCCAGCTCGCCAGCTATGGCGCGCTCCTGGCCGAGATCTATAAAGGCAAGGAAATCAATAGCTTCCTTCTCTGGACCGACGGACCGCGCCTGATGCAGATCAGTGCGGAGCGGCTAGCCCCCTGGGCACCTTGACGCTGCTTCCCCCGGCTCCCTAGATTCCGGAGCAACATCCCGCCCCCGGGCCTCCCGCCCAGGGCACCCAAGGAGACACGATCGCCGATGAGCAGCAGCAAAGTCACCGACACCTCCTTCGAGAACGACGTCTTGAAGGCGGACGGCCCGGTCCTGGTGGACTTCTGGG
>JAKOWB010000169.1 GCA_029781795.1 Pseudomonadota bacterium | reverse complement strand
CAGGAACAGGCCTACGCCTTCATCAACTGGGCCTACCAGCCGGAGGTCGGCGGCATCGTCTCCGACAACACCGGCTACAACTCCTGCGTCCAGGGCTTCGACGCCCACGTGAAGGACTCCTTCAAGGCGAACTTCCAGGCCGCCTATCCGGGCGATGCCATCGCCAAGCTCTGGCTGCAGGGCACCGAGCGGCCCTGGTTCCTGGAGAAGCGCCAGGCCCTGGCCGACAAGATCTCGGCCGCCTGAGCCAACTCTGAAAGTCTCGAACGCGGCGCGCCGTCCCGGGAGACCGGGGCGGCGCGTTGCGTTTCACGACCCGTCAGGCCGGCCCACGCGCCTCCTCCAGCAGCCACTGGCGCAGCAGCAGCGCCTCGGGCCGGGCCGGGCCGCGCTCCTGCGGCGTCAGGAGGAAGTGCGACTGCCGCACCGGCAGCGCCAGGTCGAGCGGCAGGCGCAGGGGGAGGAGCTCGGCGGCCCGCCGGGCGAAGCGCCGCAGCACGATGGCGGCGCCGGCCCCGGCGGCGGCGAGGTTGGCCGCCGCCAGCGAGTTGTCGACCCGCAGGCTGCGGCTGGGCGCCGGCGGCGGCAGGTCGAGGGCGCGGAAGGCCTCGCCCCAGTGGCTCTCGTGCCCGACGACATGGATCAGCCCATGCGCCGCCAGCTCCTCCAGCCGCTGACGCGGGCTGCCGCGCCGCGCCACGTCGCGGTGGCAGATCACGACCGACTCGTCGTGCCAGAGCTGGTCCGCCGCGAAGCCGGGCCAGCCGCCCTCGCCGAAACGCACCTCCAGGTCGCTCGACTGGCTGGTCTCCACCGCCGCCCAGACGGTGGAGAAGAGGAGGATGTCGATGCCGGGGAAGCGCGCCTGGAAGCGCGGCAGGCGCGGCGCCAGCCAGAGCGAGGCGAAGGAGATGGTGGCGCGCAGCGTGACCGAGGTCATGCCGCTCTGTCCGAAGAGGCGCGCCGTGGTCGCTTCCAGATTGTCCAGCGCGCGGGTGACGTCGGGCAGATAGGCAGCGCCGAGCTCGGTCAGCCGCAGCGCGCTGGCCAGGCGGTCGAACAGCGGCTGGCCCAGGTGCCCCTCGAGCTGGCGCACCTGGTGGCTGACGGCGGTCGAGGTGAGGTTCAGGTCGCGCGCCGCGCCGGTGAAGCTGAGATGGCGGGCGCTGGCCTCGAAAGCCTTGATCCAGTTCAGCGGCGGCATGCGGCGCGACATGGGGTTTCCTTCCGAAGGCCCAAGCCCACTTGGGCCTGCCGGCAGGCTAGTCCAGGCGGCCCGCTGATCGCCAGTGGAGAGGCAGGCCCAAGGGATCTTGGCCCCCGGACCCAA
>JAKOWB010000155.1 GCA_029781795.1 Pseudomonadota bacterium | reverse complement strand
TGCTGCTGATCTCCTCCGACTTCGAGGAGGTCGCCGGGATCTGCCACCGCGCCCTGATCTTCGACCGCGGCCGGGTCGCCGCCGAGCTGGCCCGCGCCGACCTCACCATCCCGCGGCTGACGGCGCTCGCCGCCGGCGCCGCCGAACCAGGCGAAGCGAGGCTGTCATGACCGTCGAGGCCGCGCCGCGGCGCGGGCTGCGGGCCGGCGCCATCCACCTCTTCTCGGTGTGGAACCTGGCGATCCTGCTGGTGCTGCTGATCGTCGTCTTCTCGATCCTCAAGAGCGACACCTTCCTCACGCCCTTCACCTTCCAGTCGATGGTCAACAGCCGCTCGATCAACGCGCTGGTGGCGCTGGCGGTGATGATCCCGCTGGCCTCCAACAACTTCGACCTGTCCGCCGCCTCGGTGCTCGGCATCTCGCAGGTGCTGGCCAACGGGCTGCAGACCCAGCAGGGGCTGTCCTGGCCGGTCGCCTGCCTGCTCTGCCTGGTGCTGGGGGCACTGGTCGGGCTGGGCAACGGGTTGCTGGTGACGCGCGCCCGGATCAACTCCTTCATCGCCACGCTCGGCTCGGGCACGCTGCTGCTCGGCGTCAACCAGTGGTACACCGGCGGCCGGCAGGTGGTCGGCATGCTGCCGCACGACTTCACCCTGCTGTCGGCGCGCATTGCCGGCACCGGCATCCCCGCGCCGGTGGTCTATGTGCTGGTCGTGTCGCTGGTGCTCTGGCTGGTGTTCGACTACCTGCCGCTCGGGCGCTTCCTCTACATCATCGGCGACAGCCCGCGCGCGGCCGAGCTGTCCGGCATCTCGCAATCGACCTACGTCACGCTCGCCTTCGTCGCATCCGGCACCATCGCCGCCTTCGCCGGGGTGATCCTGCAGGCCCAGCTGCAGGTCGGCCAGAGCACGGTCGGGCAGGAGCTGATGCTGCCGGCCTTCACCGGCGCGCTGCTCGGCGCCACGGCGATCCGGCCGGGCCGGCCGAACGTCTGGGGCACGGTGCTGGCCGTCGCCGTACTCGCCGTCGCGGTCGCCGGCCTCACCCAG
>JAKOWB010000151.1 GCA_029781795.1 Pseudomonadota bacterium | reverse complement strand
CTGGGTGCCCGACTGGAAGATGATCGCCGGCGACGGCTCGGTGCTGCCGAGCGACTGCATCGGCAACACCGAAACCTTGGACTGCTTCATCGACACCCTGTCCGCCTGCTCGGCCTGGAGCGAGGGGCCGGAATGGCGCGCCGACGACACCTACTTCGACGCGCCGATCTGCGCCG
Organism: Pseudomonadota bacterium; assembly: GCA_029781795.1. Lineage (GTDB taxonomy): Bacteria > Pseudomonadota > Alphaproteobacteria > Kiloniellales > JACOMY01 > JAKOWB01. The sequence goes on along the minus strand of JAKOWB010000151.1, from coordinate 3,364 downwards.
CGGTGCCCAGTTTCAAGGGGCTTGCGGTGCTCGATGACTTCGGACCGGCAGCCACGCAACTCTACCTCTATGCTGTTGATCGTTGGCAGCTAGACGAGCCAGAGGACTGGACCTTTGATAAGGAGTCTCACGAATTGGCGAGAGCGGGGGATACCGTCCTTGCTGTCTATCCACTGACATGTTCGCCGAATCCGGAGTGCCTCCATTCTATGAAAGACGATTCCTCTGCAGCCGACGTACTTGCCCGTTGTCCTCGAACGGGTTGCTTCGGCCAAGGCATCTACCAAACGCCTTCAGGTGGAGTGGAACCACCTTGGCCTTTCATTACATTGCTGGCTCGTGAGGAAGACTCCGGGTGGGTGATCGTCGATTGGTATAGCACGTCGAAATGGCGCGGCACCAAGCCGTGGGGACACTGGAATCGGAAGTAGTCGTAGCGGTCGAGATCGCCCTGGCTGAGCTTGCCAAGCTTGTGTTTGTGAAAGGCGATACGTTGCTCTGCAAGGATATCCAGGAACGCTCTCTTACCAGTTGGTGATGCTGCGATGACCTGGAGTGCTCGCAGGCTGTCCGGTCCAAAGTCGCCATCGACAGCGATCCGCGCTTCGGTGGATCCAGGCCTGTCAGGCCCATCAGAGCCACGACGCAGTTCACTCAAGGATGCCGCTAAGCTGGGGTCCTGCTCTAAGGTCTCATAGATGCTTTTCTGTAACGCTTGTTCGATGGTGTCGCCACCGCCCCGCACGAGTGTATCGCCGACCGCCGCAGCGACTTGGTGATCGCCGATCTTGTCCAAAGTCGCTATGCCGCCGGTTCGGCGAAGGGCCTGATACTCCCAATTGAAGTAAGCCTTGTAAAAAGCAGCTCTTTGCCGGTTCGTAAGATTCTCGACCTTTGTTCCCGCCGGTATGCTTGCCGACTTCATGTACCTTGGCAGTTCTTTGCTATTATAGATACCGGCTACGGCTTCGACATTGCCGTATTCGTCCAGGTCGGGCGAGGTCCCGCCTTCCCACGCAAAAGTCTGCAGCATCGCGAACTGCGCATCCGGTCCCAAGCCGGCGTCTTTCAATGCACCGCTGAAGGGGACCCACTCGCGCCGCATCCGCTCGTTGTTTCGCTTCTCGGGAATCTCCACGCCCGTGATCTGAACGATCCGGCGGCGGAAGTCCGCGTCGTCGAGGGCGCCGACCACCGGCTCGCTGCCGTATTCGCCCCAGTAGGCGGCGCCGGGGCGGTCGCCGGTGACCTTGCCCTTCTGCTTGTCGGCGAGCGGCCGGGGGCCGCCGCCGTGACGGTCGGTGGCGGATGGGCCGTCGGCGGGCGCCGCGTCGGGCAGCTTGTCGGCGAAGGCGATGCCGAGCTCCTTGGCGAGGCGGACGGCGGCGGGGCTGCCGGGGTCGACGCGGCGGCCGGGCGGCAGGCCGCGGCGGCGGTTGAAGCGCTCGATGCCGTCGCCCAGTGCGCCCGGCGGCAAGTGATTGCCGGGCACCACGGCGCCGAGCGGCAGGTCGCCGAGCAGGACAAGGCCATGCCTGACCACATCCTCGTCGTCGGGATCGTTGCCGCCGCCCTCGCCGACCGGCCGGCGCAGCAGAAGCTGGCGGTGGAAGCTGTCGCGGTCGGGCGTCCTGGCCCGGTCGGGAGCCAGGGCGGTCAGGCCACCGGCGTGCAGCGCATTCAGCAGGTACTCCGTCGGCCCGCCGGGCTGGGCGATGCCGTCGGCCTTCAAGCCGAAGCGGCGCTGCACGCCGCGCAGGGAACTCCACAGCCGCTCGTCGTGCTGTCCGGGACGCCCGTTCTTCAGGTGATACTGCCCCATGCCGTCCAGCACCTGCTGGATCGCGGCGATGTCGTCCGCCGTGTTGGGCTGCTCGTGGCCGACCGCCTTGCCCAGGCGGACGCGTTTGTGGGGAGATGCCAGCATGCAGTTACTCCTTGGCTATTGGCAGCCAAGTAGTAACCTATATGGTTATATCTGTCAAGTCAGGCCGGCGCGCTTCCCTTCGCCCGCCGCCGGTAGCCGCCGAGGTTGACCAGCGCCACGCCGCCCAGGATGGCGGCGGCGGCGCCGTAGGCCCAGGGGCTGAGCTGCTCGCCGAAGAAGATCAGGCCCCAGAGGATGCCGGCCAGGGTGACGATGTAACCAACCTGGCTCATGTAGACCGGGCCGAGGCGCGGCATCAGCGTCAGGTAGATGAGGTGCGCGCTGCAGGAGCAGGCGACCTGCGCCAGCAGCGCCCACTCGTGCGGCTGGCTGGGCGGCAGGATCATGCGCCACTCGCCGCTGATCGCCACGGCGGGAAGCTGGAACAGGCAGGACGCGAGGAACATGCCCGCCGCCATGGCCGGCGCGCCGAGGTCGCGCGGGCGCAGGCGCGCCATGGCGATGTTCGAGCCGGCATAGAAGAAGGGCGTGGAGAAGGCCAGCAGCACCCAGGGCAGCGCGTCGGGCGAGGGCAGGGCCGAGCCCGGCAGCACCAGCATCAAGGCGCCGCCGAAGCCGCAGGCGACGCCGATGGCGCGCAGCAGGTCGAAACGCTCGATCGCCAGCAGCAGCGCCAGCACCAGGGTCAGCAGCGGCGAGGTGGTGATGATCACCGCCGCCAGGCCGGCCGGCATGTGCGGGATATAGAAGTAGTAGGCGATGTTGGGCAGCGCCTGGCCGAACACGCCGACGACGAAGTAGAGCCGCAGGTGGGCCCGCCCCAGCGGCAGGCGCTGGCCCTTGAGGCGCATGACCGCCAACAGCGCCAGGGCCGAGAGCCCGGCCGCCCAGCAGCCATAGGCGAAGGGCGGGATGCCGCCCTCGATGCCGATCTTCGACAGCGGGAAGGTGATGCCCCAGAGCGCGCCGCTCAGCACCAGCAACGCCGGCCCCAGCCAGGGGGCCAGGGGGCGGACGGGAACCAGCGGCGGTTGCACCAGGGCGGTCATGGGCCGCGACGCTAAGGCCGCGCCCGCCGCGCCACCAGCGCCGCCGCCGCATGGGCCGCCGTCGAATTTGGCTGGGGGTGATTTTGGCTGGGGGCTATCGAACCCTCTCCCCGCGGGAGAGGGCTAGTTGTGCGGGCTCGCCCCGTTGAGCAGCCAGATCCTGACCCGCTCGGCCGCCGGGCTCGGCGGGCGGTCGGCGGGGCGCAGCAGCCAGAAGGACTCGGCGGCGGGCAGCGCGGTCTGGAACAGGCGCCGCAGTCGCCGTGCCTTCAGCGCGCCGGCCGCCAGCGCGCTGCGCGCCAGGGCGACGCCGAGGCCGGCCTCGGCGGCGGCGAGGCTCATGGCCGCGGTGTCGCTACTGTGCAGGCGCGGCGACGGGGAAGACCTGCTCCGCCGTCAAGCGCTCGGCCAGCAGGCCGGGCCAGGG
>JAKOWB010000147.1 GCA_029781795.1 Pseudomonadota bacterium | reverse complement strand
GGCACGCTGGTGGCCGTGCTGATGGGCCGCAACGACCCGGGCTTCGCCTACAACGGCCCGCTCGCCGGCCTGGTGGCGGTGTGCGCCGGCTCCGACGTGATGCACCCGGCCGGCGCGCTGGTGGTGGGCGGCGCGGCCGGCGCGATCTTCGTCGCGCTGTTCACGCTGACGCAGAACCGCTGGAAGATCGACGACGTGCTGGGCGTGTGGCCGCTGCACGGGCTGTGCGGCGCCTGGGGCGGCATCGCCTGCGGCATCTTCGGCCAGACGGCCCTCGGCGGCCTGGGCGGCGTGAGCTTCCTGGCGCAGTTCGTCGGCACGCTGATGGGCGTGAGCTGGGCCTTCGCCGGCGGCCTGGCCGTCTACGGCGCGATCCGCGCGATCACCTCGCTGCGCCTCACGCCCGAGGAGGAATACGAGGGCGCCGATCTGTCCATCCACAAGATCGGCGCGACGCCGGACCGTGAGGCGAGCTGGTAGCGGCGGCCGGCGTTCGGCGCGGGCGTTTATTCCACCTGCCCCGGCTCGAGCGCCTGGGCCGGCGGCGGTACCTGCGTTCTCCGGCCCACGCTCGCGGGCGGCCACCGAGCGCCGCCACGGTCGATTCGTCAACACCATCTCGAGCCTGCCACGGCCAGGGCGACCGCGAATGGGGCCTGCGCCCGCAGGCACCACCGCCGACCCCCGAACCGCTGGAGGCATGCCCGTCTCGGGCCACCGCTGTGGTGGGGCCGGGGGGTTGGGCGGGCGGGCGCAGGCCCCATTCGCGGTCGCCCTGGCGTGGGCAGGCCGAACGCGGTGTTGAAGAGGGAGTGTGGGCGGGGCGCGGTGGTCGCCCGCGAGCGTGGGCCGGAGAACGCCTGCCCGGCCCCCCGGCCCGCGCGCCGACCGACGCACGAAGAAGAAAGATTGCGGAACTCACCCCGCCAGCAACTGCCTCAACACGAACGGCAGGATGCCGCCGTGCCTGTAGTAGTCCACCTCGATAGCCGTGTCGATGCGCAGCGTGAGCGTCACGCGCTGCGTGCTGCCGTCGGCGCGGCGGATCGTCAGTGAGGCGTCGGCCTGCGGCCTGATCGCGCCGCCGAGGTCGATGGCGATGATCTCGTCGCCCTTCAGGCCCAGCGTCTCCCACGAATCACCCGCCTTAAACTGCAGCGGCAGCACGCCCATGCCGACCAGGTTGCTGCGGTGGATGCGCTCGAAGCTCTTGGCGATCACCGCCTTGATGCCCAGCAGCTGCGTGCCCTTGGCGGCCCAGTCGCGGCTGGAGCCGGTGCCGTATTCCTCGCCGCCGAAGATCACGGTCGGCGTGCCGGCGGCGATGTACTTCATCGCCGCGTCGTAGATGGCGAGCTTCTCGCCCGAGGGTTGCAGGAGCGTCAGCCCGCCCTCCTCGCGCGAGCCGTCGGCCAGCGGCGGCAACATCAGGTTCTTGATGCGCACGTTGGCGAAGGTGCCGCGCATCATCACCTCGTGGTTGCCGCGCCGCGAGCCGTAGCTGTTGAAGTCGGCCTTCGCCACGCCGTGCGCCTTCAGCCACTGGCCGGCCGGCGAACTCTCCTTGATGGAGCCGGCCGGCGAGATGTGGTCGGTGGTGATCGAGTCGCCGAACAGCGCCATGATGCGCGCGCCTTCGATGCTCGTGCTCACCGCCCGCGGCTGCGCCGTGAAGGCGTCGAAGAAGGGCGGCCTGGCGATGTAGGTCGACGCCGGCCAGTCGTAGACCTGCCCCTTCGTGCCTTCGATCGCATTCCACAGCTTGCCGGGCTTCTTCTGCACCTGCTCGTAGTTGTGCTCGAAGGCCTGCGGATCCATCGCATGCTTCATCAGCGCATGGATCTCGTCGCTCGTCGGCCAGATGTCGCCCAGGTAGACCGGCTTGCCGTTCGTGCCCAACCCCACCGGCTCGGTCATCAGGTCGCGCATCACGTTGCCGGCGATCGCGTAGGCCACCACCAGCGGCGGGCTGGCGAGGAAGTTGGCCTTGAGATTCGGGTGGATGCGCGCCTCGAAGTTGCGGTTGCCCGAGAGCACGGCGGCGCAGACCAGGTCGTTGCCCGTGATCGCCTCG
>JAKOWB010000146.1 GCA_029781795.1 Pseudomonadota bacterium | reverse complement strand
CGCGCATCCAGAGGGCGGTCGCCCGCTGCAGCTCGCCGACCAGGAAGGTGCCGGCGGGCATCGCGTTGGTCTTGTGCACGGGGGTCGACCAGAGGGCGGAAGCGCCGGCACCGGCGGGCTGCCCGATCAGATAGCGGTTCTCCTGATCCTTCAGCAGGTCCAGGGCCTCGGCGTCGGCCGGATTGAGGATCACCACGTCCGGGGTGAACTCGGACAGCTCCAGCTGCGTGACAGCCCGGCGCAGCGTGTCGATCCGGGTGTCACCCGTGGCGCCGCGGTTGTAGGCCGTCGCATTGGTCACCAGGCCGCTCATATTGGCGCCGGTGCCGACGCCGTTGAGGATCTGGTCTTCGAGCTCCAGTTCCAGGCCGTAGAGCAGCTGGGTCTGCAGGAAGTTCTGCAGCGCCGCCGAGTCGGACAGGACCTGGCGCGAAGCCTTCAGCCAGTGCGCGATGGTCGGGACCTTCGCATCCTCCAGCGTGAAGGTGATGCTGGACTCGGGCTTGGTCTCGTTCTCGAACTGCAGCGGCGAGGAGGTCGCGCCCTGCGGCGCGGCGGCGTTGCTGTAGACGTTCTGGCGGGTGAACTCCACGCTGGCGCTGGTCGCCGGCAGCATCGGCATCCGGTCGCGCAGCCAGGTGCGGCGGTGCGGCGCGGCCACGATGCCCGGCAGGCGCGTCGCCTGCGCGAAGGTCTGCCCGTCGTTGATGATCGCGTTGCGCGTCTCCAGCAGCGCCCCGGCCTTGATGTTGAAGGCGGCGTCCTTGGTGCGCCGCTCCAGCAGGGCCGAGAACTCCGGCGCCGAGGTGATGCGCTTCAGCTCGCCGCCCTCGCCGGACAGCGTGCCGGTGATCGGGCCGGTGCCGTGTAGGCCGGGCACCAGCTGCCCGCGCTTCTCGATCTGGAACAGCCGGTCGCCGAGGTCCTTGTTCTGGTCGGCCAGCTTCTTCAGCGCCTCCTCGGCGGTGCCAGCGAAGGCGTCGAAGCTCTTGGTCAGGGTCGAAAGGTCGGTCATGGGGGTTGCTCCTAAAGCCGGGCCAGTGCGGCGCATCGGCGGTTGATGGTCTCCGCCAGCAGGGCCGCCGCGTCGGCCTCGCTGGTGTCGTTGGCGTCGGCCTGCAGGCCGGCCCAGCCCTTCGCCAGCAGCGCCCGCGCCTGGCGCCTGGACAGCCCGGCGTCGCGCAGGGCCTCCTCCAGGTCGCGGGGGCTGTCGAAGGCCCGCACC
>JAKOWB010000135.1 GCA_029781795.1 Pseudomonadota bacterium | reverse complement strand
CATCGCCGAGACCGGCGACATCGAGCTGGCGCGCCGCATCGCCCGCACCGGCTTCGCGCGCACGGCGGCCACCGCGGAGGCCTGAGCATGGACAGCGCCCGCGCCGACATCCTGGCGGCCCAAAGCCACCTGGCCACGCACGGCTGGATCGGCCGCCGCAGCGAATCGTTTCGCCACCTGCCCCCGCCCGAGCTGGCGCAGTGGCAGGGCCAGCCCGCGGCCGACGCCGCCTGCGACGCCCCGCCGCTGGCCGGCACCGGCTGGACGCTGCTGCCCATCGGCCAGACCCCAGCCAGTGGCGTCGATGCCCGCTGGCTCGATGCGCTGGACCCGGCCCAGCGCGCCGAGCTGTTTGCCGGCCTGCCCCCGCCCGGCGAAGGCGGCGACGCCGCCCCCTTCGCCTGGGCCCACCGCGCCCTGTGCCGCCAGGGCCTGCGCCTGCGTGTGCAGGGCTCGCCCGGCAAGGCGCCCGGCGAGCAGGACATCGTGTGGCTGCACCTGCGCCACCAGCCGCGCGCCCAGGCCGAGGCGCCGCTGCTGGTGCTCGACGTGGACGAGGGCGTGCGCTGCATGCTGATCGAGTCGCACGAGCACGACCCCGCCGTGTGCCAGCAAGGCCTGGCGCAGAACCTGCACGTGCACATCCAGCTGGCGCGCGGCGCCCGCCTGCAGCACCTGCGCGTGGCCGCGCCCGGCCCGCAGGACCGCAGCGCCCACTTCGTGCACGCCACGCTGGCCGCCGGCGCCCACTACGCGCAGGCCCTGGTCGCCACCGGCGGCAGCTACCACCTGCAGCGCTGCGTGGTGCAACTGCAGGGCGCGGGCGCCGAGGCACGCCACGCCGGCCTGCTGCTGGCCGGCACGCAAGCCATCGACCACCAGATCGTCAGCCGCCTGGACGCGCCGCACACCATCAGCCAGGTCGAGGCCCTGGCCCTGGCCAGCGACAGTGCCCGCGCGGTGGCCAATGCCTACACCCGCATCGCCGCCGGCGCCGACGACGCCTCGGTGCGCCAGCGCCTGTCGGGCATCGCGCTCGCCGGCCAGCCGCGCATGGTGCTGCGCCCGCACCTCGAAATCCTGCACGACCAGGTGCAGGCGGTGCACGGCGCCACCTGGGGCGCGCTGCCGGCCGACGCCCTGTTCTACGCCGGCCAGCGCGGGCTGGACGAGGCCACCGCGCGCGCCCTGATCATCGACGGCATGGCGCGCGCCGTGCTCGAGCGCTGCCTGGATGATGCCGACGGCGCCAGCCTGCTCGAGCCCTGGCTGGCCAGCGGCTGGCTGCACCAGGCCATTGCCCGCCACCTGAGCACCCCCCAGGAGGCCGCCCATGGGTGATATCCGTTTCGCCCCCCAGCCGCAGGCGCTGGACCTGCCGGCCCTGCGCGCGCAGTTCCCGGTGCTGCAGCAGTCGGTGCACGGCGCACCGCTGGCCTATCTGGACAACGGCGCCACCACGCAGATGCCGCTGGCCGTGCTGGACGCCATGCGCCAGTTCGAGACGCACGACCGCGCCAACATCCACCGCGGCGTGCACACGCTGAGCCAGCGCGCCACCGACGACTTCGAGGCCGCGCGCGCCACGCTCAAGCGCTTCATCGGCGCGGGGCCCGAGCACGAGCTGGTGTTCACCTCCGGCACCACCGAAGCGCTCAACACCATCGCCCAAGGCCTGTGGCTGGGCGGCCCCAAGAAGGCCTGGCTGCGCGCCGATGACGAGATCATCGTCAGCGGCCTGGAGCACCACGCCAACCTGATCCCCTGGCAGCACGCCGCCACCGCCACCGGCGCCAAACTGCTGGTGCTGCGCCCCGACGCCCAGGGCCGCCTGCACACGGCCGACCTGGCGCGCCTGCTCGGCCCCCGCACGCGCGTATTTGCCATCACTGCCGGCGCCAACGCCACCGGTGAGCGCCCGCCCTACGCCGAGATGCTGCGCATGGCCGCGCAGGCCGGCGCGCTCACCGTGCTGGACGCCGCGCAGGCCGTCAGCCACGCGGTGCCCGTGCTGGCGCAGCTGGACTGCGACTTCATGGCCTTCTCCGGCCACAAGATGTACGGCCCCATGGGCACCGGCGTGCTGGCCGGCCGCCACGCCGCGCTGGAGCGCCTGCACCCGCTGCGCCTGGGTGGCGACATGGTCGAGTGGGTCAAGTACGACAGCGCCTGCTACGCCGCCCTGCCCGCGCGGCTGGAAGGCGGCACGCCCAACGTGGGCGGCGCCGTCGGCCTGGCCGCCGCCGCTCGGTTCATCGACCAGGTGGGGCGCGCCGCCATCGACGCCCACGTGCATGCCCTGCGCGCGCAGGCCGTGGCGGGCCTGTCGGCCATCGAGGGCGTCACCGTGCTGGCGCCGCACGCCACCGACGCGGCCCTGCTGTCCTTCGTGGCGCGCGACGTGCACCCGCACGACATCGGCACCCTGCTGGACGAGCAGGGCATCGCCGTGCGCACCGGCCACCACTGCGCGCAGCCGCTGATCGACCACCTGGGCCTGGGGCCCACCACGCGCGCCTCGTTTGCCCTCTACAACACCCCCGACGAGGTCGAGCGCCTGATCGCCGGCGTCGCACGCGCGCTGGAGGTCTTGCGATGAGCAGCGCCGAGAACGACCTGTACCAGGAGGTGGTGCTGGAGCACAAGCGCGCGCCGCGCAACTTCGGCCACCTGCCCCACCCCACGCACCAGGCCCAGGGCACCAACCCCTCGTGCGGCGACCAGATCGCCGTCGAGCTGGATCTGCAGGGCGAGCGCGTGGCGGACATCCGCTTCACCGGCCACGCCTGCGCCATCTGCATGGCCTCCACCTCGATGATGACCGAGGCCGTCAAGGGCCGCGACGTCGCCGCCGCCAAGGCCTTGCAGCAGCACTTTCGCGCCGTGCTGACGGGCGAGGAAGAACCCGAGGACGCCCCGCTGGGCAAGCTGATCAGCCTGGCCGGCGTGCGCCAGTACCCCAGCCGCATCAAGTGCGCGCTGCTGGGCTGGCACGCGCTGATGCACGCCATCGCCAAAGACGGCTCGGGCAGCACCGAAACCGTCATTCCGGATCAGGAGCCCGGCCGATGAGACGCAACCGAGAAACCGTGCTGGTGCGCCGCACCGTGCAGGTCGAGCTGGTGCCCGCCGGCACGCCGGTCGAGCTGGAGGAAGGCACCTGGGCCGAGGTGACGCAGGCGCTGGGCTCGTCCTTCACCCTGCTGGTCGAAGGCCAGCTGGTGCGCCTGCGCGGCAGCGACGCCGACGCCATCGGCAAGCAGGACCCGACCCCCGTCATCGACCACGGCGACGTGCAGGCCGGCGACGTCGAACCCCTGGTGTGGGAGGCGCTGCGCACCTGCTACGACCCCGAGATCCCGATCAACATCGTCGACCTGGGCCTGGTCTACCGCTGCGAGCTGCTGCCCTTCGCCGAGGAGGAAGGCAAGCTGCACGTGGTGATCGACATGACCTTGACGGCGCCCGGCTGCGGCATGG
>JAKOWB010000123.1 GCA_029781795.1 Pseudomonadota bacterium | reverse complement strand
CTCGTCGGGAACATCGGGTCGATCCAGGGTCTGACTCAGCTGCAGTTCGTCGGACAGGGGCCTGTAATGGCCCAGCTTGCGGCGGGTCACCTGATCGGACCACAGCAGCGTCGGCTGTGCGACCCGTCCGGCGAAGAAGGCCTGGTTCACCCGGTTGAAGACGGCCACCAGATCTTGATGCCGTCCGCGGGCCAGGGCCGTCGGCTCGGCCTGCAGCTCCGCCGCGAGCGCGTCGTGGATGGCCAGGGCTTCGGCGCTGCCGGCATGGGCGTCGATCAGGTCCACCTCCCGCGGCCGCGCCTGGCCGCGTGCCCGCTCATAGGCGGCCCGGAGTACCGCGTCGCTGGCGCCGATGAAGACGATGTTCGCCTGCAGCTCGAAATGCGGCGGCCGCCCCTTGCCGCGCAGCAGCGACCTCATGGCTTTGATCGCGGCCCAGCAGAGTTGGCCGCCCTGGCTTTCGGCGGCGCGCCGGAAGCCGGCCAGGGTCTCGACCTGCCGCCGCGGATGCTCGACATCCCCCGCCAGCCAGGCCAGCCAGCCGAAGGCCAACCGGGAGGGCTCGGGCAGCTCGGCTATCGCCGCGCCATGCTCGCGCGCCAAGCCGCGCACGACGGCCACGTCGGAGGCCGCCCGCGCCGCGCTGCGCTCCAGCTCCATCCGCCGCTCGGCCGCGGTAGCGTCGGGACGTGACGCCTGCCACAGCCAGCCATGGATGGCGTCGGCCGAGGCGACGAGGTTGCTGACCCGCCAGGTGCCCAAGGAACGGCGTCCCCGCCTCAGCCTGGGACGGCCAGGGTCCGGGTGACGGTCCGCAGCCGCGGCACCAAGGCGGTGAGCACGGCGATGACATGGTCAACATCCTCGGCCGACGTGTGCCGACCCAGCGACAGCCGCAGGGCGCCGCGGGCCAGCTCGGGGTCCAGGCCCATGGCCGTGAGCACATGGCTGGCCGCCACCTTGCCGCTGGAACAGGCCGAGCCGCTGGAAGCGCAGATCCCGCGCATGTCGAGGCCCAGGATCAGGGCGTCGGCGGGGACGCCGGCGACGCAGACGGACACGTGGCCGGCCAGGCGTTCGGTGGGGTGGCCGGTCAGCACGACGCCATCGATGGCCAGGAGGCCGGCGATCAGGCGATCGCGCAGGGCGGCTGCGCGGGCGCAGGCGGCGGCGCGATCGCCCTGGGTCAGGGCCAGGGCGCGGGCCAGGCCTACGGCGCCGGCGACGTTCTCGGTACCGGCGCGGCGGCCGGACTCATGTCCGCCGCCGGTCTGGCAGCTGGCCAGGGGCGTGCCCTC
>JAKOWB010000122.1 GCA_029781795.1 Pseudomonadota bacterium | reverse complement strand
CAGTCGAGCGCCTGCAGTGCCAGCGCCGCGGACAGGAGACAGAGGGTATAGACGAAGTAGGACGCGGAGTTGCTGAAGGTCGAGGGGATGCGCCGGATCACGCCGCCCATGGTGAACTGGGTGAAGTTCTGCGTGGCGCTGGCCGCGGCCTCGCCATAGAAGTCGGTCAGGGCCTCGCGGTAGCCGATGACCTCGGACAGGCTCCACTGGTAGAGGCCGACGAGGCAGGGAATCGGCGCCACCAGCACGATGGCGCGGAGCAGGCGCACGATGTCCTCGGGTGTGCGCAGCATTGCCGCGGTGATGTAGGCGAGCGGGATATAGAGCAGCCACACCTTGGCGCCGATCAAGGCGAGGGCGACGTTGACGACGCCGGGGTTCAGGGTCTGCAGCAGCACGACCAGGCTGAGGAACAGCAGCGACAGCGTCAACCAGGGCGGCAGGGCCGACTGCGCCAGGACCTGCGGGCGCAGCAGCAGGACCGCGACATAGAGCGGCAGGACGAAGAACAGGTCCTTGGCCAGCAGGAAGATCGCCGACTGCTGCGACCAAAGGATGAGCGCCCCGGCGAAGGCGATGTAGATCAGCAGGCCTGCCAGCAGGTACTGCCAGCGCAGCAGGAAGAGGCCCAAGGAAACGACCCCCAGCAGGGCCAGCAGCAGGTCGAGCATGACGCGGTTCCCCCAGCGCGGCAGTCTAGCGGAGACGCCGCAGCGCTCCTAGGCGGGGCCCAGCAAGCCGCCGAGGATGCCGCCCAGCCTGGCGCGATAGTGATCCCAGGTGAATTCCAAGGCCCGAACGCGCGCCGCCGCCGCCATGTCGCGGCGCAGCGGCGCATCCAGCGCGAGGTGGCGCACGGCCTCGGCCAGCGCGCCGGCGTCGCCGGCCGGCACGATCAGCCCCTGGCGCCCGGTCTCGACGACCGACCCGCTGTTCGGGGTCGTCACCACCGGCAGGCCGCAGGCCAGCGCCTCGTAGATCGCCAGCGCCGAGCCCTCGTGCAGCGAGGGATAGACGAAGAGGTCGGCGGCGGCGAAGACCGCCTGGACCTCGTGATAGGGCACGGCGGCCCGATGCTCGAACAGGCCGGCATAGGGCGCCAGGGCCGCGGGTGGCGCCGCCAGGGGGCCGACCAGCGTCGCGCGGCAGAGACCGGGCGGCAGCAGGCGCAGTGCCTCGAGCAGGTAGGCCAGCCCCTTGCGTGCCGCGAGCTGCCCGACGAAGAGCAGTTGGACCGGGCCCGAGCGGGGCGCCGCCGCCGCGGGCCGGAACCGCGTCACGTCGACGCCGAAGGGCAGCAGCGAGATGCGCT
>JAKOWB010000088.1 GCA_029781795.1 Pseudomonadota bacterium | reverse complement strand
CGATGACTTCGCCGCGCACGCCGCGCACGGGCATGGCAGCCTCGGGCAAGGAAGCAGAGCCCCGGGCGCCGACCCCGCGCACGTCGATCACGGCATCGAACTTCAAGGCCCGCCCATCGGCCAGATGCAGCACGCCTGTGCCCTCATCCGCCTGCACGCCCGCCACCGGCGCGCCCCAATGCCAGCGCACACCCGGCGCCGTGGCCTGTAGGGCCAACATGGTCGCCACGGTGTCGATGTGGCCCTCGCCCGGAAGCAGCCAGGCCTGCGCGGGGCCCTGAATGGACGGCTCCAGCTCACGCAGCGCCTGCATCGACAAGGGCTCGATCGCGCCATGTTCGCGCGGCCATTGCGGCGACTGCGCCGCGTGCATCAGGCGGTCCAGCACGCGCTGCGCCGCCCCCGCGTCGCCACGGTGCGCCAGCAGCACGCTGCCCTGCACCGACAGCAGCGGCTGCGGCGTGGGCAGCGCGGCCGCGATCTGCCGCCACAGCACGATCGAGCGCCAGCCCAGGGCGGCAACGGCCGGCTCGGCGTTGTCCAGCTCGGCCATCGGGCTGAGCATGCCCGCGGCCGTGAAGCCGGCCGCTGTCGGCACATAGCCTTCGTCCGGCGCCTGGCTGCGAAACACCGGCTGCGGACCGGTGGCGGCGTCGAACACCTGCACCGCGTGCCCGGCGCGGGCCAGGCGCCAGGCCAGCAGGCGGCCAAGCAGGCCGGCGCCGGCAATGCCGATGGATTGAACGGCGGGCCCCATGTCACACCGGCTGAATGGGGATGTACAACTCGCCGCCCTGCCGGGCGAACTCGCCGGCCTTTTCATCCATGCCCGCCTTCAGCGCGTCGGCCTCGTTCAAGCCCTTGGCGGCGGCAAAGTCGCGCACCTCCTGCGTGATCTTCATCGAGCAGAACTTGGGCCCGCACATGCTGCAGAAGTGCGCCGTCTTGGCGGCGTCCTTAGGCAGGGTCTCGTCGTGAAATTCGCGCGCGGTCTCCGGGTCCAGCCCCAGGTTGAACTGGTCTTCCCAGCGGAACTCGAAGCGCGCGTGGCTGATCGCGTCGTCGCGCGCCCGCGCCGCCGGGTGTCCCTTGGCCACGTCGGCCGCGTGCGCGGCGATCTTGTAGGCAATGATGCCCTGCTTGACGTCGTCGCGGTCGGGCAGGCCCAGGTGCTCCTTGGGCGTGACGTAG
>JAKOWB010000073.1 GCA_029781795.1 Pseudomonadota bacterium | reverse complement strand
GCGATACCCGCATCGGCCACGCCGTACAGGGTCACGGAGGATTGAGCCATCGCGGCACCGGTGAAGCCCAGCACGGCCAGGGCGATCAGAGATTTTTTCATTGCAAGTTCTCCAAGGTTAAACATAGGGCTCCGGTGCGAAGGGTCCGTCTGCGATTCCCGCCGGTTCCCCGGGCCAACCTCCCCGATTGGGAAGTTGTTGCTATTGCACCAGACCTGCCGGCAACATGCAAAGACTTCCGCGCCGAAACGGCCGCAGGAGCTTCGATTTGTTGCGAATCGGCTACACCCCGCGGCATGGCGTTGGGCCATTGCAACACCCCCCGCACGCACCCGGCGGCAGCGGCCTGGCGTACCATGCATACATGTTGTCACTGACCGATCGCCTGCTGGGCGCCGCCGACAGTGCCCTGCGCACCCTGCTGGCCCAGCCCCAGCCCGCGCGCCCCAGCCCGGCCGCCGGACTGGCGGCCGCCGACCCCCTCGATGAGCAACACCGGCGCCTGTCGGGCGCCCTGATGCGGGTCAACCACGTGGGCGAGGTCTGCGCGCAGGCCCTGTACCAGGCGCAGGCGCTGACCAGCCACAGCGAAGCCCTGCGCCAGCAGCTGGATGCCGCCGCGCGCGAGGAAACCGACCATCTGGCCTGGACGCGCGAGCGCCTGCAGCAACTGGGCAGCCGGCCGTCCTGGCTCAACCCGCTCTGGTATGCCGGCGCCTTCGGCATCGGCGTGCTGGCCGGCAAGCTGGGGGGCGACCGGATGAACCTGGGCTTCGTGGTCGAGACCGAGCGCCAGGTCGAGGCGCACCTGGCCCGGCACATGGAGCGCCTGCCCGCCGCCGACACCACCTCGCGCGCCGTGGTGGCCCAGATGAAGGCGGACGAAGCCCGCCATGCCGACCTGGCCCTGGCGGCCGGCGGCGCCGAACTGCCCCTGCCCGTGCGCGCCCTGATGCGCGCCGCCGCGCGGGTGATGACGGGCACGGCGCACTACATCTGACGCCCGGCCCGGCGTTCAGGCCGGTTCGACGACGTCGAACGAGGTCGTGATCTCGGCCGTCTTGCCCAGCATGATCGAGGCCGAGCAGTATTTCTCATGGCTCAGGGCAATGGCGCGCTCGACCGCGGCGGCCGGCACGGCCTTGCCGGTGACGGTGAAATGCATGTGGATGCGCGTGAACACCTTGGGGTCTTGCGCCGCGCGCTCGCTGGTCAGGCGCACGCTGCAGCCGCGCACGTCGTGGCGGCCGCGCTGCAGGATCAGCACCACGTCGTAGGCGGTGCAGCCGCCGGCGCCGGCCAGCACGGTTTCCATCGGGCGCGGCGCCAGGTTTTGCCCGCCCTGCCCGGGGTGGGCCGCGTCGGGCGCGCCATCCATGGCGATGACGTGGCCCGAGCCGGTCTCGGCCACGAAGCCCATGCCCGAGCGCGCGCCCGCCGCACCGGTCCAGGTGACTTGGCATTCCACGATGATTCGACCTTTCCGAAGACAGACGCCCAGTGTAGCCAGATGCCGCCCGGCGGCGCCCCGATGCTGCAGCGCAACATGATTCACGCACGATCGTGCTTTTCGTGTAGACTACGCCCATGCCAGCAAGCATTTGCTGGCGCCGATTGTCTCCTCCACCCCTTCAAAAGGTGGATTAAGCCCTGGGCCTCGCGGTTCGGGGCTTTTTTTTGCTGCAAGGCAGCATGGGCAGCGGGCGTGCCTTTGGCGTGCTCCTTATGATGGCGGGCTCGTTCGCGTCCGCTTGCACCATGTCCGCTGCCCCCTCCGCTGCCTCCACCGCCCTTTCCCCCACCGACTACCTCAAGCAGGTGCTGACCGCGCGCGTGTACGACGTGGCCGTCGAGTCCGACCTGACGCCCGCCAAGGTGCTGGGCCGGCGGCTGCACAACAAGGTGCTGCTCAAGCGCGAGGACCAGCAGCCGGTGTTCAGCTTCAAGCTGCGCGGCGCCTACAACAAGATGGCGCACCTGACGCCCGAGCAGCTGAAGGCCGGTGTGATCTGCGCCAGCGCCGGCAACCACGCCCAGGGCGTGGCGCTGGCGGCGCACAA
Source organism: Pseudomonadota bacterium (assembly GCA_029781795.1). Classification (GTDB taxonomy): domain Bacteria; phylum Pseudomonadota; class Alphaproteobacteria; order Kiloniellales; family JACOMY01; genus JAKOWB01. The sequence goes on along the minus strand of JAKOWB010000073.1, from coordinate 2,938 downwards.
ACTGGGCGCGCGCGCGGTGATCGTGATGCCGGTCACCACGCCGCAGGTCAAGGTGGACGCCGTGCGGGCGCTGGGCGGCGAGGTGGTGCTGGTGGGCGACAGCTATTCCGACGCCTACGAGCATTCGCTGAAGCTGCAGGCCGAGCAGGGATTAAGCTTCGTGCACCCGTTCGACGACCCGCTGGTGATCGCCGGCCAGGGCACCATCGGCATGGAGATCCTGCGCCAGCACCAGGGCCCTTTGAGCGCGGTGTTCGTGGCCATCGGCGGCGGCGGGCTGATCAGCGGCGTGGCCGGCTACATCAAGGCGGTGCGCCCTGAAGTGAAGATCATCGGCGTGCAGATGAGCGATTCGGACGCCATGGCGCAGTCGGTGGCCGCCGGCCAGCGCGTGCAGCTGCCCGACGTGGGCCTGTTTGCCGACGGCACCGCCGTCAAGCAGGTGGGCAGCGAGACCTTCCGCATCGCGCGCGAGCTGGTGGACGAGTTCATCCGCGTGGACACCGACGCCGTGTGCGCGGCGATCCGCGACGTGTTCATCGACACGCGCAGCATCGTCGAGCCCTCGGGCGCCATGGCGGTGGCGGCCGTCAAGCAGTACGTGGCCACGCACAAGACCAAGGGCGAGACCTACGCCGCCATCCTCTCGGGCGCCAACATGAACTTCGACCGCCTGCGCTTCGTGGCCGACCGCGCCGAGGTGGGCGAGGAGCGCGAGGCGCTGCTGGCGGTGACCATCCCCGAGGAGCGCGGCAGCTTCCGGCGCCTGTGCGAGCTGATCGGCCAGCTGCCCGGCGGGCCGCGCAACGTGACCGAGTTCAGCTACCGCATCACCAACGCCGCGCAGGGCGGCAAGGCGCATGTGTTCGTCGGCCTGACCACGGTGGCCAAGGGCGAATCGCCCAAAATCACCGCCGCCCTGCAGCGCGCGGGCTTCGACGCCATCGACCTGACGCACGACGAGCTGGCCAAGGAGCACGTGCGCTACATGATCGGCGGGCGCTCGCCGCTGGCGCGCGACGAGCGGCTGCTGCGCTTTCAGTTCCCCGAGCGGCCGGGCGCGCTGTTCAAGTTTTTGAGCGGCATGAAGCCGAGCTGGAACATCTCGCTGTTCCACTACCGCCACCAGGGCGCCGACTACGGTCAGATCCTGGTCGGCCTGCAGGTGCCCGCCGCCGACGACGCGGCGCTGGGGCGCTTTCTGGCCGAGCTGGGCTACCCGTGGGTGGAAGAAACGGCCAACCCGGCCTACCGGCTGTTTTTGCAGGCCTAGAAGCTGTAGCGTCCCGCCTAGATCCCCAGGAACTCAAACGGCGCGGATGGCTGGAATTGCCGCGTGGCGTTGCCCGAGTGGGTGTGGTTCTGGTCGGGCCCCAGGTCGAGCTTGAGCACCTTTCCGCTTTCCTTGCTGAAGTCCAGCGCCTTCAGATCCACCCAGAAGGTGTTCGGCGTCAGGGCCGACTCAAAGAAGTACAGCTTGCGCTGGTGGTCGAACACGGTGCGCCAGCGGGTGGAGGCGATGTTGGGCTGCCCGGGCGTGCTGATGCCGTAGGGCACCGAGACGTTGCGGATCACGCTGAACACGCTGGCCAGCGCCTTGTTCGGATCCTGGTCCTTGGGAATCGCGTTCACGTAGAAGGAGGCGCGGGCAAACCGGTCCGCGGCCCGGTTGGTGCCCGGCAGCATGGTCGTGCCGCCGATCTGCCGCCAGTACGCATCGAGCGCCAGCTGCTCCCCGAAGATGGGCGAGTTGGTCATGACCTGGTACTTGCGGCTGTGGTGAATAACCTGCTTGCCGCCGATGTACTCCACGATGGCGCTGTCGCCGCTGGCGTCCGACATGGACAGGTGCAGCGTCGTCAACCGGTCCTCGCCAGGCACGTTGTCCGACACGAGGGTGAAGGGCTGCTCCTTCAACGCGGCAACGGCTTCCTGCACCGTGGCGAAATTGTCCAGCACGTACTGCGCCCAGGCGGCAATCGTCAGCCCGGGTTTGCTGCTGGCATCGAACGCCGGGTACTGCGACTCCACCAGCCACAGCAGATTGGCGTTGAGGCCCGCCTCGTTCACGCCGTCGGTGGTGGAGATGTCGTAGCCCGACGTGATGACGCTGCCGTACTTGGACGTCCAGCGCAGCGTGTTGGCACCGGTCTGCCCGGTGCGCTCCATGCCGCGCGGCAGAACCCAGAGGTTGCTGACGATGTCCTTCTTCCAGTCCATGGAGCGCGCCGTCATCACCTGGCCATTGGCGCCATGAAAGACAAACCGTGTGCAAGCCCAGGCGCTGGTTGCGGCAGCAAGGCATGAAGCACCCAGCAGCAGGGTCGGGAAGATACGCGATATACCCATATTGATCAAAATCTCCAGAGTCAAAAAACAAAAATGAATATGGCCGTTTATACATCTTGAGGAAGAAGTCGTCGGCGTCGCGACCGCCGAAGGCTTGACGCTCGATCAGCGGGAGCCGGTGTGCGCGGGGCAGCGCACCCGAGACAGGGTTTCGCGCTCGTACGGCCGAGACGGTCGGCGAACCGCGTCAGCGCTGCGGCAGGCTCACGCCAATCCCCGCGCCAGACAGCGGCGCCGCGGCGGCCGGTGCCGCCACCGGCCGCGGCAAGGCAGCGGCCTGCGGACGCGGGCGCTCGTCGGGCGGCGGCAGCTCCAGCCGCAGCTCGCGCCCATGGGCCGCCAGCACCGCGGCGGACGGCGTGACCGCGCGCAGGGTCCAGCCGCCCTCCAGTCCGTCCAGCACGGCGCCCACGCGCAGCGGCCGGGCGGGCTGGCCGTCCAGCGCGATCAGGGCGGCGCCGCCCGCGCCGTGCGTCAGCACGCCCTGCAGCGCCAGCCGCCCGGCCACATTGGAGTCGGCCGGCGCCGCGGCGCTGGGCTGCGCGCCCAGGGCGCGCGCCACGGCCGCCACGTCCAGCGCCGGCGCGGC
>JAKOWB010000068.1 GCA_029781795.1 Pseudomonadota bacterium | reverse complement strand
GGCGACAATATCGATCTGGCGCTGGCCCACCGGGTCGAGCCGCTGCTCGCCGAGGACGGGGGAAGATTGGCCGGGGCGCAGTGGGACGATCTGGTCGCCCGTTGCCGCGAGGTGAAGGAGCGGGCGCTGGCCGCCGCCGGCCCGGCCGACGAAGAGTTTCCGATTGCCTTGCCCGGCCGCGGCGCCAGCCTGTTCGCCCAGGCGCGGACCGCCCGGCTGACCCGCGGCGACATCCACCAGGTGCTGCTTGATGGCTTCTTCCCCGAATGCCGGCCCGAGGAACGGCCGGTGCGCGCGGCGGCGGCGCTGAAGGAATGGGGCCTGCCCTATGCCGCCGACGGCGCGGTGACCCGCCATCTGGTCGATTTCCTGCGCGGCCGGGCGCGGGTCGATGCCGTGCTGTTCAATGGCGGCACGCTGCGCCCGGCGCTGCTGCGCGAGCGCATCGCGGGCGAGATCGGCAAATGGCAGGGCGGCGCGGCGCCGCTGGTGCTCGACAATGCCGAGCCGGATCTGGCGGTGGCGCGGGGGGCGGCGCGGTTCGGCCGGCTGCTCCATGATCGTGCCGACCGCATCGCCGCCGGTGCCGCGCGCGCGGTGTTCATCGATGCCCATGGCAAGGCGCCTCCCGGCGTGGCAGCCGCCGGCGCGGCATCAGGCCGGGCGCTGATCTGCCTGCTGCCGCATGGCGCTGCGCCCGACCAGGTGTTCGAGATCGCCGATCTCGGGCTGGAATTGCGGCTCGACCGGCCGGTGCGCTTCCAGACCTTCGCCTCGACCCGCCATGAGGACTGCACGGCTGGGGCGGTGATCGCCTGGAACGACCGCGATTTGCAGGCGCTGCCGCCGTTGGAGACCGTGGCGCGGCTGGCGCGATCGCGGCGCGGCATCGAGCGGCCGACCGTGCCGGTGACGCTGATCGCCTCGGCCAATGCCATCGGGCTGCTGCGGGTCGAGTGCCGCAGCGCCGATCCGGCGATCCCGCAATCCTGGCCGCTGGAATTCAACCTCCGCCCCCAGGAGCGGGATGCCGGTGCCGCAGCGGTCCCAGCTGAGGTGCCTTCAGGAGCGGCGCCGGCCGAACCGTTGCAGGCGCCGACGCCCCAGGTGGCGACCGCTGCGGTCGAAGCGGCGCGGGCGCGGATCGCGACCCTGTTCGCCCGGCCTTCGGGCCAGAAGGACAAGCCGACCGCGGCCCGGCTGATTGCCGGATTGGAGCCGATTCTTGGCCTGCCCAAGAGTGCCTGGGACGGTGCGCTGTTGCGCGCGTTATGGCCGGGGCTGGAAGCCGCGATCGGCCGGCGCAAGGCCTCGGTCGATCATGAGGAAGCGTGGCTGAATTTCGCCGGCTTTGTGCTGCGCCCCGGCTTTGGTGCGCCCTTGGACGAAGCCCGGATCGACCTGTTGTGGCGGCTGCGCCAAGCCGGGTCGTGCTTTCCCGGCAAGCGCATCCGGTCGCAGGAGTACATATTGTGGCGCCGGCTGGCCGGCGGCCTCGACCGCGAGCGCCAGGAGACGCTGCTCGCTGCCGAGCTCAAGACCCTGCGCGGCCAAGCCCCGCCGCCGCCCGAATTGGCGCG